>NZ_JBDIAB010000001.1:0-72229 GCF_039812165.1 Microbacterium sp.
TGCGGAGACCGTGGGCATGGCGGAGCCTTTCGAGACGGGACGGAGGATGCCGTATGTGTCTCGCGCGCCGCGACGGTGCGGGCGGCTGCGTGCCCCTTTTCCGAGCACCGGCGGATGCCTCCGCCGGACGGGCCGAGTCTACCGCGCGACCTCAGCCGCGGTCGATGCCGAACGTGTGCTCCATGAGCGCGCTGATGTCGCGGTCGAGGCTGCGGACGTCGCCGCGCAGTCCTTCGAGCTCGCCCTTCATCTCGATGCGCAGTCCGGCGATCCCGGTCCTGACGATCAGGGGGTGCGGCGTCGGCACGGTGTGCAGCCGGCGTCCGTGGAGAACCTCTCGCCCCACCGGGGTGTGGAGGAAGCGTGGAGCGAGAGCCGGATGTCGGAGGTCCCGGCCAGGATGGGTTCATGGACATCTCTCGCGCCCGCGCGCTGCGCTGGCGGTCGCACCGGATCGCCTCGCCCGCGCCGTCGGTCGGTGAGGCAGCCGCGCACATGCTCGCGGTGCAGGGCCAGGAGTTCTGGGGCGGCCGGTGGGCGCTCGCGGCTCGCACCAAGGGCGATCTGGCGCTCTCCGACGTGGACGCCGCCTTCGACCGCGGCGAGCTGGTGCGCTCGTGGACGATGCGGGGCACGATCCACGTCGTCCCCGCGGCGGATCTGGCGTGGGTGCTCTCGGTCACCGGCGAGCGGCAGCAGCGCTCCGCCGCCGCACGCCTGCGCCAGCTCGGGCTCGACGCGGACGACCTCCGCCGAGCGGAGTCCGTCGCGCGCGCGGCGTTGACGGGCGGCAATCGCCTGACCCGGGCTGAGCTGTTCGCCGTCCTGGGCGACGCGGGGATCGATCCGGTGGGCCAGCGCGGCGTGCACGTGCTGTACGACCTCTCGATGCGGATGCTGGTATGCCAGGGCCCGGTGGTGCCGCGCTCCGGCGGCCCGACGCGGGAGCAGTACGTCGTGCTGGCCGAGGAGTGGCTCCCGCACGCGCGCACTCCCGACGACCCGCTCGCCGAGCTGTTCGTCCGCTACATCGACGGTCATGGCCCGGCCGGCGCCGCCGACTTCGCCTGGTGGGCGGGTCTGCCGATCGGCATGGCGCGGACCGCCGCCGAGGCGGCGCGCGACCGGCTGACCGAGGTGGAGGACGGTGTGTTCGTCGCGCCCGCGATGCCGCACCGGCATCCCACCGCTCCCGACGTCGTCGCGCTGCCACCGTTCGAGGAGTCGTTCATCTCCTACGCCGACCGCACGATCGCCTGCGCGCCGGAGTTCCTTGCCTCGGTCGGCCCGGGCCTCAACGGCATCGTGCGGCCGGTGCTCGTCGCCCGCGGCGAGATCGTCGGCGTCTGGACGCACTCGCTCGCCCTGAAACGGCACACCGACGATCCCGTGCCGCAGTTGTTCGCCCGCGATGCTGCGACGGACGAGGAGATCGCGGCCGCACTCGACCGCTACCGCGCGTTCATCACGGCCTGAACCGGCTCGGCGGCTCGACCGCGGCTCGCCACCGGCATCCGCCGTCCCGCACCCTCACGCGTGCCGGTCGAGGAACGAGTACACCTCGCCGTCGTCCACGCCGGGGAACGCGCCGCGGGGGAGCGGCGAGAACATCTGCATGTGCACGCGCGCGCTCGGCCAGGCCTTGCCCTCCCAGCGCTGCGCGAGCTCGACCGGCGGCCGGCGGCAGCACGACTCGTCGGGGCACGACGACTGCGCGCGCTTGCTCGTCTGGCGCCCGCGGAACCATCGCGCGTCGTCGAACGGCACCCCGACGGTCACCGAGTACTCGCCCGCCGACGTCGACCCGGTCTGGCTCGAGCACCAGAACGTGCCGGCGGGCGTGTCGGTGTACTGGTGGTGCTCGGTCGTGCGGTTCTGTTCGGAGAACGCCGCGCGCGCGGCGAAGCGCCGGCACACGAACTGGCCCTCGACCGCGCCGGTCACGTCCATCGGCAGCGGCAGGCCGTCGTTCTCGTACACGCGGCCGATCGTGCCCGGCTCGTCGATGCGGAGGAAGTGCAGCCGGATGCCGAGATGCTCGGTGAGCAGGTTCGTCATGCGCATCGCGGCGGCCTCGTGCGTCACGCCGAACGCGTCGCGGAAGTCCTCGACGGCGAGGTCGCGGTCCTTCTTCGCCTGCTGCAGGAACGCGACCGCGGCGGTGGAGGGCATGAGGCAGCACGCCGCGTAGTAGTTGATCTCGAGCCGTTGCTGCAGGAAGTCGGCGTAGTCCGTGGGCGCCTGGTGGCCGAGCAGCCGGTGCGCCATCGCCTGCAGCGCCATCGACCGCAGGCCGTGCCCGCCCGGGATCGAGGCCGGCGGCAGGTACACGCGGCCGTTCTCGAGGTCGGTGACCGAGCGCGTCGAGTGCGGCAGATCGTTGACGTAGAGCAGCTCGAAGCCGAGCTGCTCGGCCATGACGCTCACGGTGCGGTGCGTGAGCGCGCCGGAGACGTGCCCCGCGGCCTTGAGCTGCTTCTCGGCGAGCCTCTCGATCTCGGGCAGGTGGTTGTTGCGCTCGCGCATGCGCAGGCGCAGCTCGGTGTTGGCGCGACGCGCCTCCTCGGGCGTCGCGATCGCCTCGCGCTCGCGACGCTGCAGCTCGCGGTGGAGTCCCAGGACCGACTCCAGCGTCTCGTCGGTCATCGCCTTGGCGACTCGCACCGGCGGGATGCCGAGCTGCCGGAAGACCGGGCTCGCCTGCGCGCGCTCGAGCTCGAGCTCGAGAGCGGCACGGCGGTTGGGCGGCTCGGGGGAGAGGAGCGCGGCGACGTCGGTGCCGGTCGCCGTCGCGATCGCCTGCAGCAGCGACAGCTTCGGCTCGCGCTTGCCGTTCTCGATGAGGCTCAGCTGGCTGCCGGCGACGCCCACGAGTGCGCCGAGGGCGTCGAGCGTGTAGCCGTGCGAGATCCGCTGGTGGCGGATGCGGTGGCCGAGCGTCGACAGCTCCAGCGAGGAGGGGGTCATTCCTTCACGATAGCGAAAGAAGTGAAGTTCTTTACACAGTTGAGCCGGGCAAACAGCGCGTGCGCTGGTCAGAATGGAGAAGAACGATGATCTCGTGACATTCCGAAGGGAACCCCGACATGGCTCTTGCCGACATCCTGACCCCGCTCACGCCTCGCCGCCCCGCCGCGCCCGTCGTGCGCGCGTTCGGCCAGCGACCGCAGGTGAGCGGCACCGGCATGACGGGCCTCGTCGAGTGGGTCGCCGAGATCGCCGCGCTCACGCGGCCCGACCGGGTGCACTGGGTCGACGGCTCCGCCGCCGAGAACGACATGCTCCTGCGCGGCCTCGTCGCGGAGGGCAAGCTCATCAAGCTCAACCCCGAGTGGCGGCCCGGGTCGTACCTCGCGCGCTCGCACCCGAGCGACGTCGCCCGCACCGAGGCCCGCACGTTCATCGCGTCGGAGCGCGAGGAGGATGCCGGGCCGACCAACAACTGGGTCGCTCCCGACGACATCCGCGCCACGATCACGCCGCTGTTCGACGGCTCGATGCGCGGTCGCACGATGTACGTCGTGCCGTTCTCGATGGGGGCCGTCGGCGGACCGCTCTCGCACATCGGCGTGCAGATCACCGACAGCGCGTACGCGGTCGTGTCGATGGGCATCATGACCCGCGTCGGCACGGCCGTGATCGAGCAGATCGCCGCCGGCAGGCCCTGGGTCAAGACGGTGCACTCGGTGGGCGCACCCCTCGCCCCCGGCGACCAGGATGTCGCGTGGCCGTGCAACGACGAGAAGTACATCGTGCACTTCCCGGAGTCGCTCGAGGTGTGGTCGTTCGGCTCGGGCTACGGCGGCAACGCGATCCTCGCGAAGAAGTGCTTCGCGCTGCGCATCGCCTCGGTCCTCGGCCGCGACGAGGGCTGGCTCGCCGAGCACATGCTGCTCATCCGCGTCATCGACCCGCGTGGCAAGGCCTACCACCTCGCCGCGGCGTTCCCGTCGGCGTGCGGCAAGACGAACCTCGCGATGCTCCGTCCGACCCTGCCGGGCTGGCGCGTCGAGACGCTCGGCGACGACATCGCGTGGCTGCGCCCGGGACCCGACGGTCGGCTGTGGGCGATCAACCCCGAGGCCGGCTTCTTCGGGGTCGCGCCCGGCACCGGCGAGTCGACGAACGTCACGGCGGTCGAGACGCTGTGGGGCAACACGATCTTCACGAACGTCGCCCTCCGCCCGGACGGCGACGTGTGGTGGGAGGGGCTCACCGACGAGGCACCCGCCGAGCTGACCGACTGGGAGGGAAGGCCGTGGACGCCGGCATCCGGTCGCCCCGCCGCCCACCCGAACTCACGCTTCACGGTGAGCGCGGCGCAGTGCCCGCAGATGGCGCCGGACTGGGATGCCGCCGAGGGCGTGCCGCTCGACGCGATCCTCTTCGGCGGACGACGTGCGACGAACGTGCCGCTCGTGGTCGAGGCGACCGACTGGACGCACGGCGTGTTCCTCGGGTCGAACATCTCGTCGGAGCGCACCGCCGCCGCCGAGGGCACCGTCGGGGAGCTGCGTCGCGACCCGTTCGCGATGCTGCCGTTCTGCGGCTACAACATGGCCGACTACTTCGCGCACTGGCTCGAGGTCGGGCAGTCGCTGCGGTTCGACCGCGCGCCGCGGATCTTCCAGGTCAACTGGTTCCGCAAGGGTGTCGACGGCCGCTTCCTGTGGCCGGGGTTCGGCGAGAACTCGCGCGTGATCGAGTGGATCTGCCGCCGGCTCGACGGTGACGTGGGCGCCGTGGACAGCCCGATCGGGCGCCTGCCCGAGACCGCGGACCTCACGCTCGACGGTCTCGACGTCTCGCAGGGCGACCTCGACGAGCTGTTCGCGGTCGACCCCGACTCGTGGCGGCACGAGGCCGACCTCACCGAGGAGTTCTACGCCCGGTTCGGCGACCGTCTGCCCGCGGCGCTGCGCACCGAGCTCGCCGCGCTCCGCTACCGCCTCGACCGCACCTCCTGACCCGCGCACGGTCCGCGCGTCCCGCCCTCGCTCCCGACCCTCCTGACCGCGAGAGTGCAACTGTGCACCGAGAGTGCATGCTCAGCACGCATTCTCGGTGCACCAGTGCATTCTCGCGGTCATGGGCGGCGGGCGGCGGGCGCAGGGCGCGGGGTCGGGACCGGGGCGCGCGTCAGACGAGGAGCTGGTGGCGCGCGAGGTCGCGGTAGAGCGGCACGGATGCCACGAGCTCGGAGTGCGTGCCCTGGCCGGCGACCCGGCCGCGGTCGAGCACGACGATGAGGTCGCTGTCGACCACCGTCGAGAGGCGGTGCGCGATCACCACGAGCGTGCGGCCGTCGGCGACGGCATCGATCGCCTCGCGCATGCGCTGCTCGTTGAGCCCGTCGAGCGACGAGGTCGACTCGTCGAGCAGCAGGATCGGGGGAGCGGCCAGCAGCGCCCGCGCGATCGCGAGCCGCTGGCGCTCGCCGCCGGAGAGCATGACGCCCGCCTCGCCCACCGGGGCCTGGAGCCCCAGCGGGCTGCGTTCGAGCACCTCGCCGAGGTTCACGGCGCGCAGCACCCGCTCGCAGTCGGCGTCGGACGCCTCGGGCGAGGCCAGTCGCAGGTTGTCGGCGATCGTGCCGGCCAGGGTCGGTGCGTCCTGCTCGACGTAGCCGAGCCGGGCGCGGAGCGCGGAGCGGTCGAGCGTGCGCACGTCCTCGCCGTCGACCAGCACGGCGCCGCCGACCGGGTCGTAGAAGCGCTCGATGAGGGCCAGCGTCGTGGACTTGCCCGCGCCGGACGGCCCGACGAGCGCGACGCGCGATCCGCGCGGGACCCGGAACGACACGCCCCGCAGCACCTCGCCCTCGTCGTCGGGCAGGTCGATCGCGGTCGTGTCGACGTGCGCTTCGGCGAGCATCGCGACGGCTTCGGTCTCGGTCTTCCGCCGCGCCGCGACGACGACCTCGGGGTATGAGAAGCGCACGTCGCGGAACTCGATCGCAACGGCGTCGGTCACCGCGGTCGCCGACTCCGCGCCGTGTGCTGCCGCGGCGCCGCCCGTCTCCGGCGCCGTCGTCGCGGCGGCACGGACGGCCCCGGCGGTCGCGGCATCCGCCTGCGTCTCGGTCGGGAGGTCGAGCACCTCCTGCACGCGCCCGAGCGCGCCGAGCGCCTGGTTCACTGAGGTGATCGCGCCGAAGAACGACCCGAGCGGCTGCACGAGGAAGAACAGGAACATCACGAACGTCACGAGGCTCGCGATCGAGATGGCGCCGGATGCCACGCGGAACCCGCCCACGCCCAGCACGACCAGCAGCGAGAGCTGCAGCGCGATGCCCGCGACCGGCACGACGAGAGCGGACGCCTTGGCCACGCGCACGCCGGCGTCGTAGGCGGCACGGGCGTCGCCGGTGATGGCCTGCTGCTCGCGCTCGGCCGCCCCCGCCGCGCGGATCGTCCGGATGGACCCGACGGCGCGCTCGACGCCGGCGGCGAGCGCGCCGACCCTCTCCTGCTGCACGGCGGTGGCTTGGCGGATGCGTCCGCTGAGCACGCCCACGACCGCGACCGATCCGCCGATCACGGCGAGGATCAGCACGAGGAGCAGCGGGTCGATGAGGACCATCGCGATCACCGCGCCGACGAAGATCAGGACGTTGCCGATCGAGTCGGCGAGACCCTGGGTGAGCACGGCGTAGAGGAGCGTGGTGTCGGTGCCGACGCGCGAGACGAGGTCGCCGGTGCGGCGCGCGTCGTACTCCTGCACGGGCAGGTGCAGGAGCTGTGCGATGAGCCGGCGGCGGCTCGAGAACACGACCGCGGTGCCGGTGCGCTGGAGCAGGTAGTGCTGGCATCCGCCGATCAGCGACGAGGCGACGACGAGGGCCACGAGCACCCACACGAGACCGCCGAGGGTGTCGCCCTGCTGCACCCGTTCGATCACCTGGCCGACGACGAGCGGCTGGGCGAGCGTCGCGGCCGCCGCGAGGATGCTCAGCACCGTCACGAGCACGAGGACGCGCTTGTGCTCGAAGAGGTAGGGCAGCAGCTGCCGCAGGCTCGCGCGGGGACCGTCGTCCTTGCGCGAGCGGCGCGCTCCGCGGGCGGGTCTGACGACGGACATGGCGGTACCTCGTTCGTTCGCTCGGGGGGTCACTGTCGACCGTACTTCTTGTGCGCCGCCTGGCGGGTCACGCCGAGCGCGCCGGCGATCGCCTGCCACGAATAGCCGAGATTGCGGGCGCGGCGCACCTGGACCTCCTCGGCCCGGGCGAGCTCGCGCCGCACGTCGGCGAGACGGTGCAGCTCGGCGAGCGGCTCGCGTTCTCCCGCGGCCCCGACGAGGGTGCGGATGCCGTCGCCGCTCATGCGATCCCCTTCCGGATGCCGGAGGCCCGGCATCCACCGTCAACCATAGTTGACACTTCAAGGAGCGTCAACTTGAATTGACGCCTGCCTCGTCGCAACTCATGAGCTCCGCAAGTTGTCCACAGATCGAGCATTCGCACATGTGAACCGCATGCGACACTGGGATCATGAGCCGCATGATCCAGGTTCGAAACGTCCCCGACGACGTCCATGCCCGGCTCAAGGAGCGGGCTGCGGCCGAGCACCTGTCGCTGTCGGACTACCTCAATCGCGAGCTCGCCCAGCTCGTCCGGTACCGCAGCAACGCCGAGATCGTCGCCGCGTTCCGCGCGCGCGGGCTCCGGCTGAGCCGGGAGCAGATCCTCGACGCCGTGCACGAGGAGCACGAGCTCCGCGACGCACAGCTCGACCGGCTCGGCGACTCGGGTCCGTCTCGAGGCGAGCCGCTCCCCGGCGAGGGTCCGCGGTGACCGCGGTCGTGCTCGACGCCTCCGTCGTGATCGACGCGTTCCTCGGAGAGGGTCCCCGGCAGGACTGGGCGGCCTGGCACTCGCACGCCGGCCTGGACGTCGAGGTCCTGTCGGTGCTCCGCAGGAAGGTGCTGCGCGGCGAGCTGCCCGCCCACGGCGCCCGGGAGGTCCTCGACTCCTTCCGCGAGCTCGACATCGAGCGGCATCCGATCTCCCGGCTGCTCCCTCGGGCTTGGGCGATGCGGCACGACATCTCGGCCTACGACGCCGTGTACGTCGCGCTCGCCGAGTCGCTCGGCGTACCGCTGGTCACGCTCGACCCTCGGCTCGCCGCGACGGCGAGCCGCTACTGCGACGTCCTGGTGCCGTGAGGGTGACGTCGCGCCGGCACACGCGTGCGCTCAGCGCCAGATGACGGCGATGCCCGCGTTCAGAAGGGTCAGGATGCCGACGAGCCAGAACACCGCGGAGGGGACCGCGCCCTCGCGGCGCTGCCGTGCCGAGCCGATGCCGAGGAGCGCGCCGATCGCGAGCAGCACGACGAGCTTGACGCCGATCTTGGGGTAGTTCAGCGCGCCCTCGACCCCCCACGGTGCGGCGAGGGCGAGGCCGGCGACCGCGGCGATCGTCATCCCGATGCTCATGAGGCGCGTCACCCGGCGGCGTCCGCCGAAGGCCTCGACCGCCCAGGCGCCGAAGAGGACGGCGAATCCGACGAGGTGGACGAGGACGACGACATGGCGCAGGATCTCCATGCCATCAGTCTAGCTGAAGGTGAGCGACGCGATCGCCGAGCCGGCATCCGCTCGCCGTTGCGGACGGCATCCACCGGATGATCAGGTCTTTCGGATGAACCGCCCAGAGTCGGTCGATAGCGTGGGCGGGTCCACCGGTGAGGAAGACGCGGGATCCGCCCGAACGGAGACCGCCCTCGTGCACCGCGCGCCGCCCCCGCGGCCCGGAGGGCGCCGGGTTCTCGCCGAGCGTGAGGGTCCGGAGCACAGCCTGTGCCGGCTGCCCGCTCCCCGAGCGGCTCCCTGTCGCGCCCCGCGCGGCGCTCTGGCCGATGCAGGGAAAGTCCGACCAACCGGAGTCCCGTGTCCTTCTCCCGCTCTTCCCTCGTCCGCCCTGCCATCGTCGCGCTCGCGCTCGCCGTCCCCCTCGTCGCGGCGGGCGCCGCGGCGGCCCCCGACGCGATCGCCCCGCACCCGGCCGGCTCCGGCGTCGTCTCGTCGGCCGCCTCGGAGGCGGCCGGCTTCGGCCCGTCGCTCACCGTCAAGGCTCCCATGGTCATCGCCGTGCAGGAGTCCGGCGCCGACGGCATCGGCGGGGTCGTCGTGCGTGCGTCCTTCGACGAGCGCGCGAAGTCGGCCATCAAGGATGCCCGTCGCACCGAGAGCAGCGTGAAGGGCAAGGTCTCCGACTCCTCGCTCACGACCGCGATCTCGCGGCTCTCCGACTTCGAGGACATGCCCCTGCAGAAGGTCGACGAGCTGACCCGTGCGCTCGAGCGCACGACCGTGCGCGCCGCCCAGCAGGCCGTCGGGCACGACGTCGACGCCGCCGTCCAGGGCGTCATCGGCTCGGCGCAGACGATCGGCGCCCAGGCGCTGGCCACCGCGGCCGCCCAGGCGCAGGCCATCGCCGAGGCGCAGGCCGCCGCGGCCCGCGCCCAGATGCTCGCCCAGGTGAACACCCCCGACGGCTCGCGCGCCTACGCGCGCGACCTGGCCGCGTCGCAGTACGGCTGGGGCGACGGCGAGTTCCAGTGCCTCGACTCGCTGTGGATGAAGGAGTCGGGCTGGAACTACCTCGCCTACAACGACGGCAGCGGCGCCACCGGCATCCCGCAGTCCCTTCCCGGCAGCAAGATGGCCACGTTCGGCGACGACTGGCAGACCAACGCGGCGACCCAGATCGCGTGGGGCCTGGACTACATCGCCAAGGTGTACGGATCGCCGTGCTCGGCGTGGGGCCACTCGCAGGCCACCAACTGGTACTGATCCGGCACGCGCGCGAGACGGGCGGCGGGGCGCGGGAGCGTTCCGCCGCCCGTCTCGTGTTCGCGCCTGCGATCGGGGCGTCGCGACGGTGGCAGCGCCCATGATTAAACGCTTGACCAAACCAGATCTCGAGCGTATGATCAGTGATCAAACGCTTAATCATCCGAAGGTGGTCACGTGCGCGCTCCGGTGTTCTTCCCGCCGTCGGAGGCCTGGGTCGGCGGTGCGATCCCGTGGCAGGAGGACGGAGAGTTCCATCTCTTCTACCTGCACGAGGCACGCGTCCACGCCCGGCCGGACGCCCGCTGGCATCTCGTGACCACCGCCGACCTCCTGCACTTCTCCGATCGCGGCGTCGCACTCGCCGACGGCGGGCTCGACGACGTCGAGGTCGACGCCTGCACCGGCAGCGTCGTGCGCGCGGACGACGGCGTGCACCACCTCTTCTACGCGAGCCAGAGCCCGAGGCGGCCGGGCGCCGACGGGCGCCCGCTGCAGCAGATCTCACACGCCACGAGCAGCGACGGCATGCGGAGCTGGCGGCGTCATCCCGAGCTCGCCTTCGGCGCGATCGACGGCTACGAGCCGGCGCACTGGCGGGATCCGTTCGTGTTCCGCGACGACACGGCCGGCGTGTGGCGCATGCTGATCGCGGCCCGCCACCTCGACGGACCCGAGCGGCGCCGCGGTGTCATCGCGCAGTTCGTCTCGCGCGACCTCACGACGTGGAAGCCGACCGAGCCGTTCTGGGATCCGCGTCGCTACCCCGCGTACGAGTGCCCCGAGGTCTTCCGGTGGGGCGACTGGTGGTACCTCGTCTACTCCGAGCTCTCGGAGTCGTTCGCGACCAGGTACCGGATGGCGCGGACCCTGCAGGGCCCGTGGCTCATCCCCGACCGCGACACGATCGACGGCCGCGCCTACTATTCGGCGAGATCGGCCGAACGCGACGGCCGGCGCCTCTTCTTCGGCTGGATCGCGAGCCGGGAGTTCTCCGACGACGACGGCACCTGGCAGCGGGGCGGCACGATGTCCGTGCTCGAGGCGCGGCAGGAGGCCGGCGGCACGCTCGCCTTCGCCCTGCCCGACGAGCTCGTCGCCGGCTTCGGCGTCGAGGAGCCCGTGGCGCTGCAGGATGCCGTGACCGGACTCGCCGTGCCGGCATCGGCGGTCGGATTCGCGCTGGACGCACCGGAGGGCTATGGCGCCCTCGTGACCGAGGAGGCGCTGCCCGAGCAGTTCTACGCGACGGTGCGGCTCTCGCTCGACGTGGGCACGACCGAGTGCGGCCTGCTGCTGCGCACCAGCGCGAGCGGCGACGTCGGCTACATCGTGCGCATCGAGCCGCGCCGCAACCGGATGGTCTTCGACCGCTGGACGCGCGCCGGCGCCGCCGCCGCCACGCGCGGACGGCTCCCCGGCGACGTGCCGTTCGCGCTCGAGCTCGAGCGCCCGTGCGACCTGAGCTCCGGCGAGCACGTGCTCGAGATCGTCGTCGACGGCGACCTGTGCGTCGTCAACCTCGACCGCAGTGTGATCCTCAGCACCCGGATCTACGACCACGGCGAGGGACGCCTGGGCCTGTTCGTCGGCGAGGGCGGAGTGACCTTCTCCGAGCTCGCCATCCGCACGCGCGCAGAGGCGTGACCCGCCGCGCGCCCGCGATGATCTACGGTCGTGGGAAGGGCGACGAAGGGAGGGCGTCGATGGCGAACGAGCCCGACCGACGCGACCGCTCCGCGCACCCGGTGACGATGCGCGACGTCGCACGCGTGGCGGGCGTCTCGGTCGCGACCGTCTCGCACGTCGTCAACGACAAGGCGGGCGCGCGCATCGGCGCCGCGGCGCGCGAGCGCGTGCGCCAGGCGATCGACGAGCTCGGGTACCGGCCGAACATGCTCGCGAAGAACCTCGTCCGCGGGCGGTCGCGGTTCATCGGCCTGGTCGCCGACGCCATCGCGACGACCCCGTTCGCCGGCCAGATCATCCAGGGCGCCCAGAAGGAGGCGTGGAAGCACGGCTTCGTGCTGCTCGTCGCCAACACCGAGGGCGACCGCGAGGCCGAGGACGAGGCGATCGCGATGATGCTCGAGCATCAGGTGCGCGGCATCCTCTATTCGACCTGGTACCACCGCGCGGTCGACACCCCCGCGGCGCTCGGCGAGACGACGGCGGTGCTGGTCGACTGCTACTCGCCCGACGGTCAGTTCCCCGCCATCGTCCCGGACGAGGTCGGGGGCGGGCGCACGGCCACCGAGCTGCTGCTCGCGGCCGGGCACCGGCGCATCGCGTTCGTGAACGCCGCGGAGCCCTCGCCCGCGCAGGAGGGCCGGCTGCGGGGCTACCGCGAGGCGCTCGCGGACGCCGGCATCGCGTTCGACGACGAGCTCGTCCTCGCGGTCCACGACGAGCAGGACGGCGGGTACGAGGCGGGCCGGACCGTGCTGCAGCGCGGTGCGACCGCGGTGTTCTGCTACAACGACCGCATCGCCATGGGCCTCTACGACCGTCTGCGCGAGCAGGGGGTGTCGATCCCCGGCGAGCTGGCCGTCGTGGGGTTCGACAACCAGGAGATCATCGCCGCGCACCTGCGCCCGCCGCTCAGCACCGTCGCACTGCCGCACTACGAGCTCGGCGCGGCGGGCGTCCGCGTGCTGCTCGGGCTCGAGGAGGTGCCGGACGGCGAGCCCCTGCTGGTGGCCTGCCCTCCGGTGTCGCGGCAGTCGGTCTGAGCCGCCGTCCGTCCCCGTCCGACCGTCGGCTCCCGCCTCGGCACACGAGCGGTCGTGCCACCGGCTCACCGGGCGCGTGCGGTCGCGCCGGTGCGTGCGAGCGACGGGATGCGCCAGGTGAGTCGCGGTCCCACCGGTCGACTGGGCGCCCGCGGTCGAGGACGTGCCGACTGACGACAGAATGCGCCGGGTGGATGGGGGCCTGCGCCCGTGCGCGTCCCGTCCGGTGCGTCAGCCGCGCAGGTCGCGCAGCACGAGCGCCGTCCGCACGGCGGCCGAAGCGGCCTCGGCGCCCTTGTCCTCCTTCGACCCCGGGAGCCCTGCCCGGTCGAGGCCCTGCTGCTCGTCGTCGAGGGTGAGCACGCCGAACCCGACCGGCTTGCCGGTGTCGAGCGCGACGCGCGTGAGCCCGTCGGTCGCGGCCGACGACACGTACTCGAAGTGCGGCGTGCCGCCCCGGATGATGACGCCCAGGGCCACGACGGCATCCGCCCCCGCCTCCAGCGCCGTCTTGCACGCGACCGGCAGCTCGAACGAGCCGGGCACGCGCACGAGCCGCCAGCGGGCGCCGGATGCCGTCAGCACGCGCTCCGCGCCGGCGATGAGCCCGTCGGTGATGACGTCGTGCCAGGTGCCGGCGACGATCACGACCTCGAGGCCCGTCGCCTCGAGCGCCTGCTCCTCCGGTGCGCCGTGTCCGCTCATCGGCTGGTCCCCTCGGTGTCGGCGAGCGCGCTGTCGAGGGCGCCCGCGTCGATGATGTGCCCCATGCGATCGCGCTTGGTCGCGAGGTACTGGTGGTTGTTCGGGCCGACGCCGACCAGCAGCGGCACCTGCTCGACGACGTTCAGGCCCAGCTCGGTCAGCTGGCTCACCTTGTTCGTGTTGTTCGTGAGCAGGCGGATGCGGTCGACGCCGAGGTCGGCGAGGATGCCGGCCGCCGCGGCGTAGTCGCGCGAGTCGGCCGGCAGGCCCAGGGCGAGGTTGGCGTCGACGGTGTCGAGTCCGCGCTCCTGCAGGCTGTACGCGCGCAGCTTGTTGATGAGGCCGATGCCGCGACCCTCGTGGCCGCGCATGTAGATCACGACGCCGCCGTCGCGCTCGATCGCGTCGAGCGCGGCGTCGAGCTGTGGGCCGCACTCGCACTTGAGCGAGCCGAACGCCTCGCCGGTCAGGCACTCGGAGTGCACGCGCACGAGCGGCACGCACTCGCTGAGGTCGCCCGCCACGACCGCGATGTGGTCGGTGCCGGTGATGCGGTCCTTGTAGGCGAGGAAACGGAACGTGCCGTGCGAGGTCGGCACCTGAGCCTCCGCACGCAGGCTGACCCGCCGCCGGTGCGGGTTGTGGGCCTGCACGGGCGCCTGCTCGACGCCGTCGAGGTGCGCGATCAGCTGCTCGATCGTGATGACGGGGACGCCTTCGCGCTCGCCCATCTCGAGCAGTCCCGGCATCCGCATCATGCTGCCGTCCTCGGCGACGACCTCGCCGATCGCGCCCACGGGCTCGAGGCCGGCGAGCCGCATGAGCTCCACGGCCGCCTCGGTGTGGCCGGCGCGCTCGCGCACGCCGCCGTCGACGGCGCGCAGCGGGAGGATGTGCCCGGGGCGGATGACGGATGCCGGCGTCGACGACGGGTCGGCCAGCACGTTGAGGGTGTGTGCCCGGTCGGCGGCGCTGATGCCGGTCGACACGCGGTCGGCCGCGTCGACGCTCACCGTGTAGGCGGTGCCGCGCGAGTCCTCGTTCACGGCGACCATGGGTGGCAGGTCGAGCCGGTCGGCCCAGTCGGCGGGCATGGGCGCGCACAGGAAGCCGCTCGACCAGCGGATCGTCCACGCCAGCCATTCCGGGGTGGCGAGCTCGGCGGACAGGATGATGTCGCCCTCGTTCTCGCGGTTCTCGTCGTCCGCGACGATCACCGGACGTCCGGCGCGCAGCGCGTCGAGCGCCTCGGGGATGGTGCCCAGGCTCATCGTGGGTCTCCTTCGGTGGTGAGGTCGGGGGTCGCCGCGGCGGCGGCCGCGGAGAAGCCGAACAGGCGCTGCACGTGCCGCGCGAGGATGTCGGTCTCGAGGTTCACGCGGTCGCCGGCGGTGCGCGCGCCGAGGGTCGTGACCTCGAGCGTCTCGGGGATGAGCGACACCTCGAACCAGTGGTCGGCCGCCGCGGGCTCGCTGGCCGCGCTGACCGTCAGCGAGACGCCGTCGACGGCGACCGAGCCCTTGTCGACCACGAGCGGGGCGAGCGCGGCGGGAAGTCCGATCCGCAGCACGCGCCACTGCGCCCCGGGGCGCACCTCGAGCACCTCGCCGGTGCCGTCGACGTGCCCCTGCACGATGTGCCCGCCCAGGCGTCCGTGCGCCGCCATCGCCCTCTCCAGGTTGACCGGGGTGCCCGGACCGAAGGAGCCCAGGGTCGACATGTCGAGGGTCTGCCGCATGACGTCGGCGGTGAACCAGTCGTCGCCCTGGTCGACGACGGTGAGGCACACGCCGCTGACGGCGATCGAGTCGCCGTGCGCGGCGTCCGACACCGCGAGCGGGGCCCGCACGGTGAGCCGCACGCCGTCGCCCGACGGCGCGACCGCGGTCACGGCGCCCTGTTCCTCGATGATCCCGGTGAACATCAGCGGGTCTCCTCCTCTGTGGTCTCGGTCTTCGGCCGCGCGACGATCAGCAGGTCGTCGCCGATGCGGTCGACGGATGCCACGTCCAGCCGTCGCTGCGCGGCGATCGTCTCGACGCCGACGTCGCCGACCGCGAGGCGCGGGCCTCCGATGAGCGTGGGGGCGATGTAGGCGAGCACCTCGTCGGCGAGCCCGTCGCGCAGGAACGCGCTCGCGAGCGTCGGGCCGCCCTCCACGAACACGCGCTGGACGCCGAGGTCGCGCAGCGTCCCCAGCAGCTCGGACAGGTCGGTGCCGTCGTGTCGCAGCAGGGGTCGCGGATGCCGGCGCACGGCGGCGTCCTCCGGGACGCTCCGCCGGCCGACCACGACGGGCAGCGGCTGGGCGGCGTACAGCGAGCCGTCGGGGCGCCGCGCCGTGAGGGCGGGGTCGTCGGCCAGCAGGGTGCCGATGCCCGCGACGACGGCATCCGCGTCGCTGCGCCGACGGTGCACGTCGGCGCGGGCGGCGGGTCCGGTGATCCACTGGCTCGTGCCGTCGGCCGCGGCGGCGCGGCCGTCGAGGCTCTGCGCCCACTTGACGGTGACGTGGGGGCGGCCGAGTCGCTGCACGGTGAGCCACGAGTCCAGGAGCGCCGCGCCTTCGTCGGCGAGGATGCCGGCCTCGACCTCGACGCCCGCGGCGCGGAGCCGTTCGGCCCCGCCGGACGAGACCGCGTTCGGGTCGTCGACCGCGTAGACGACGCGTGCGATGCCCGCCTCCAGGAGCGCGTCGACACAGGGTCCGGTGCGGCCGCGGTGATTGCACGGCTCGAGCGTGACGACCGCGGTGGCGCCGTGCGCCTCACCCGGCGCGAGGTGCGACAGCGCGTCGACCTCGGCGTGCGCCGTGCCCGCGCCGCGGTGCCAGCCCTCGGCGAGCACGTCGCCGGCGGGGGAGAGGACGACCGCGCCCACCTGCGGGTTCACGCCGCGCGGCCCGCGCGGGGCGAGTGCGAGCGCGCGCCGCATGGCGTCGTGTTCGCGGTCCGTCGCCGTCATCCTGTTCCTCGGTGTCAGGCTCCGGGGATCGCGGCTGGGGCAGCGCGCATCGCGCTGCCTCGTGCTGCCTCCCATCCGGACTCGCGAGGGTCTCGTCGAGAGACCCGTCGCATCACCGTCGGTCCCGGAGTTCCACCGGGTCAGCCCGTCCGGCCGGATGGCCGAGGGGCTCGCGGACTGTCACCGCCGGTTCGGATTCTCACCGACCCCGGAGCACGTTCGATGCTCTGAGTGTAGTCAACGTCGCGCCCGTCGGATCATTCCCGCGAATGGACCTCGCGCGGCGCCGCCGCCCGGCGGCCGGGGCAGCGGACTCACAGGCTCTTCATCCGACGGTCATCGGAAGACCGGCCCTCGTGTCACCGGCGGATGACATCATGGAGCCAGAGCGGTCATGGGGGAACTGATGGACACGGAACCGACACGATTCGACGCGCTGGCAGAGCGGCCGTACGCCGACGTGCTCATCGTGGGCGGCGGCATCAACGGGCTCGCGACGTTCCGCGATCTGGCGCTGCAGGGCGTGGACGTGGCCCTCGTCGAGCGCGGCGACTTCGTCAGCGGCGCGTCGTCGGCGTCGTCGCACATGATCCACGGCGGCATCCGCTATCTCGAGAACGGCGAGTTCCGCCTCGTGAAAGAGGCCGTCCAGGAGCGCAACCGGCTGCTGCGTCTCGCCCCGCACTACGTCCGGCCGCTGCGGACGACGATCCCGATCTTCTCGACCTTCTCCGGCATCCTGAGCGCGCCGCTGCGGTTCCTGCGCCACGGCGCGGGCAGGCCGCGCGAGCGCGGCGCGCTCCTGATCCGCCTCGGCCTCGTGCTCTACGACTCGTTCTCGCGCGCGGGCGGATCGGTTCCGCGCCACCGCTTCCACGGCCGGCGCCGCTCGCTGGCCGAGCTCCCCGCCCTCAACCCCGAGCTGTCCTACACGGCGACGTACTGGGACGCCTCGCTCCACGACCCCGAGCGTCTCGCGGTCGACGTGCTGCGCGACGGCGAGGCCGCCGGGGCGGGCCATGCCCGTGCGGCGAACTACGTCGCGGCGGTGGATGCCGCGGGCTCGCGCGTCGTGCTCCGCGACGCCGTCACCGGACGCGAGGTCGCGTTCGCGGCATCCGTCGTCGTCAACGCCACGGGCCCGTGGACCGACGAGACCAACGCCGACCTCGGCGAGCGGACGCGGCTCATGGGCGGTACGAAGGGCTCGCACATCGTGCTCGACCACCCGGAGCTGCTGGCCGCCACCGGCGGACGCGAGCTGTTCTTCGAGAACGCGGACGGCCGCATCGTGCTGATCTACCCGCTCGAGGGGCGTGTGCTCGTGGGCACCACCGACCTCGAGCACACGATGGGCGACCCGATCGTGTGCACCGAGGAGGAGGTCGACTACTTCCTCGACCTCATCCATCAGGTGCTGCCGGCGATCCCGGTCGACCGCTCGCACATCGTGTACCGGTTCGCGGGCGTGCGACCCCTGCCCGGCCACGGGCACGTGACGCCCGGCTTCGTCTCGCGCGACTACCGCATCGAGGAGCGTCCGCTCGGGGGTCCCGACGCCACCGTCCTGAGCCTCGTCGGCGGCAAGTGGACCACGTTCCGGGCCTCGGCCGAGAGCGTCGCGGACCGCGCCCTGGCCGTGCTCGCGCGGCCGCGCCTGCGCTCCACGAAGGACGTGCCGATCGGCGGCGGCAAGGGATACCCGGTGACCCCTCGCGATCGCGCCCGCTGGATCGCCGACCATGCCAGGCGGCTGTCCGCCGCTCGCGTCGCCGAGCTGCTCGACCGCTACGGCACCGTCGCCGCAGACGTGATCGCCGCGATCGAGGCCGACCCCGCCGACGCCGCGCTGGCCGCCGCACCCGCGTACAGCACGGCGGAGCTGCGCCATCTCGCGCGCACCGAGCACGTCGTGCACCTCGACGACCTCCTCATGCGCCGCACCTCGCTCGCGTTCGTCGGCGCCGTCACCGACGCGGCGGCCGCCGCGATCGCTGCGGCGATCGCGCCGGCGATGGGGTGGGATGCCGCGACCGCCGCCGCCGAGGCGTCCCGGGCGGTCGCCCGCGTGCACGCGGCCGACCCGACGTGGAACGGCGGGGCGACGGGCCGCGCGAAGGAGGCGGATCGGGCGGCGACGGATCCGATCGGGCGGTGACCGGGCTCGGCGACCGCGCGACGCGCGGTGCGACCGGGCAGTATTGACGCAGCAGCATCGACCAGGGCGCGAGGGCGCGCCGCGGGAGAGGAGACGGCGATGGCCGACCACGTGATCGCGATCGACCAGGGCACGACGTCGACACGGGCGATCGTCTTCGATGCGGATGCGCGCATCGTGGCCGTCGCGCAGCGGGAGCACCAGCAGATCCTGCCCCGCGCCGGCTGGGTCGAGCACGACCCGGTCGAGATCTGGACCAACACCGAGTGGGTGCTCGCCCGGGCGCTCGGGCAGAGCGGCCTCGCGGCAGCCGACATCGCCGCGATCGGCGTCACCAACCAGCGCGAGACCGTCATGCTGTGGGACCGCCGCACGGGGCGGCCGGTGCACAACGCGATCGTGTGGCAGGACACCCGCACGCAGCCGCGCATCGACGCGCTCATCGCCGAGCGCGGCGTCGGCGCGTTCGCCGACGCGACCGGTCTGCCGCTCGCCGCCTACTTCTCGGCCTCGAAGCTCGCGTGGCTGCTCGACCGCGTGCCGGGCGCGCGCGCCGCGGCCGAGGCCGGCGACCTGATGTTCGGCACGCCCGACACGTGGGTGCTGTGGAATCTCACCGGCGGCAGCGACGGCGGCATCCACGTCACCGACGTCACGAACGCCAGCCGCACGCTCCTCATGGACCTGCGGACGCTCGACTGGTCGGACGACCTCCTCGCCGTGTGGGGGATCCCGCGCGCCGTGCTGCCCGAGATCCGGTCGTCGTCGGAGGTCGTCGGCGCCGTGCGGGGACCGGTCGTGCTGCGCGGCGTGCCGATCGCCGGCATCCTCGGCGACCAGCAGGCGGCCACGTTCGGCCAGGCGGCGTTCGACGCGGGGGAGTCGAAGAACACCTACGGCACCGGCAACTTCCTGCTCGTCGGCACCGGGACCGAGATCGTCCGATCGGATGCCGGTCTCATCACGACCGTCGCCTACCGCATCGGCGACGGGCCCGCCCACTACGCGCTGGAGGGCTCGATCGCGGTCACCGGATCGCTCGTGCAATGGCTGCGCGACAACCTCGGGATCATCGAGCGCTCCGAAGACGTCGAGACGCTCGCCGCGACCGTCGACGACAACGGCGGCGCCTACTTCGTGCCGGCGTTCTCGGGCCTGTTCGCGCCGTACTGGCGTCCGGACGCGCGCGGCGCCCTCGTCGGCCTCACGCGCTTCGTGACCAAGGCGCACATCGCGCGGGCGGCGCTCGAGGCGACCGCGTTCCAGACGCGCGACGTGCTCGACGCCGTCGTCGCCGACACCGGGCGCGGGTCGGACGAGCTGCGCGTCGACGGCGGCATGACCCGCAACGACGCGCTCATGCAGTTCCAGGCCGACATCCTCGGCATCACGGTCGTGCGCCCGCAGGTCGTGGAGACGACGGCGCTCGGCGCCGCCTACGCGGCCGGGCTCGCGACCGGCGTGTGGCGCGGGCTCGACGACCTGCGCGCGCACTGGCAGGAGGAGCGTCGGTTCGAGCCGCTCATGCCCCGCGACGAGGCCGACCGTCGCTACCGGCTGTGGCGCAAGGCGGTGTCGAAGTCGCTCGACTGGGTCGACGACGACGCGCGCATCATGGCCGGCACGACCGGTCCGTGAGGCCGCTTCCGCCCTCGAGGCGAAACAGCCGGCAGGTCGTGCCGTAGTACGCGTCGGTGAGGCCGGCGTCGGCCATCCCGATGCGCCGGGCGACGGCCTGTGAGGCGTGATTGTCCGGGTGCGTGACGGCGAGCACGCGGGGAAGACCCGACTCGAACGCGTGGGCGAGCACGCGCGCCGCCGCCTCGGTCGCGATGCCGCGGTGCATCGCGGTGGGGTGGAGGTGCCACCCGATCTCGGTCTCGCCCGATGGCGGGAGCGGCTCCTCGTCCGCCGAGGCCGGCAGCGACTTCAGCAGCAGGTTGCCGAAGCGGGCGCCGGTCTTCCGGTCGGCGATGAGCCAGGCGCCGCGGACGCCATCGTCGAACGACGCGTACCGGGCCACCGCGGCGCGCGCCTCGGCCCGGTCGGCCATGACGCGCGGCGTGCGACCGATGTACCGCTGCACCTCCGCGCGCGAGTAGACGTCGAGCACGAAGTCGACGTCGGCGTCCGTGAACGGTCGCAGCAGCAGGCGTTCCGTCGTCAGCTCGATCACGGGCGCGAGCCTATCCGACCGTCGCGAGCCCGGCCGACCGTCGCGGCACAATCGCGATGGCGCCACTTCTCTGCGATGGCGCCACATATTCGTAGGGGCCGAAGCAGGGAACTGGCGCCGACCTCGGGCTCCTTCCGGTTGGCGACACCTTTCTGCGTTTCTGCACTGCGGTCGCCGGCCGGTGCCGGGCACGGCCGGCTACTTGAGCAGACGCGAGAGCCGCCGGTCGGCGAGGATCTTGCCGCCGGTCTGGCAGGTCGGGCAGTACTCCAGGCTGTTGTCGGCGAAGAACACCGACCGCACGGTGTCGCCGCACACGGGGCAGGCCTCGCCGCGGCGGCCGTGCACGCGCATGCCGCGGCGCTTGGCGTCCTTGAGATCGGCGGGCGGCTTTCCGGATGCCGTGGCCACGGCATCCGTCAACAGCTCGATCATCGCGTCGTAGAGCCGGTCGACGTCCGCGTCGCCGAGGCTCGTGGCGAGCGCGTACGGCGACATCCTCGCGGCGTGGAGGATCTCGTCGGAGTAGGCGTTGCCGATGCCGGCGATGATCGACTGGTCGCGCAGGACCCCCTTGATCTGCGTGCGCCTGCCGTCGAGCAGCCCGGCGAGCGTGTCGCGGTCGAAGGCGGGGTCGAGCGGATCCGGGCCGAGGCGCGCGACGCCGGGGACGTCGCGCGGGTCGCGCACGACGTAGACGGCGAGGGACTTCTTCGTGCCGGCCTCGGTGAGGTCGAAGCCGGAGCCGTCGTCGAGCCCTACGCGCAGGGCGATGGGCGTCCGGCCCGGGCGGATGACGGTGGACGGCAGCTGGTCGTACCAGCGCAGCCAACCGGCCTTGGCGAGATGGAAGACGAGGTGCGGCCCGGTCGTGGCGAGGTCGACGAACTTTCCGTGGCGCGCGGCGCCCGTGACGACCGCGCCCTTCAGGGCGTCGACCGGCGGATCGTAGGTCTTGAGCGCAGCGATGTTCGCGACCGTGACCTTCGTGATCGCGAGCCCCGCGAGCCGCTCGCCGAGGAAGTCGACGAGCCCCTGCACCTCCGGCATCTCGGGCATGCGCCCATCCTCGCACGCAGCTCCGACGATGCCCAGGTGTTGCACGGCCGCGAGCCGCTGGCCCTCGGGCTAGGTTCGCCGCGCCCGCTGGTCATAACTCAGGCAAGACGGCGGCTCGGCCCGGCCGAGCAGTCTCTGACGGCTGTTCTGCCTGAGTTGTGCGCGCTGCCGCGATGGTTCCGGGAGATGCCGGGTGTCCGTTACCTCTTGCGAGACCTCAAACCGAAGAGTCCTCCTCCACAAGCGGCCAATCCCAGCAGCTCTGCACATTCTCGGGAACGAGCCTCTTGGCGGCTTCGGATGGGTCCACCCTGGGAGGATGCTGCGATCGCGGGTCGAAAAGGGAACGGTCCTGACCCGTGCCGATCTGCTCTCCGCGGGCATGCGTCCGAGGCAGATCACGGCCGCGGTGGGGAACGGGAGCCTTCAGCGACTCCGCCGCGACAGGTACCTCGCGGAACCGCTCGACGGCGTCGGCCAGGCCGTTCGGGTGGGAGGTCGACTCGCCTGCGTGTCGATGCTGGCGCCGCTCGGGGTCTTCGTCCTCGACAGCTCACGGCTGCATGTCCATGTCGAACGTTCGATGTCCCGGTTGCGCTCGCCCCACGATCGTCTGCGTGGACTGGACCAGAACTCTCGGCGGGAACTGGACCTGCACTGGTGGCCGTTGCGAGGAGACGACGCCACACTCGGCCACGTCGGACTCCTCGATGCCGTGTGCCAGGCGATCAGGTGCCAGCCCCCGCGCGCCGCGGTCGCGACCATCGACAGCATCCTTCATCTCGGTCTGATGACACGAGCGGAGATCCGCGACCTCTTCGGATGCCTGCCCAAGCAATACCGCATCATCCTCTCTCTGACAGACGGAATCGCCGAGTCCGGCCCGGAGACGTTCATGCGCCTGATCCTCCGGCAACTCGGGCTGCGCTATCGGACGCAGGTGACGATTCCGGGCGTGGGCCGAGTGGACTTCCTCGTCGAGGGATGGCTGATCATCGAGTGCGACAGCAGGGCGCACCATGAAGGCTGGGAGAAGCAGCGTCAGGACCGACGCCGTGACCTGGCTGCCGCCGCGCTCGGCTACGCGACGCTCAGGCCGCTCGCCGAGCACCTCATGTACGACCCCGCTGTGGTCATCTCAGCCGTGCGCGGAATCGCTCGCACCCGCCGCCGCGCGGCGTAGGCGCAGCGGGCAGGCCGGTCACGGTTCGCGGCACTATCGCGCGCATAACTCAGGCAGATCAAGCCCGCCTGACCTGTGAGGCCTCGTTTGGCCTCGAACTGCCTGAGTTATGCGCAGGGTGCGAGCCGGATGAGGTAGCCGCCTGGACGCTAGACGCGGCGGAGGAGGCCGACCTTGTCGTAGACGTCGGCGAGGGTCGCGTTCGCGACCTCCTCGGCGCGCCCCGCGTTGACCGCGAGCACGCGGTCGAGCTCGCCGGGATCGGCCAGCAGCGCGAGCGCGCGCTCGCGTACCGGGCCGAACTCGTTCACGACGACCTCGGCGAGGCCCTTCTTGAAGTCTCCGTAGCCGCGTCCGGCGTACTCGTCCTCGATCGACGGGATCTGACGCCCGGTCAGCGCGGCGTAGATCACCAGCAGGTTCGACACGCCCGGCTTGGCCTGCCGGTCGTAGCGCACCGAGCCCTCCGAGTCGGTGACGGCCCGCATGATCTTCTTCGCGGTGACCGCCGGGTCGTCCAGCAGCCACAGCACGCCGGCGTCCGACTCGGCCGACTTCGACATCTTGGCGGTCGGGTTCTGCAGGTCGAAGATGCGCGCGGTGTCCTGCTGGATGACCGGCATCGGCACCGTGAACGCCCGCCCGTACCGCGAGTTGAACCGCTCCGCGAGGTCGCGCGTGAGCTCGACGTGCTGCTTCTGGTCGTCGCCGACCGGCACGATGTCGGTCTGGTAGAGCAGGATGTCGGCCGCCATGAGCATCGGGTAGGTGAAGAGCCCGACGTTGGTGGCGTCGGACCCGTACCGCTGCGACTTGTCCTTGAACTGCGTCATGCGGCCGGCCTCGCCGAAGCCGGTGATGGTCGACAGGATCCACGCCAGCTCGGCGTGGGCGGGCACGTGCGACTGCACGTACAGCGTCGCGCGCGACGGCTCGATGCCGGCCGCGATGTACTGGGCGGCGGTGCGCCGCGTCTTCTCGCGCAGCTCGGCCGGGTCGTTCGGCTGGGTGAGCGCATGCAGGTCGACGACCGAGAAGAACGCCTGGTACGACTGCTGCAGCTCGCGCCACTGCATGAGCGCCCCGATGTAGTTGCCGATCTGGAGGGAGTCGGCGGAGGGCTGCATTCCGGAGTAGAGGCGCGGTTTGGTCACCCGACAATCCTAGGGCTGGCGGATGCCGGGGCTTCCGACGGCGGCGAGGCCCGCGCCGCGGGCTCAGGCCCCGATGCGGTAGTCGGCCACGACCGGAGCGTGGTCGCTCCAGCGGGTGTCCCACGACGGCGCGCGCAGCACGTGGTAGCCGGAGACGCGCTCGGCGAGCTCGGGGGTCGCGAGGTGGTAGTCGATGCGCCAGCCGGTGTCGTTGTCGAAGGCGCGTCCGCGCATCGACCACCACGTGTACGGCCCGTCGATGTCGCCGTGGAAGCGGCGCCCGACGTCGACCCAGCCGAGGCCGGTGCCCGACGAGCCGTCGACCCCTGCGACGACCGCGCCGTCGGGGCCGAGGAAGCGGTCGAAGTACGCGCGCTCGCGCGGCAGGAACCCGGACTTCTTGCGGTTCGCCCGCCAGTTGCGGATGTCGAGCTCGCGATGCCCGACGTTCAGGTCGCCCATCACGAGCGCGAGCGGCGCCTCGGCGCGGAGCACCGGCAGCCGTGCCTCCATCGCGTCGAGGAACGCCCACTTCGGGTCCTGGCGGGGTGTGTCGGCCTCGCCGGTGTGCACGTAGGCGCTCACGACGGTGACGCTCTCGCCGTCGACGTCGAAGTCGGCCTCGATCCACCGCCCGGCCGAGTCGAGGCCCTCGGCCCCCAGCACCGTGCGGGTGCGGACGGGGGCGCGGCGGCTCGCGACGGCGACGCCCGCGCGGCCCTTCTGCAGCGCCTCGTCGCCGACGAGCTCCCAGCCGGGGAGCGCGGCGGCCAGCTCGTCGGCGGAGGCGCGCACCTCCTGCAGGGCGACGATGTCGGGCTGGGCCGCCTCGATCCAGTCGAGCATGCCCTTGCGGACGGCGGCACGGATGCCGTTGACATTGACGGTCGCGATTCGTACGGGCACGACCGTCAGCTTAGGCCAGCGCTCCGACACCGCACCGCCGTCGCGACCGGTCGTGACGCGAGGACCACCGGCTTCGCGGGATCGAGCCGCTGAGCGGCACCGGACCCCGCTGCGGCGTCGTGGCATCCGCCCTCAAGGCCGCCTCAGCCGCCTCAGCCGCCCCCGCCGGGGCGGGCACGGCGGGCGGGCGGAGGCTCCTCCGACCCCGACGCCTCGACCTCGAACAGCGCGTCGAGCGCGTCGCGCACCGCGCGGTCGGCGCCCGCCGCACGCCACCAGGGCGTCCTGCGCCGCACCTCGCGCGCCGCGCGGAGGCGGGCCCGCGCCTGCTGCACGCGCACGCCGTGCTCGACGGCGCGCCGCTCGGCCTCACTCGGCGGCAGCAGCGGGATGTCGCCGTCGCGGGCGAACACCGCGATCCACGACGCCGCGAAGAGGAGGATGACGCCGACCAGCTGGAACCACAGCAGCAGACCCACGAAGATCGCGAAGGTCGCGAGCAACGGGTTGCGCGGCACCGAGGTCAGCAGGTAGCCGGTCGCCACCTGCAGCAGCGTGATGCCGGCCGCACCGAGGAGCGCTCCCGGCCTGATCGCGCGCCAGGCGAGGGCCGTGCGGGTGAGGAAGCGCAGGAGCCCCGCGAGCGTGACGGCGTACACGGTGAACGAGATGGTCACCGAGGCCAACCAGATGCCGAAGCCGTACAGGGCGGAGTGGGTGCCCCAGCCCAGCGCGGTGAGGATCAGTCCGGCGGCGCCCGTGCCGGCGGTGCCGATCACGAAGCCCGCGATCAGCGCGAGCGCGAGCGCGCACGCGGCCACGAGGTCGCGGGCCTTGACGACCACGATGTTCTGGCGGTCGGGCGGCAGGCCGAACACGTTGCGCACCGCGCGACGCGAGAACGAGACGAAGCCGATGGCCGTCCAGATCGACACGACGATCGCGACGGAGCCCGTGACGGCGAGGACGCCGCGCGACTCGCGGGCGATGTCCCAGACCTGGCTGCGCGTGAACAGCCCGCCCTCGCCGATGAGGCCGTGGACGTAGCTGTTGATGCCGTCGATCAGCGCGTTCACCGCGGCGGGGCTCGCGCCGAGCCAGATGCCGGCGGCGGCGAACGCCACGTAGATGCCGGCGAACACCGCGAACAGCGCCTGATAGCTGACGCCCGCGGCGAGCAGGAACCCGCTGTGGTCGAGGAAGTGCCGCCACACCCGCACCGGGAACCACTCGAGAGTGCGCTGCGCGACGGTGCTCGCACGGGCGATCGGACCGGTGAGCCGTTCGCGGATCGCCGGCCCTGAACCACCGATCGACGCCTCGTCGCGATTGCCGGACACGAGAGTCAGACTATCGATCCCGCTCCGGCGCGCGTGCGCACGCGCGCACCGGCATCAGTCGTAGAGGATGCCGCGCCTGGGCGGCGGGGGAGCGCTCGCCCTCAGCCGCGCGAGCTCGTCCTCGGCCTCGCGCACGGCGCGGTTGGCCCGCCACACGCGATACCAGGCCGCGCCGGCGCGGGCCTCCTGGGCGTCGCGCAGCCGCATCTCGGCCGCCGACGTCAGCACGGCGTGCTCGGCGCGCCGGCGGTCCTCCTCGCTCACCGGCTCCAGCGGGATCTCCCGGTCGGAGGCGGTGACGGCGATCCACGACGCCGCGACGAGCATGACGATGCCGACGAGGCGGAACCACAGGAGGAACCCGATCACGACCGAGAACGTGGCCAGCAGCGGATTGGTCGGCGTGTAGGCGAACAGGGCCGCGACGCCCACCTGGAGCACCGCCATGCCGCCGCCGCCGAGCAGCGCGCCGGGCCAGATCGTGCGCCAGGGCAGCGATGCGCCGGCGAGGAAGCGGAAGAGCCCCGCGAGCGCCGCCGCGTTGATCGCGAAGGCGACGACGAGCGACAGCGTCCGCAGGAGCAGCTGGAACCAGATCGACGTCTCGGTGATCCCCACGAGGGAGAGGAGGGCGTCGAGCAGCCCGGTGGTGGCGACGCCGAGCATGAAGCCGATGACGAGCGCGACGCCGAACAGCGCCGCCGCGAAGAAGTCGCGCGTCTTCAGCAGCACGTAGTTGCGGCGGTCGAACGGCAGGCCGAAGATGTCGCGGACGGCGCGACGCGCGAAGGTCACGAACCCGGTGGCGGTCCAGACCGCGGCGACGATCGCGACGGCGCCGGTGAGCGCGAGCGCCCCGGCGCTGCGGGTCGCGATCGTCGCCACCTGCTCGGGGGTGACGAGCCCGTCCGCCGCGATGATGCCCGGGATGTACCGGTTCACGAGGTCGATCACACGGTCGACGGCCTGCGTGCTGCCGCCGAGCCACACCCCGACGGCGGCGAACGCGACGTAGATGACCGCGAAGATCGCGAACAGCGCCTGGTAGCTGATGCTCGCGGCCAGCAGGAACCCGTTGTGCTGGAGGAAGTGGCGCCACACCCGCACCGGGAACCAGGCGAGGGTCTTCTTCGTCAGCTCGGTCGCGCGGGCGATCGGCTCCTCGAAGCGCTCGCGCAGTGTCGCGCTCTCTCCGGCGCCGGATGCCGGTTCGTCGCCGTCGCCTGTCACGCAGCCAGACTACCGACCGGGCGCGGGCGGCTCAGCCGCGCAGGACCGCCTGCTTGACCTCGGCGATGGCCTTGGTGACCTCGATGCCGCGGGGGCACGCCTCGGTGCAGTTGAAGGTCGTGCGACAGCGCCACACGCCCTCCTTGTCGTTGAGGATGTCGAGGCGCACGTTCGCGGCGTCGTCGCGCGAGTCGAAGATGAACCGGTGCGCGTTGACGATCGCGGCGGGGCCGAAGTACTGGCCGTCGGTCCAGAACACCGGGCACGACGACGTGCACGCCGCGCAGAGGATGCACTTGGTCGTGTCGTCGAAGATCTCGCGGTCGACGATCGACTGGATGCGCTCCTTGCCGGGCTCGGGCTTCGAGTTCGCGATGAGGAACGGCTGCACCTCGCGGTACGAGGCGAAGAACGGCTCCATGTCGACGACGAGGTCCTTCTCCAGCGGCAGGCCCTTGATGGCCTCGACGTAGATCGGCTTCGAGATGTCGAGGTCCTTGATGAGCGTCTTGCACGCCAGGCGGTTGCGGCCGTTGATGCGCATCGCGTCGGAGCCGCAGATGCCGTGTGCGCAGGAGCGGCGGAACGTGAGCGAGCCGTCGACCTCCCACTTGATCTTGTGCAGCGCGTCGAGCACGCGGTCGGTGGAGTACAGCTCCACGTCGTAGTCGACCCAGCGCGGCTCGGAGTCGCGCTCCGGGTCGAAGCGACGGATGATGAAGGTCACGAGGAAGGACTGGATGGGAGCCTCGTCGCTCGCCTCGGCGACGGTGTCCTGCTCGACGACCTCTTCGACGATGGCGGTCGACATCAGTACTTCCTCTCCAGCGGCGGGTAGTTCAGCTCGCCCTTCTCGTTCCTCGTGAACACGACGGGCTTCCAGTCGAGCCGGATGTGGTCCTCGGGGTTCGGCGAGTGCGGGTCGCCGGTCAGATAGGCCATGGTGTGCTGCATGTAGTTCACGTCGTCGCGGTCGGGGTAGTCCTCGCGCATGTGGCCGCCGCGGCTCTCCTTGCGGTTGCGGGCGGCGTAGGCGACGATCTCGGCGAGGTCGAGGAGGAACCCCAGCTCGACGGCCTCGAGCAGGTCGGTGTTGTACCGCCTGCCCTTGTCGTCGACGTGCACGTTCTTGTACCGCTCGCGCAGGTCGTGGATGGTGCCCATGACGTCGGTCAGGGTCTGCTCGGTGCGGAACACCTGGGCGTTGGCGTCCATCTCCTCCTGCAGCTTCTTGCGCAGCACCGCGATGCGCTCGCTGCCGGGGTTGTTGCGCAGGCCCTCGATCATCTCGCGGACGCCGGCGGCCGGGTCGTCCGGCAGCGGCACGAAGTCCGCGGTCTTCACGTACTCGACGGCGTTGCGGCCGCTGCGCTTGCCGAACACGTTGATGTCCAGGAGCGAGTTGGTGCCCAGGCGGTTCGAGCCGTGCACCGACACGCACGCGCACTCGCCGGCGGCGTACAGCCCGGGGACGACCGTGGTGTTGTCCGCGAGCACCTCGCCGTTGTTGTTGGTGGGGATGCCGCCCATCGCGTAGTGCGCGGTCGGCATGACCGGCACCGGCTCGACCACCGGGTCGACGCCGAGGTAGGTGCGGGCGAACTCGGTGATGTCGGGGAGCTTCGTCTCGAGCACCTCGGCGCCGAGGTGCGTGCAGTCGAGGAAGACGTAGTCCTTGTGCGGGCCTGCCCCGCGCCCCTCGAGCACCTCCTTCACCATGCACCGGGCGACGATGTCGCGCGGAGCGAGGTCCTTGATGGTGGGCGCGTAGCGCTCCATGAACCGCTCGCCGGAGGCGTTGCGCAGGATCGCGCCCTCGCCGCGGGCTCCCTCGGTGAGCAGGATGCCGAGGCCGGCCAGGCCGGTCGGATGGAACTGGAAGAACTCGATGTCCTCCAGCGGCAGGCCCTTGCGCCACACGATGCCGACGCCGTCGCCGGTGAGGGTGTGCGCGTTGGAGGTCGTCTTGTAGATCTTGCCGAAGCCGCCGGTGGCGAAGATGACGGCCTTGGAGTGGAAGACGTGCAGGTCGCCGGTGGCGAGCTCGTAGGCGACGACGCCCGCGATCTGCGTCGCGCCGTCGGCATCCTTCACCGTGATCAGGTCGAGCGCGTAGTACTCGTTGAAGAAGTTGATGCCGAGCTTGACGCAGTTCTGGAACAGCGTCTGCAGGATCATGTGGCCGGTGCGGTCGGCGGCGTAGCACGCGCGGCGCACGGGGGTCTTGCCGTGGTCGGCGGTGTGGCCGCCGAAGCGGCGCTGGTCGATCTTGCCCTCGGGCGTGCGGTTGAACGGCAGGCCCATGTTCTCGAGGTCGATGACCGCGTCGATGGCCTCCTTGGCGAGGATCTCGGCCGCGTCCTGGTCGACGAGGTAGTCGCCGCCCTTGACGGTGTCGAACGTGTGCCACTCCCACGAGTCCTCCTCGACGTTCGCGAGGGCCGCCGCCATGCCGCCCTGTGCGGCGCCGGTGTGCGAGCGGGTGGGATAGAGCTTCGTGATGACGGCGGTCTTCGCGCCGGGACCGGCCTCGATCGCGGCGCGCATGCCGGCGCCACCGGCTCCGACGATGACGATGTCGAACTGGTGGTAGTGCACGCCGTCTTTGACGATGGAGTCAGCGGTGGAGGTTGTCACGTGTGGAGGCTTTCTTCTACTCGGCGTGCGTCACGAAAGGCAGAGGTCCTGGAGCCACTGGACGCTGTCGCCGCTCGCGCCCAGGCACGGGTCGAAGGTGAAGACGACGAGCGTGCCGAGCAGGATGAGGAACGCGGCGGACAGCCACAGCGCGGCGACCAGCACGCGGCGGATGCGCGGCCCTGTCACATAGTCGTTCACGATCGTGCGCATGCCGTTGGCGCCGTGGATGAGGGCGAGCCACAGCATGAGCACGTCCCACCACTGCCAGAACGGCGTCGCGAACTTGCCGGCGACGAACGCGAAGTCCACGCCGTGGATGCCCTCGCCCATCATGAGGTTCACGAACAGGTGGCCGAAGATCAGGACGACCAGCAGCACGCCGGAGACGCGCATGTAGATCCAGCCCCACTTCTCGAGGTTCGCGCCCTTGCGGCGCACCGTCGTGCGGGGGGCGGCGAGCGCGTCGCGCTGCGAGCGGCGGAGCGTGTCGGTGGCCATCAGTGACCGCCTCCCACCGAGGAGAAGACGATCGGCAGGTGACGGGCCGAGAAGCCGACGATCGTGACCGCCCACACGCCCAGGACCGTCCACCACAGCTGCCGCTGGTGACGGGTCGCCCAGGGCCATGTGTCGACGGCGATGATCCGCAGGCCGTTGAACGCGTGGTACGCGATCGCGGCCACGAGGGCGACCTCGCCGAGCCCCATGATCGGGTTCTTGTAGGTGCCGATGACCGCGTCGTACGCCTCCGGCGAGACGCGGATGAGAGCGGTGTCGAGCACGTGCACGAGCAGGAAGAAGAAGATCGCGACGCCGGTGATGCGATGCAGCACCCAGGACCACATGCCTTCGTTGCCGCGGTACAGGGTGCCGCGCGGGGTTCTCGACGTGGTCTGCGTCAACGACGGTGTGACGCGTGCTGGTGCAGACACGATCGTCCTCCCTTGGTGTGAGCCGACTGCTCGAAGCGCCGGAGGGCAAGCGATGACCCGGGGGCCGAGCCCTGCGTCGCACGGGCGCACAGTCATCCTATTCCTGTCCGCCCCGTGCGGCGACTGAGGCGAGCCTTACCGGGAGACGACGCGAGGCGCGCTCGGGCGGCGCGTGCGGAGGCGGAACGCCGGAGGCCGCGGGTACGCTCGGACCATGGTGGACGCGATCTCCGACCTGTATGCCGTCATCCCCGCGGGAGGGGTGGGAAGCCGGCTGTGGCCGCTCTCGCGCGCCGACGCGCCGAAGTTCCTGCACGACCTCACCGGCTCCGGCAGCTCGCTGCTGCGCGACACGTGGGACCGGCTCGAGCCGCTCACCGGCCATGACCGCATCGCGGTGGTGACCGGTCGCGCGCATCGGGCGGCGGTGGAGGCGGAGCTTCCCGGCATCCCGGATCGCAACGTGTTCCTCGAGTCCGAGCCGCGCGACTCGGGGGCGGCCATCGGGCTGGCTGCGGCGATCCTGAGCCGCCGCGATCCCGACGTGATCATCGGCTCCTTCCACGCCGACCATGTCATCCGGGTGCTGCCGGTGTTCCACTGGGCGGTGCAGCAGGCGGTCGCCGTCGCGCGCGAGGGATACATCTGCACGATCGGCATCACCCCGACCGAGCCCGCCGTGGGCTTCGGCTACATCCAGAAGGGCGAGATGCTCGCCGTCGAGGGCGCCCCCGAGGCGGCCCTGGTCGACCGCTTCGTGGAGAAGCCCGACCTGGCCACCGCGAAGGAGTACGTGGCATCCCGCTCCTTCTTCTGGAATGCGGGCATGTTCATCTCGCGCGCCGACGTGCTGCTCGGCGAGATCGCCGAGAACGACCCGGAGCTGTACGCGGGGCTCATGGACCTCGCCGAGGTGTGGGACGACCGCGAGCGGCGCGGCCCGGTCGTCGACCGCGTGTGGCCGACGCTCCCGAAGATCGCCATCGACTACGTCGTCGCCGAGCCGGCGGCCGCCAAGGGCCGGCTCGCCGTCGTGCCGGGGCACTTCGACTGGGACGACGTGGGCGACTTCGCGAGCCTCGCGAAGCTCAACTCGGGCGGACGCAAGAACGACCTCGCGATCCTCGGCGAGAACGCGCGCATCCTCTCCGACGCCGCGAGCGGCATCGTGGTCAGCCACACGAAGCGCGTGATCAGCCTCATCGGCGTCAAGGACATCGTCGTCGTCGACACCGAGGACGCGCTCCTGGTGACCACGAGCGAGCACGCGCAGCGCGTCAAGCACGTGGTCGACGCGCTCAAGCTCACCGGCCGTGGGGACGTCCTCTGACCCGCTGTGTTGCGAGTTCATAACCATTCACCGAATGTCCTGGTGAATCGCGCCGCAATGGGTAGCTTCTTCTCGGAAGCTCGCGATGTCCGCGAGTCGAGATCGTGGAGGCAGAGTTGACCATTTCTACCCGAAAGCGCCTGCTCGGCGGCGTCGTCGCCGCGAGCGTGCTCGTCGCCCTCGTCGGCTGTGGATCGGCACCCGAGGAGTCCTCGTCCGACGGCGGCGGAAGCGGCGCCGTCGACGGCTTCAAGCCCTGCATCGTCTCCGGCACCGGCGGCTGGGAGGACCGGTCGTTCAACGAGCTCGGCAAGAAGGGCTTCGACGAGGCGCTCGAGGAGCTCGGCATCGACGGCGTCGACGTGGCGTCGAACACGAGCTCGGACTTCGCCCCCAACATCCAGAGCGTGCTCGACCAGAACTGCACCATGGTGATCACGGTCGGCTTCGACCTCGCCGCGGCGGCGGCCGAGGCGGCGGCGGCCAACCCCGACGTGCAGTTCGTCTCGATCGACGACATCGTCGACCAGGACTTCGACGGCAAGACCGACCAGCCCAACATCAAGCCGATCATCTTCGACACCGCCCAGGCGGCGTTCCTGGCCGGCTACGCGTCGGCCTCGTTCTCGAAGGCGAAGAAGGTCGGCACGTTCGGCGGCAAGCCGTTCCCGACCGTCACGATCTTCATGGACGGCTTCAAGCAGGGCGTCGAGTACTGGAACGAGCAGAAGGGCGACACCGTCGAGGTGCTCGGCTGGGACGGCACCAACGGCGTGTTCGCCGACGCGTTCGTGCCCGGCCAGCCGGCGACCAACGCCGCGCAGGGCCTCGTCGACCAGGGCGTCGACGTGCTCCTCCCGGTCGGCGGCGGCATCTACCAGAGTGCCGCGTCGGTGATCCGCGACTCCGGACGCGAGATCGCGCTCCTGGGCGTCGACGCCGACGTGTTCGAGACCGACCCGAACGTCGGCGACCTGCTCCTGACCTCGATCCGCAAGTTCATCGACGTCGGCGTCAAGGAGACGGTCGTGGCGGCGGGCAAGGGCGACTTCGACGCCGCCCCGTTCATCGGCACGCTCGAGAACAAGGGCGTGGGCCTGGCCCCGTTCCACGACTTCGAGAGCAAGGTCTCGCCCGACCTGCAGGGCGAGCTCGACGAGATCACCGCCGGCATCGTCGACGGATCGATCCCGGTCACCTCGTACCTGGCGGAGTGACCCCGTGACGGACCCGAGGGCGGCTGGCTGATCCAGCCGCCCTCGGCCGTTCGCGAGAGGCATCCATCTGGTGCGCTCCGGCACCCCGACTCCTAGGATCAGGAACATGAAGCTCGAGCTCCGCGGCATCACCAAGCGGTTCGGCAGTCTCGTCGCCAACGACCACATCGACCTCGTGGTCGAGCCCGGCGAGATCCACTGCCTCCTCGGCGAGAACGGAGCGGGCAAGTCCACGCTCATGAACGTCCTCTACGGCCTCTACACGGCCGACGAGGGCGCGATCCTCCTCGACGACCGCGTGCAGGCCTTCCGCGGTCCCGGCGACGCGATGCGCGCCGGCATCGGCATGGTCCACCAGCACTTCATGCTGGTGCCCGTCTTCACCGTCGCCGAGAACGTCATGCTCGGCCACGAGTCCACCAAGGCCGGCGGCCTCCTCGACCTCGCCGCGGCGCGCGCCCGGGTGCGCGAGATCTCGGCGCGCTTCGGCTTCCACGTCGATCCGGATGCCGTCGTCGAGGACCTCCCGGTCGGCGTGCAGCAGCGCGTCGAGATCATCAAGGCGTTGTCGCGCGACGCGCGTGTGCTCGTCTTCGACGAGCCCACCGCCGTCCTCACCCCGCAGGAGACCGACGAGCTGATGGGCATCATGCGCCAGCTCAAGGAGTCCGGCGCCGCCATCGTCTTCATCACCCACAAGCTGCGCGAGGTGCGCGAGGTGGCCGACCGCATCACGGTGATCCGCCTCGGCAAGGTCGTCGGCGAGGCGTCTCCGCAGTCGTCGAACGTCGAGCTCGCGTCGATGATGGTCGGTCGTGCGGTCGACCTCACCGTCCACAAGGACCCGCCGCAGCTGCGCGAGGGCGGGCTCGTCGTCGACGGGCTCAGCGTCATCGACCCGAACGGCCAGGTGGTCGTCGACGACCTCTCGTTCCGGGTGCGCGGCGGCGAGATCCTCGCCATCGCGGGCGTGCAGGGCAACGGCCAGACCGAGCTCACCGAGGCGCTCCTCGGCCTGCAGCCGCAGGTGCGCGGCTCCATCACCCTCGACGGCCAGGAGCTCGTCGGGCGGAGCGTGCGTCGCGTCCTCGACGCCGGCGTGGGCTTCGTGCCCGAGGACCGCAACGAGGACGGCCTGGTCGGCGCCTTCTCGATCGCCGAGAACCTCATGCTCGATCGCGCCGAGGGCCCGCCGTTCGTCAAGGGCGGCTCGGTGCAGCGGGGCTACCTGGAGAGGTTCGCGACCGAGAAGTTCGCCGAGTTCGACGTGCGCGCGCAGGGCATCGACACTCCGGTCGCGCGGATGTCGGGCGGCAACCAGCAGAAGGTCGTGCTCGCGCGCGAGCTGAGCCGCGAGCTCGCCCTGTTCGTCGCCGCCCAGCCCACACGCGGCGTGGACGTGGGCTCGATCGAGTTCATCCACAAGCGCATCGTGGCCACGCGCGACAGCGGCGTCCCCGTCATCGTCGTCTCCACCGAGCTCGACGAGGTCACCGCGCTCGCCGACCGCATCATGGTGATGTACCGTGGCCGCATCGTCGGCATCGTGCCGGGCGACGCGCCGCGCGACACGATCGGCCTCATGATGGCCGGCGAGCTGCCCGAGGGGGTGGCCGCATGAGCGCCGTCGACGCGGCCCCGCCGCAGCCGTCGAAGTGGCACGAGGCGTTCCTGCGGATCACGCAGAAGGGCTGGCTCGTCTCCGTCCTGGCGATGGTCCTCGCCGTCATCGCGGGCGGGCTCCTCATCGCCGTGACCGACGAGAACGTCCAGAAGGCCGCGGGATACTTCTTCGCGCGGCCCGGCGACACGTTCGCGGCGATCTGGGATGCCGTCGCCGGCGCCTACGCGGCGTTCTTCCGCGGCGCGGTGTTCAACCCGGGCGCGCCGACCTTCGCGCGCGCCATCCGGCCCCTCACCGAGACGCTGACCTTCGCGACCCCGCTCATCGCGGCGGGCCTGGGCGTCGCCCTGGCCTTCCGCATCGGGATGTTCAACATCGGCGGTCGCGGTCAGATGCTCATGGCAGCGGCCGGCGCGGGCTGGATCGCCGGCTCGTTCGAGCTGCCGTGGGGCCTCCACATGATCCTCGCCGTCGTCGCCGGCATCGTCGCCGCCGCCCTCTGGGCCGGCATCGCGGGGTTCCTGAAGGCCACCACGGGCGCCCACGAGGTGATCGTCACGATCATGCTCAACTACGTCGCCATCTACCTGCTGCTGTTCATGCTGCGCCGCCCGGGCCTCCTGCAGGCCCCGGGCCAGAGCAACCCCATCTCGCCGGCGGCCAAGCCCACGGCCGTCTTCCCCGATCTGCTCGGACCGCAGTTCAACCTGCACTTCGGGCTGGTCCTCGTGATCCTCGCGACCGTGCTGGTGTGGTGGATCCTCGACCGCTCCGCCCTCGGCTTCAAGTTCCGCGCTGTCGGCGAGAACCCCAACGCCGCGCGGGTCGCGGGCATCGACGTCAAGCGCATGTACGTGTACGGCATGCTGATCTCCGGCGCCCTCATCGGCCTCGCCGGGGCGAGCCAGGTGCTCGGCACGATCACGACCGGCTTCACCGTCGACATCGACGCCGGCATCGGCTTCGACGCGATCACGGTGGCCCTCCTCGGCCGATCGACCCCCTGGGGCACGCTCGCCGCCGGCATCCTGTTCGGCGCGTTCAAGGCGGGCGGCTTCTCGATGCAGGCCGCCGAGGGGGTGCCGGTCGAGATCGTCGTCGTCGTGCAGTCGCTCATCGTGCTGTTCATCGCGGCGCCGCCGCTCGTGCGGGCGATCTTCTTCCTGCCCTCACCGGAACGCGATCGCAAGAGAGCGGAGCGCGCGCACGAGAAGGCGCTCAAGGCCGCCGCCCGCAACGAGCTCGAGGGGGTGGCCAAGTGAGCGCGCCGCACGTCTCCACCGCCGGTCTCATGCCCGACGTCCCCGCGACGACCGTCGTCCGCTCGTACAAGGCGCCGGTCGCGCTCGCCGCGTTCGCGATCCTGTTCGCGCTGCTGGTGCTGCTCGCCCCCCGCACGGGGCAGGCGACGCTGCGCCTGTCGAACGACTCGGACGCGATCCAGCTGCCGGCCCTGTCGCTCCCGGTCGCCGCGACCGGCTGGGTCTGCCTCGTCCTGATGCTGCTCCTCACGGCCGGGGCCCTGTACTTCGTGCGGGCCCAGGGCCGCGCGCCGCTGTGGATCGTGATCGTGTACATCCTCGTCGCGATCGTCGGCTTCCTCGGCTGGGCGGCGGCCGGGGCGACGATCCCCGTCGTGGGCCTCCTCGCCGGGGCCGTCGCCCTCGCCGTGCCGCTCATCTACGGCGCGCTCGGCGGCGTGATCGGCGAGCGCGCGGGCGTCGTGAACATCGCGATCGAGGGGCAGCTGCTCGCCGGCGCCTTCACCGCCGCGATGCTGTCGTCCATCACCCGGCAGCCCCTCATGGGCCTCCTCGGCGCGATGATCGCCGGCATGCTCGTCGCGGCGGTGCTCGCGACGTTCGCGATCACCTACTTCGTCGACCAGGTGATCGTCGGCGTGGTGCTCAACGTCCTCGTCATCGGCCTCACCTCGTTCCTGTTCTCGCAGGTGCTGCAGCCCAACGCGTCGGTGCTCAACAGCCCGGTGCGGTTCGACCGCGTGCCGATCCCGCTGCTGGCCGACATCCCGGTGCTCGGTCCGGTGCTGTTCCGCCAGACGATCCTCGTGTACGTCATGTACGCGGCCGTCGCGCTCGTGTACGTCGGGATGTTCCACACCCGGTGGGGCCTGCGGCTGCGTGCGGTGGGCGAGCACCCCAAGGCCGCCGACACCGTCGGCATCAACGTCAACGCGACGCGGTTCTGGAACGTGCTGCTCGCCGGCGCCATCGCCGGCCTCGGCGGCACCATCTTCACGATCGGCAACGGCATCCCCTTCAACAAGGAGATGACCGCCGGTGCGGGCTTCATCGCCCTCGCGGCGGTGATCTTCGGCCAGTGGGATCCGATCAAGGCGACGCTCGCGGCCCTGCTGTTCGGGTTCGCGTCGAGCCTGCAGAACACGCTCAGCGTGATCGGCTCGCCGGTGCCGAGCGAGTTCATGCTCATGCTGCCGTACCTCGTGACGATCTTCGTGGTGGCAGGCGTGGTCGGGAAGTCCAGAGCCCCCGCCGCGGACGGCAAACCGTACATCAAGGGATGACGATGGACATCGACTGGGATGAGCTGCGCGCGGTGGCGGCGGATGCCATGACGCACGCCTACGCGCCGTACTCGCGCTACCGGGTGGGCGCTGCGGCGCTCGTGTCGGACGGACGGATCGTGTCGGGGTGCAACGTCGAGAACGCCTCGTACGGGGTGGGGCTGTGCGCGGAGTGCGGCCTGGTCTCGGAGCTGCACCGCTCCGGCGGCGGCGAGCTCGTCGCGTTCGTGTGCGTGAACGGCGACGGCGAGACGATCATGCCGTGCGGCCGGTGCCGTCAGCTCCTGAACGAGTTCGCGATCCCCGGCATGCTGCTCGAGACGGTCTCCGGCATCCGCACGATCGACGAGGTCCTGCCCGACGCGTTCGGGCCGCGCGACCTCGAGGAGGCGGCCCGATGAGCGCCGACGTGGAGCCGTTCGACGCGGTCGACGTGATCCGCACGAAGCGCGACGGCGGCGCGGTGCCCGAGGACGCCCTCCGCTGGATGGTCGACGCGTACACGCGCGGCTACGTCGCCGACGCGCAGATGGCCGCGTTCGCGATGGCGGTGCTGCTGCGCGGCATGGAGCGCGACGAGATCCGCGTGATGACGGATGCCATGATCCGCTCCGGCGAGCGGATGAGCTTCGCCGGGCTCGGCAAGGTCACCGTCGACAAGCACTCCACCGGCGGCGTCGGCGACAAGATCACGCTGCCCCTGGCCCCGCTCGTGGCCTCGTTCGGGGTCGCCGTGCCGCAGCTGTCCGGCCGCGGGCTCGGCCACACCGGTGGCACGCTCGACAAGCTGGAGTCGATCCCGGGCTGGCGCGCGGCACTGTCGAACGACGAGCTGTTCGCGCAGCTGCGCGACATCGGCGCCGTCATCTGCGCCGCGGGCTCGGGGCTCGCCCCCGCCGACAAGAAGCTCTACGCCCTGCGCGACGTCACCGGCACGGTCGAGGCCATCCCGCTCATCGCGTCGAGCATCATGTCGAAGAAGATCGCCGAGGGCACCGACTCGCTCGTCCTCGACGTCAAGGTCGGCTCGGGCGCGTTCATGCGCGACCTCGACCGCGCGCGTGAGCTCGCCCGCACGATGGTGGCGCTCGGCACCGACTCGGGCGTGGCGACGACCGCGCTCCTGACGAACATGGACACGCCGCTGGGTCTCGCGATCGGCAACGCCAACGAGGTGCGCGAGTCGGTCGAGGTGCTCGCCGGCGGCGGACCCGCCGACGTCGTGGAGCTGACCGTCGCGCTCGCGCGCGAGATGCTCGCGCTCGCCGGGCACCCCGACGCCGACGTCGAGGCGGCCCTGCGCGACGGCCGTGCGATGGACACGTGGCGGGCGATGATCCGCGCCCAGGGCGGCGACCCCGACGCGGCGCTGGCGACGCCGCGCGCGGCGCACACGGTCGTCGCCGAGGCCGCCGGCGTCGTCACGCGCCTCGAGGCGCTGCCGTTCGGCATCGCCGCGTGGCGCCTGGGCGCGGGCCGCGCGCGGGCGCAGGACCCGGTGGTCCATGCCGCGGGAATCGACCTGCACGTCAAGCCGGGCGACGCCGTGGCCGCCGGCCAGCCGGTGTTCACGCTGCACGCCGACGACGACCAGCGCTTCGCACGCGCCCTCGACGCGGTCGACGGCGCGTGGGCGATCGGCGCCGACGCACCGGCATCCGCCCCGCTCGTCATCGAGCGCATCACCGCCTGACGCCCGCCACCCCGTTCCCAGACCCCTGACGAGGACACATCCATGAGCATCGACCAGCACGGCGACGCGACCCTGCAGGGCGTGTCGATCCGCTCGCTCCCCAAGGTCTCGCTGCACGACCACCTCGACGGCGCCGTCCGCCCGCAGACGGTGATCGAGCTGGCCGACGAGATCGGCCTCGACGTCCCGACGACCGACGCCGACGACCTCGCCGACTGGTTCGAGGAGCAGAGCGACTCGGGGTCGCTCGTGGAGTACCTGAAGACGTTCGACCTCACCACCGCGGTCATGCAGACGCGCGAGGGGCTGCGTCGGGTCGCGCGCGAGTTCGTCGAGGATCTCGCCGACGACGGCGTCGTGTACGGCGAGGTGCGCTGGGCGCCCGAGCTGCACCTGCAGCGCGGCCTCGGCCTCGCCGATGTGGTCGAGGCCGTGCAGGAGGGCATCGAGGAGGGCGAGGACGCCGTCGACGGCACCGGTCGCGACATCCGCGTCGGGCAGCTCGTCACCGCCCTGCGCAACACCGACCGCTCGATGGAGATCGCGCGTCTCGCCGTCGAGTACCGCGGCCGCGGCGCCGTGGGCTTCGACATCGCCGGCCCCGAGGACGGCTTCCCGCCGTCGCGGCACCGTGCGGCGTTCGACTACCTGGCCGCGCACTTCTTCCCGGTCACCGTGCACGCGGGCGAGGCGGCCGGGCTCGAGTCCATCCGCTCCGCGCTGCTCGACGGCCGCGCCCTGCGGCTCGGCCACGGCGTGCGCATCGCGGAGGACCTCGACGTGGTCTCGCGCGCCGGCGACGAGGTGCTCGTGCAGTTCGGCGACCTCGCCCGCTGGGTGCGCGACCGGGAGATCCCGCTCGAGCTCTCGCCCTCGTCGAACCTGCAGACCGGTGCGATCGCGACCTGGGGCACGACTCTCGCCGACCACCCCTTCGACCTGCTCTACCAGCTCGGCTTCGCGGTGACCGTGAACGTCGACAACCGCACGATGAGCCGCACGTCGCTCACGCGCGAGCTGAGCCTGCTCGCCGACGCCTTCGAGTACACGCTCGACGACCTCGAGGCGTTCCAGCTCAACGCCGCCGCCGGCGCGTTCCTGACCGTCGAGGAGCGCGAGGAGCTCATCGACATCGTGGGCGAGGGCTTCGAACGCTGACGTGCCGCCGGGCGCCGCGCCCGCGTCCGACATGGCGAACCGGCCGGCCGACGCGAGTCGGACCGGCCGGATCGTGCGTCAGAGCGCGGCCTGGCGCGCGGCGACGGCCTCCTGCACGCGCGGGAACAGCGGGTGCGACGGCTCCAGGCCGGTGACGGATGCCGTGAACGACTCGGCGTCCTCCTCGCGGATCCGCCGCTGGAGCTCCACCGACTGCTGGTCCTCCGGATCGTCGAAGGCGAGCGCGGCCGCCATCGCGCCCACGAGGGCGTCGACCGACAGGCCGCGCTCGGCGGCCTCGGCGGCGGGGCCCACGAAGCGCTCGTGGCGGGACAGCTTGCGCAGCGGCTGCCGGCCCACGCGCCACACCGTGTCGGGCAGGGCGGGGTTGCGGAAACGGTTCAGGATCGTCGCGCGGTAGGCGGCGAGCTCGCCCACGTCGAGGCCGTGCTTGGCGGCGAGGAGCGCCGAGGTCTCCTCGAGCGTCGCGGCGACCCTGGCGGCGATCGCGTCGTCGGCGAGGGCGTCCGAGATGCGCTCGATGCCCGCCTGCGCGCCGTGGTAGGCCGTGGTGGCGTGCCCCGTGTTCACCGTGAAGAGCTTGCGCTCGATGTAGGGCGCGAGGTCGTCCACGAAGTGGGCGCCGGGGATGCGCGGCGGGTCGTCGCCGAACGGCGTCCGCTCGATCGCCCACTCGAAGAACGGCTCGACGGTCACGTCGACCCCGGCGCCCTCCGGCTGACCGGGGACGATGCGGTCGACCGCGGTGTTGGCGAACACCGCGCGCGCGGCCAGGGCGTCCCACGCGTCGCCGGCCTCGGCGCGCATCTCGTCGCGCAGCAGGTCGGTCGCGTTGATCGCGTTCTCGCACGCCATGATCTGCAGCGGCGGCGACGACGGGTCGCGCAGCGCCAGCGCCGCGATCAGGGGCGGCGCGATGAAGCGCAGGATCGTCGGCCCCACGGCCGTGGTGACCACGTCGGCGCCGGCGATCTCCTCGATCAGCGCGGGTGCCTGCGTCGCGCTGTTGAGGGCGTGGAAGCCGGTGACGACCTTGTCGACGCCGCCCTCCCCGACCTCGTGCACGGTGTACGACGACACCGCGTTGATCGCGTCGACCAGGGGTGCCGCGACATCCGCGAAGGTGAGCTCGTACCCGCCCTCGTGCAGCAGCAGCCCCACGAACCCGCGGCCGATGTTGCCGGCGCCGAAGTGGACCGCCCTCATGACTCGTTCACCGTGGCGAGGAGCGAGAGCAGCTCCTCGGGCGTCTGCGCGGCCTTCAGCTTCGCCACCTCGTCGTCGTCCGAGAACAGCAGCGCGATCTGCGACAGGATCTCGAGGTGCTCGTCGCCGACCCCGGCGATGCCCATGACGAACGTCACCGGCTCGCCGCCCCAGTCGACGCCGCCGTCGTAGCGGACCACCGAGAGGGCGGAGGCGAGGATCGCCTCCTTGGTCTCGTTCGTGCCGTGCGGGATGGCCAGCTCGTTGCCCATGTAGGTGGACACCGTCGCCTCCCGCTGCCGCATCGCGTCGAAGTACGCGTCGGTGACGGCGCCCGCGGCGGCGAGGATGCCGGCGGCCTCCCTCATCGCCTCCTCCTGGGTCGCGCTGCCGGGGTGGATGCGCACCTGCTCGATGCTGAGAACCTCGCGTGCCATGTCAGTGTCCTTCCTGGTTTCCATCCTGATGCTGCCTGCGGACCAGTTCCACGACCTCGTCGTACCGCGGCGAGTTCATGAAGTTGTCCACCGACACGTGGATCGAGTCGGGCACCTGCGCCCGGGCCCGGTCGGTGAGCTGGTTCTGCGTCACGACCAGGTCGGCCGACGGGTCGAGGTTCGCGATCGCCTTGTTGACGACGGTCACCCCTTCGATGCCGGCCTTCTTGACCTTGTTGCGCAGCACGCTCGCGCCCATCGCCGACGAGCCCATGCCGGCGTCGCACGCGAAGACGATGCTCCTGACGAGCCGCTCGGTGGCGACCTGGGCTTCGGTGTTGGCCTCCGCCAGCTCGCTGCCGCCGCGCAGGCCCGCGAGGGCCTCGGACTTCTTGCCCTTGTTGGCCTCGGTCTTCGCGATCGCCGAGCTGAAGCTGTCGGTGCCCGCCTCGGCGGCCGCCAGGTCGCGCTTGCGCGAGGCCCGCAGGATCACCGCCGCGATGAGGAACGTGACGGCGGCCGAGAGCACCACCGACAGGATCACCGCGAAGTACGAGCCGTTCGCCGTCTGAGCGAGGACCGCGATGATGCTTCCCGGAGCGGCCGGAGCGCGCAGCGCCCCGCCGAGGACCATGTTCGTGGTCACACCGGTCATGCCGCCGGCGATGAGCGCGACGATGAGGACCGGCTTCATGAGCGCGAACGGGAAGTACACCTCGTGGATGCCGCCGAAGAACTGGATGATCGCCGCGCCCGGCGCCGACGCCTTGGCGGCCCCGATGCCGAAGAACGTGAACGCGAGCAGCAGCCCGACGCCCGGGCCGGGGTTCGCCTCGAGGAGGAACAGGATCGACGAGCCCTGCTCGTCGGCCTGCGCGATGCCGAGCGGCGTGAGCACGCCGTGGTTGATGGCGTTGTTCAGGAAGAACACCTTCGCCGGCTCGATGATGATGCTCGTCAGCGGCAGCAGGTTCGTCTCGACGAGCCAGTTCACCGCGTTGCCGAGGATCGTCATGAGGCCGTTGACGAGCCAGGCGACCGGGTAGAAGCCCACGATCGCCATCACGAAGCCCCAGATGCCGGCCGAGAACATGTTCACGAGCATCTCGAACCCGGCGCGGATCTTGCCGTCCCACAGCTGGTCGAGCCTCTTCATCGTGTAGGCGCCGAGCGGGCCCAGGATCATCGCTCCGATGAACATGTGCACCTGGCCGAGCTGATCGGCGCCCTCGGGCAGCGACGCGTTGAAGTTCGCGATGAGCTGGTCGGAGCCGGCGATCGCACCGAAGGTCGCGATCGAACCGACCACCGCGCCGCGCGGTCCGTAGACGAGGCTGCCGCCGGTGTAGGCGATCAGGATCGGCAGCAGGTAGTGGATCATCGGGCCGACGATCGTGGCCAGATCCGCGTTCGGGGTCCAGCCGACCGCGATGAAGAACGCGGTGAAGATGCCCCACGCGATCAGGGCGGGGATGTTCGGCATGATCATGCCGGACATGAACGTGCCGACGCGCTGGACGGCGACGCGCGCGCCGGGCTTGCGCGGCGCGTCCGTTGACGACGTTGTCATGGCTGACTCTCCTTTGCAGGGGCCGCGGGGTGCGCGGCTTCGGGTGGCGAGGCGGTGGCCTCGGCGGATTCGGGACGGTCGGCGGCGGCGTCGACGAGGTCGAGCGTCCGGGTGCCGTCGCGGTCGGAGAAGATGTCGTGCGGCAGCAGGACGACGCGGATGCCGCGGGCTGCGGCATCCCGTCGGATGTCCTCGAACGCGCCGGCCAGGTGCGGACCGAGCAGCAGCACGTCCGCGACGTCGCGCTCGACCGGCAGCGACGCCTGCGTGCCCGCCGCGGCGGTCACGGCGCGACCGCGTGCCTCGGCGGCGCGTCGGACGCGCTGCGCGACGAACGTGCTGGAGGCTCCCGCTCCGCAGACGACGAGGATCTTCATCGACCATCCCTTCTGAGGAGATTCTCAGCCTAGGCCGTGCGTCCGGTCAGGCCCCATCTGTTTCCGCGGGTCCGGAAAGCGCTCCCACCCGCCCCGGGCGCCGTCTCGCACCCGCGAGACCGGATGGAGTCTCGCGGCCGGGCACGGGACCGCAGCCGCGCGGCTGCTCGCGGGGGCGCGGCGAGCCGCCCGCGCCGGCGGGGTGCGTGGTTGACTGAAAGCGTGAGCAGAACCCGGCACGACCAGGTGATCGCGCACCTCCTGCGCGGCCGCGACTGGGTGACCGCCGCCGAGCTCGCCGGCGTCGTCGGGGTGACCCCGCGCAGTATCCGCAGCTACGTCACCGCGATCAACGCGCGCGTGCCCGCCGGCACGGCCGTCGAGTCCGGTCCGCGCGGCTACCGCGCCGGCCCGGAGGCCGCGCAGGCGCTGCACGCCGTCGCCGAGGCGCCGTCGACGCGCGACCGACTGCACCGGCTGGTGCGGGCGCTGCTCGAGTCGCCCGAGGGCATCGAGGTGTTCGACACCGCCGCGGCGTTCTTCGTCAGCCCCGCGACGCTCGAGGCCGATCTCGCGCGCGTGCGGGCGCTGCTCGGCGGCACGCAGCTGACCCTGCACCGCACCGCGTCGCGCGCCTTCCTGCGCGGACCCGAGACGGCCCAGCGGCGCCTGCTCAGCCGGCTCGCGCACGACGAGATGGAGGCGAGCGCGTTCGACCTCGCCGCGCTGCAGCGGGCCCTCGGCGCCGACGCGGTCGAGCCGGGCGCGTTCGGCCGGTTCAAGGCCGACCTCGTCGCGGGCCTGGAGGGCCTCGGATACGTCGTCAACGAGCTCAGCATCGGCGACGTCATGATGCACGTCGCGATCGCGGCCGACCGGGTCGCCCGCGAGCGCGGGCTCGACGAGGCGCCCGCGCCGGCGTCGGCGGAACGGGCGCAGATCGGGGAGCTGATCGACGAGCTGGCGCGCGAGCATCTCGGCATCCGCTTCGGCGGGGGAGACCTCGCCCAGCTCGCCGGTCTCGTGCAGACCAGGGTCGTCGCCGCCGGCACCGCCGCGCGGGCGGCGCTCATCCGCGAGCGGCTTCCGGTCGACGTCGAGACCGCGGTGCGCGACGTCGTCGCGCGCGCCGAGCAGGAGTACCTCATCGACCTCGACGACGAGGACTTCGTGCTGCGCCTGGCCCAGCACGTCGCGAACCTCCGCGAGCGCGCGCAGGAGGGCGCGTGGTCGCGCAACCCGCTGACGCGGTCGCTGAAGACCGCGTACCCGATGATCTTCGAGGTGGCCGTGTTCGTCGCCGACGGGCTGCGCGGGCTCCTCGGCCTGCCGATCCTCGACGACGAGATCGCCTACCTCGCGATGCACGTGGGCGGTCACCTGGAGCGGCACCGCAGCGAGGGCCGGCGGCTCACCGCGACGATCGTGTGCCCCGGCTACTACGAGATCCACGAGCTGCTGCACGCCCGCGTCGAGGGGTCGCTCGGCCAGGCCGTCGACGTCGTGGGCGTCGAGACGCGCGCCGACCCGGACTGGGCGTCGATCGACACCGATCTCGTGCTGACCACGATCGAGCCGCGCATCGCCGGCGACGGCATCGTGCGGATCCAGCCGTTCCTCACCGACGCCGACGTGTCGCGCGTGCAGGCCGCGGTCGCGCGCGTGCGTCGCGCGCACCGGCTGGCGCGCCTGCGCACCGAGCTGGAGCGCTACTTCGACCCCGAGGCGTTCGTCGCGCGCCTGGACGGCGCCGGTGGCGAGGACGGCGTCATCCGTCGTCTGGGCGCGCTGCTGGTCGCCCAGGGGGTCATCGACGACGAGTACGTCGAGCGGGCGATCGAGCGCGAGCGGCTGTCGTCGACCGCGTTCACCGACGCGCTCGCCGTGCCGCACGCGCTCACGATGACCGCGACGCGCACCGCGATCGCCGTCGGCATCGCCGAGCCGCCGATCGCGTGGGGCGAGGGGCACGTGCAGGTCGTCGCGATGGTCGCGTTCTCGGAGTCGGACCGCACCGCGTTCCAGACCGTGTTCGAGCAGCTGGTGGAGGTCTTCAGCGGCCACGAGGGCGTGCAGCGCATCGTGCGGCGCGCCACCACGTTCTCGGACTTCCTCGACGAGGTCGTCGCCGTCGTCGACGACTGATCCGCCCGCACGAACGTCGCAGAATCGGACCGAGTCCCGGAGGATTCGCCGGGGAACGATCCGACGTACGCGCGGTTCTCCGACGTCCGGGGCCGCGGATGCCGTCAGTACATCGCGAGCAGCAGCTCGTACAGCTCCTCGGGGGACTGCGCCGCGCGGAGCTTCTCGACGTCGTCCTCGTCCGAGAACAGCAGCGCGATGTGCGACAGCAGCTGGATGTGCTCGCCGCCCTTGCCGGCGATGCCCACGACGAAGGTGACCGGGTTGCCGTCCCAGTCGACGCCGCCGTCGTAGCGGACGAACGAGAGCGCCGAGTCGAGGATCGTGCCCTTCGTCTCGTTGAGACCGTGCGGGATCGCGAGCTCGTTGCCCATGTAGGTCGAGATCGTCGCCTCGCGCTGCTGCATCGCGTCGAAGTAGCTCGCCGTGACCGCGCCGGCCGCCTCGAGGATCTCGGCGGCCTCCTTCATCGCCTCGATGCGCGAGACGCTGCCGGCGTGGATGCGGACCTGCCCGAGGCCCAGGATGTCGCGGGTCATGTCGCACCGTCTCCCGTGTTGCGCCGCTGCTCCGAGAGGATGCGCACGACGTCGTCGTAGCCCGTCGACGACATCACGTTGTCGACCGAGATGTGCAGCGCGTCGGGCGCCTTGGCCCGGGCCTTCTCGCTGCGGCTGGCCTGCGTGATCACGAGGTCGACGGTGCGGTCGAGGTGCGAGATGGCGCGCACCGACACGTCCACGTCGGCGATGCCCGCCTTCTGCAGGCGCTTGCGCAGCACGGTCGCCCCCACGACGGCGGCCCCGACCCCCGCGTCGCACGCGAACACGACCCGGCGGATCGCGCGCGGGCCGCCGGCGGGGGCGGATGCCGCCGACCGGCGCCTGCGCACGACCAGCAGCACCGCGATCACGGCCGCGACCACCAGGACCGCGACGACCGCGACGACGATGCCGGTGGGATCACCGGCCGCCGCCTGCGCGCGGACGTCCACGAGAGGCCCCTGTGCCGCCTACTTCGCCGCCGCCGCCCGGGCCGCCGCACGCGCGGAGTCGGCCGAGTCGGCCGCGAGGGCCGCCGCGGCGATGCGCTGGGCGTCCTCGAGCGTGTGCTCCAGGAGCGTCGCGCGGACGTCGGCGAGCGCGGTCGGGGCCATCGACAGGCTCGTCGCGCCGAGGCCCACGAGCACCACCGCGAGGAGCGGGTCGGCGGCGGCCTCGCCGCAGATGCCGACGGGCTTGCCGTTCTTCTTGCCGGCCGCGCCGACCATGCCGACCAGGTGCAGCACCGCCGGGTGCCACGGATCCTGGAACGACGCCACCGAGCCGAGCAGGCGGTCGGCGGCGAGCGTGTACTGGGTGAGGTCGTTCGTGCCGATCGAGGCGAAGTCGGCGATCGCGAGCACGCGATCGGCGAGCACCGCCGACGAGGGCACCTCGACCATGACGCCGGCGGTCTTGACGCCGTACTCGCGCGCGATCGCGGTGAAGTACTCGGTCTCCTCGACCGTGGCGACCATGGGCGCCATGACCCACAGGTCGGCCTCGGTCGCGGCATCCGCCTCGGCCAGAGCGGTCAGCTGCTCGCGCAGGATGTCCTCGCTCGCCCGCAGGGCGCGAAGGCCGCGCAGGCCCAGCGCCGGGTTCTCCTCGTGCGCGTCGTTGAGGAACGCGAGCGGCTTGTCGGCGCCGGCGTCGAGCGCCCGGACCACGACCTTCTTGCCCGGGAACGCGGCCAGCAGCTCGGTGTACGCCTCGCGCTGCTGCTCGACGGTGGGCGCCTGCGACGAGCTCAGGAACAGGAACTCGGTGCGGAACAGGCCCACGCCCTCGGCACCCAGCTCGACGGCCTCGGTCGCACCGCCCGGCTTGCCGAGGTTCGCCAGCAGCGGCACGGCCGTGCCGTCGGCGAGCGCACCCGGGGTGAGGGGGGCGGATGCCGCGGACTTGCGCGCGTCGGCGCGGTGCTGCGCGCGCGCGAGCTCGTCCTCGGTCGGCTCGGTGGTGACGGTGCCGGCGGCGGCGTCGACGATGACCGTCTCGCCGTCGGTGAGCCCGGAGGCGGCGGCGACGCCGACGACCGCGACGATCGACTTCTCGCGCGCGAGGATCGCGGTGTGCGAGGTCGGGCCGCCCTCGGTCGTGATGAGGCCGAGCACCTTGTCGAGGTCGAGGAGCGCCGTGTCGGCGGGGGCGAGGTCCTTCGCGACGAGCACGAACGGGTGGCCCGGGTCGGGGACGCCGGGTGCGGGCAGGCCGCGCAGGCGCGCGATGACGCGCTGGGCGACGTCGTCGAGGTCGGCGGCGCGCTCGCCGAGGTAGCCGCCCATCGCCACGAGCATGTCGCGGAAGCTGGCGAACGCCTCGTGCACCGCGAACTCGCCGGTCTTGCCCGCCGCGACGCGGGTGGAGACCTCCTGCTCGAGCGTGGGGTCCTCGGCCATCATGGCCTGCGCCTCCAGCACGTCGCGTGCGGCGCCGCCGGCCTGCGCGCCACGGGCCTCGAGCTCGCGGGCGACGGCGGCGACCGCCTCCTTGACGCGCGCGGTCTCCTCGTCCGGAGTGCGCGTGCTGGCGACGTCCTCGGGTGCGGGCAGCGGCTCCGCCATCCGCGCGACGGGCCCCTGGGCCACGCCGAGACCGATTCCGACTCCTCGCAGTTCGCTCATGGTACTTCCTTGTCCTTGTCCGGTGGTCTTCGGGCTATGCGTCGTGGTCGGTGGTCAGCAGCTCCGCGAGCGTGTCGAGCACGTCGTCGGGGGCGTCGCCGTCCGCCGTGAGGGTCACGTAGTCGCCGAACTCGACGCCCAGGCCGATGACGCCCAGGATGCTGGCCGCGTTGACGGGCGCGCCCGCGCCCTTGGCGATCGTCACGTTCGCGCCGGAGTCCCGCGCAGCCTGGGCGAACAGCTTCGCCGGCCGGGCGTGCAGGCCATGGGACGATCCGATGCGCACGGTGCGCGAGACCTCGGTCATGCGGGTTCCTCTCCATCGATGTGCGCCGCACGGCGGCCGATGCGTCTGCACGCACCAGAGCCATTCTGGCTGGCCGGGGCCGTCCGCGACAACCGTCCGCGGCCGATCCGGGCCGACGGCATCCGTCCCGCGCCGTTCGCGCCAGCCTACGCCCTCGGTGACGCGGGCCGTGCCGCTCGACCTCCCGGGTCCGCGTCAGCCGCGCGCGAGGCGTTCGCGCAGCCCCAGCGCGACCGCCGGCCACTCGTGCGGGAGGATCGAGTACACGACGGTGTCGCGGAGGGTGCCGTCGGGGCCGAGCCGGTGGTTGCGCAGAACGCCGTCGAGGCGCGCGCCGAGCCGCTCGATCGCGGCGCGCGACTGCCGGTTGTGCCAGTGCGTGCGGAACTCGACCGCGATCGCGTCGCACGCCTCGAACGCGTGGCCGAGCAGCAGCAGCTTGGCCGCCGTGTTGACGGCGGTGCGCTGCACCGCGGGCGACAGCCACGTGTGGCCGATCTCGACGTGCCGGTTCGCCTGGTCGACGTTGCAGAACGTGGTCATGCCGACGGCGCGCCCGTCGGGCAGCACGACCGCCCACGGGTTCATGGTCCCGGCATCCCGCCAGGCGAGACGCTGTGCGATCTCGTCCGGGACGGATGCCGGGACCGACGTGTACCACGCGTGCTCGAGGCCGACCGTGGCCTCGCCGAGGTCGGCGGCGTGGTCCGGGTGGAGCGGCTCCAGCCGGACGTGGTCGTTCTCGAGCGCGATCGGTTCGGTCAGCAGCACACGCCGAGCCTACGCCGCGGCTACAGCGCCTCGACGAACCTCGCCAGCAGCGCCCCGATGACCGGTCCCGCCTGCTGGCCGGCCTCGATGACCTCCTCGTGGCTGAGCGGGGTGGTCTGGATGCCGGCGGCCAGGTTCGTGATGAGCGAGAACCCGGCGATCTCGAGGCCCGCCTGCCGGGCGGCGATCGCCTCCAGCGCCGTGGACATGCCCGCGATGTGCCCGCCGATCGCCTTGACCATCTGGATCTCGGCCGGGGTCTCGTAGTGCGGGCCGCGGAACTGGCAGTACACGCCCTCGTCGAGGGTCGGGTCGATCGTCCGGGCGAGGTCGCGCAGGCGGCGCGAGTAGAGGTCGGTGAGGTCGACGAAGTTCGCGCCCTCGATGGGGGAGTCGGCCGTCAGGTTGATGTGGTCGCTGATCAGGACCGGCTGCCCGGGGCTCCAGGAGGTCTTGAGACCGCCGGCGCCGTTGGTGAGCACCATGACCTTGGCGCCCGTGGCCGCGGCCGTGCGCACGCTGTGGACGACCCGGCGCACGCCGTGGCCCTCGTAGTAGTGCGTGCGCGCGCCGATGACGAGCACGCGCTTGCCGCCGGGGGTGAGGATGCTCCGCAGCGACCCGACGTGGCCCTCCAGCGCCGGCTTGCTGAAGCCGGTGACGTCGGTGGCCGGGATGGTCGCGGTCGTCTCGCCGATGAGCTCCGCGGCACCTCCCCAGCCGCTGCCGAGCGTGAGCGCGATGTCGTGGCTCTCGACGCCGGTGAGGCGGGCGATGTCGGCGGCGGCATCGGATGCCACGGCGAACGGGTCGGCGGCGGGGTCGTCGAGAGGGTTGCTGTAGGTGTCTGACATGGCACCACTTTAGGGAGGACGGGCATCGGGGTGCCAGCGCCGCCGGGCATCCGGGCAGAATGGGCTCATGGCAGCGAGCTTCCAGAGCAGTCAGACCGTCGCGGTGCTGGGTGGCGGACCCGGGGGCTACGAGGCCGCCCTGGCGGCGGCGCAGCTCGGCGCCGAGGTGACCCTGATCGAGCGGGCCGCGATCGGCGGTGCGGCGGTCATCACCGACGTGGTGCCCTCGAAGAGCCTCATCGCGACCGCCGACGCGGCCGTCGCGATCCGGCAGGCCGAGGAGCTCGGCGTGCAGCTGTTCGCGCGCGGGGGCGGCGGCGCGCCGCTGCGCCCCGAGGTGGCGATCAACCTGGCCGCGGTGAACCACCGCCTGCTGGCGCTGGCGCGGCAGCAGTCCGACGACCAGCGCGCCTCGCTCGTCGAGGCGGGCGTGCGCATCGTCTCCGGCCACGGTCGGCTGGCCGGGCCCCGCGAGGTCGTGGTGTCCACGAGCGAGGGCGGCACCGACTTCGAGCACGTCGAGGCCGACACGCTCGTGGTCGCGGTCGGCGCGTCGCCGCGCGAGCTCGCGAGCGCCCGGCCCGACGGCGACCGCATCCTCACGTGGACGCAGCTGTACGACATGACCTCGCTCCCCGAGCACCTGATCGTGGTGGGGTCGGGCGTCACCGGAGCCGAGTTCGCCGGCGCGTACATGAACCTCGGCGCCGCCGTGACGCTCGTCTCGAGCCGCGACCAGGTGCTCCCCGGCGAGGACAGCGACGCCGCCGTCGTGCTCGAGAACGTCTTCCGCCGCGGCGGCATGCGGGTGCTGTCGCGCACGCGCGCCGAGAGCGTCGTCAACACCGGCGACGGCGTGGTGGTGACGCTCTCCGACGGGCGCACCGTCGAGGGCAGCCACTGCCTCATGGCGGTGGGCTCGATCCCGAACACGCGCGGGATCGGGCTGGAGCAGGCCGGTGTCCAGCTGACCGACTCCGGGCACATCCAGGTGAACCGCGTCGCGCGCACCTCGGTGCCGAACGTGTACGCGGCGGGGGACTGCACGGACTTCGTGCCGCTGGCATCCGTCGCCGCGATGCAGGGACGCACCGCGGTCTTCCACGCGCTCGGCGACATCGTCATCCCGCTCGAGCGCCGACGCATCACCGCGAACATCTTCACGTCGCCCGAGATCGCCTCGGTCGGCTTCAGCGAGCAGGACGTCGTCGACGGCCGCGCGGACGGCGTCGTCTACAAGCTGCCGCTCGCCGCCAACGCGCGCGCGAAGATGATGCGCATCACCGACGGCTTCGTCAAGGTCATCGCGCGCACCGGGAGCGGCACCGTCATCGGCGCCGTGATCGTCGCGCCGCGCGCGTCGGAGCTGATCTACCCGCTCGCGATCGCGATCGAGCGCCGGCTGACCGTCGACCAGGTGTCGCGCGTGTTCGCCGTGTTCCCCTCGCTCACCGGCAGCATCACCGACGCCACGCGCGCGATGCACATCGTCAACCGCGACGGCTGAGGACGAGCCGGTGCGCGATCTCAGGCCGGACCGCCGCGAGGTCGTCGAGAAGGCCATGGCCGACGCGCGCCACGGCTCGCCCCGCGTGCTGTGCATCGTCGGAGCGTCCGGCATCGGGAAGACCTCTCACCTCCGCGCGATCCTCGCCGAGGCGGCCGGCTTCAGCGTGCTCCGCGCCGCGGCCGTCGAGACCGCGTACCGGCCGCCGTACGGGCTGCTGGAGGAGCTCGGTGTGCGCCGCACGGTCACCGACAGCGGCCGGCCGCAGAGCCGTGCCGTCGTCGCCCAGGCGCTGCGGCGCCTGATCGACGACGAGAGCCGCGACGGCCCGGTCGTCATCGCCGTCGACGACGCGCAGTGGGCCGACGCCGAGTCGCTCGACGCCCTGCGGCTCGTGCTGGAGAGCCTCTCCGGCGACCGGCTCCTCGTCGTGGTGGCCACCCGCCCGCCGGCCCCGGGCGACCGGTCGCCGTGGCACCGGCTCATGGCCGACCCCGAGGCGGTCTCGCTCATGGAGCTCGACGGCATCGACCTCGACGAGGCCGCAGCGATGGTGCACGGGCTGCACGACGACGGCGGGCGGGTCCGCGGGGAGCTCGTCGAGCGTCTCTGGCGCCACACCGACCGCAACCCCATGTACCTGCGTTCGCTGCTGTCGCAGTACCCCCTCGACGAGCTCGACGGGATGTCGCCGCTGCCGGCTCCCGCCGAGGTCGCCCGTGATCTGAACGCCCGCCTGGTGTCGATGGATCCGGACGCCGCCGCCTTCCTGCGCGCCGTCGCCGTCATCGGCTCGTCATGGGTCGATCGTCTCGACGCCGCGGCCGTCGCAGAGGTCGACGACCCGGCATCCGCCGTCGAGCTCCTCCTCGACAGCGGGCTGCTGGTCGCGCGCGGCGCCGTCGCGCTCGCCGACGTCCGGATCGTGCACGCGCTCGTGCGGGCCGCGATCTACGACTCCACGCCGGCGACCGAGCGGCGGCGCCGGCACCGGCTCGCGTCGACGCTGCTGGGGTCTCCCATGCAGCGGCTGGAGCACGAGGTCGCGGCGGCCGAGAGGCGCGACGAAGAGCTGGCGGCCCGACTGGAGGGAGTGGCCGCGAGCGCGTACGCGGAACGCGATCACCACCGCGAGGCGCAGCTGCTGCAGTGGGCGTCGCAGCTGTCTCCGGATGCCTCCGAACGCGAGCGGCGATGGCTGCAGTCGCAGATCGCGCGCGTGCACGCGCACGACACCCGGGCGGTGCGAGCGCATCTCAGCCAGATCGGCTGGTCGGGGGAGGCGCCGCTGCGCACCCTCGTGCTGGCGTGGCTGTTCATCGCCGAGAACCGCATCGCGGACGCGCGGCGCGCGCTCGACGCCCTGCCGCCGGACCTCATGGTCGGGGCCGACGTCCGGACCCGCACCGGACTGCTCGTGCTCAAGGCGTGGACGATGCTGATGTCGGGCTACCCCGCCGACGACGTCAGGGCGGTGCTGGCCACGATCCCGGCCGACGTGGGAGCCGACCCGGTGCTGCGCGGGGTCTACCAGCGCACGGCCGGCCAGGTCGCCACCCGCGACTTCGACTTCGAGCACATCCGGAACGACTTCGACGCGGTGCCGGTCGACGCGCGGCGGACGCCGATGGAGGACACGGACCGGCTGAGCTGGCGCGGCGCCGTCTACGCGCTCTGCGGCTTCTCGGCGGAGGGGCGTCGGGATCTGTCGGAGGTGGTCTCGCGCATCCGCGGCGGTCGGATCGACGCGGCCGCGGGCGTGAACCACGCGCTCTACGCGTTCGCGCTCTGGCAGAACGGCGAGTTCGAACGGGCGCGCATCGAGCTGCAGCTCTCCGCCGAGCTCGCCATCGACCGGATGAGCCCGCTGGCCGAGGCCATCCTCCCGCTGGTGCCGACCGTCCGCGGGGACTTCGCCCGCGCCGACGAGCTCCTCGCCAGGTCGGAGTCGCTGCTGCTCGACCTGCCGTGGCACGAGGCGGTCTCGGTGCTCACCCAGGCCGAGATCGTGCGTCTGCACGTCGGCGACGACGAGGCGGCCCGTGCGTCGTACCTCGCGCGCCTGAGGGCGCGATTCGGCGACGGCGTGACCGCCGTCGACAACGGCGACGGGGCGCTCTGGCACCTCCACGTGATCCTCGCGCGGATCTGGGCGGGCGAGCTCGACGGGGTCGAGCAGCACCTCGTGGCCATCGACACCGACATGATCGTGCCCGAGTGGGCGCGCTGGGCGAGGCCGTGGGTGACGGGTCTCGCTCGCGAGCGCGCCGGCGACATCGACGGCGGCCGTCGCCTGCTGACGGATGCCGTCGCCGCCCTCGACACCGAGCTGCCGCTGTACCGGGCGCACCTCCACGCCGACCTCGCGCGGATGTCGCTGCAGGCCGGAGACGCCGAGACCGCCGGACGCGCCACCGCGCACGCCACGGAGCTGTACACGAGGCTCGGGGCCGTCCCCTATCTCGCCAGGCTCGCCACGGCCGACGCGGTGGCCGCGCCCACCGATCCGCTGGCCGGACTCAGCGACCGCGAGCGCGAGGTCGCGACGCTGCTGCTGGCGGGCTTCAGCTACACGCAGATCGCCGAGGAGCTCTACGTGACGCGCAGCACGGTCTCGTTCCATCTCGGCAACATCTACGCGAAGACCGGCGTCGAATCCCGCCATCAGCTGACCCGCCTGGTGCGCGAGGCCGCACGTTGACCGGTGCCCGCCCGTGCGCCGGGGCAGGACTGTGCAGAACGGACAGTCGCCGCCCGGCCGGTCGGCCATAGCGTCGAGTCGACCGGAAAGCCCGGATCGTCACCAGCTCCGAGGAGTCCAGACATGACGCACCACTCCCGCCCCCGCCGCCTCGCCGCGTATGCGTTCGCCGCCGCCTTCGCGGTGCCGTTCGTCCTGACCGGCTGCGCCCAGACCCCGGCGCCGGAGCCCACCTCTCCGCCGGCGACGGAACCCGCCCCCGCCCCCGAGACGCCCGCCCCCACGCCCACGCCGACCCCGGCCGCGTTCACGTGCGAGGAGCTCGTGCCGGTCTCGCTGCTGCAGAGCACGTTCGGCGGCACGTTCACGCCGCAGGAGCCGCCCGCGCCCGGCGCCGGCTCCGCCGTGGACATGCTGGTGGACGCCGGCGGCACCTCGTGCGCGTGGTCGGACGACTCCGGAAACGTCGTGCTGCTGGCCGCCGGCCAGGTGGGCACCCAGGTCGTGGACGACGCCGAGGCCATGGTCTCGCGTGCCGGCGTGGAGACCGACGTGTTCGGTGCCGACCTGACCGCGTACTCCTCGGGCCAGGGCGGCACGTTGATCGACGTCTTCAGCGACATCGGGGCGTGGGTCCACACCGAGTCGGTGCTGTTCACCTCGCCCGCGGTCGCGGGGCCGGTCGTGGCGAACGTGCTGCAGGAGCTGCCGTCATGAGCCGCTCCGAGTCCGGCATCCGCCCGTTCTCGGCGGATCCCGACTTCGACTACGAGATCCGGTGCGCGCTCGGCAACGCCGCCGGGGGCGCCGGAGATCTCGGCGAGATCCTCGCCGCGGTCACCCACGTCCACAAGGGCGACCACGAGGGCTGGTACGCCGCCTGGCGAGACCTCGCCGATCGCACCCTCGCCGTGGCCGTCGCCTCGGCCGCCGGGGGCCACCGCGTGAGCGCCGCAGCGGCCTGCCTGCGCGCGAGCGCGTACTACGCGGTGGCCGTCAACGCGGTCAGCGCGCTCCCCGAGACGGACCTCCTCGCCCCCACGTTCGCGAAGCAGGAGGAGGCGTGGCGCGGGTTCATCGCGCACACGGCCGTGACGGTCGAGGAGCTCGCGATCCCGTACGAGGGCGGGGAGATGCCGGGGTGGTTCTTCCGCGCACCCTCGCCCAGTGGCGCGGCGCTCGTCGTCGTCAACGGCAGCGACGGCTCACGCGCATCGCTGTGGGCGTCGTGCGTGTCGGCGGCGTTGGAGCGCGGCTACGACGTGCTCGTCTTCGACGGCCCCGGACAGCAGTCCGAGCTGTTCGAGCGCGGCGTGCCGTTCCGGCCCGACTGGGAGAACGTGCTCACCCCCGTCTTCGACGCGGTCGCGGCGATGGAGGGAGTGGATGCCGCACGCATCGCCGTCCTCGGCATCAGTCAGGGCAGCTACTGGATGGAGCGCGCCCTCGCCTTCGACCATCGCTTCGCCGCCGCGGTGGCCGATCCGGGCCTCGTCGACGTGTCGACGTCGTGGACGGCCCATCTGCCGGGGAGCCTGCTGCGGCTCCTCGAGGCGGGCAGGACCGAGAAGTTCGACCGCGAGATGGCGCTCGGGATGAAGTTCTCGCCGGCCACGGCCCGGACCTGGCGCTTCCGGGCGCGTCCCTACGGCACGAGCGGCTACGCCGAGACGATCGAGGCGGTGCGCCGGTACACCGTCGCCGACGTCGCCGGGCGGATCACGACGCCGTTGCTCATCCTCTCTCCCGAGGCCGAGCAGTTCTGGCCCGGGCAGTCGGAGCAGCTCGCCGATCTCACATCCGGCGTCTCGACGGTGGTGCGGTTCACCGCCGCCGAGGGCGCCGGCGAGCACTGCCAGCCCTTGGCCCGCGAGCTCACCGCGCAACGCGTGTTCGACTGGCTCGACGACGCGCTCGCGCCCTGATCGTCTCGTGCGCCGCCGGACTCGGCGGACGGGAGCGGGGATGCCGCGTCCGTCCGCCCCGGCAGCGGGCGCGGGCCGTCAGGAGATGGTCATCAGGCGGTGACCGGCCGAGACCGTGGTCCCGGGGTCGGCGTCGATCGCGCTGACGACGCCGTCCTTGTGGGCCTGGATCGGCTGCTCCATCTTCATCGCCTCGAGCACCACCACGAGGTCGCCCTTGACGACCTGCTGGCCCTCGGCCACCGCGACCTTCACCACGGTCGCCTGCATCGGCGACTTCACCGCGTCGCCGGACGCGCCGGCCATCGCGGTCGAGGCGTGCGTGCGACGCGACGGCGGCACCGCCGCGGGGCGGCCCGTCTTCGCGGGGGCCTGTGCGATGCGGTCGGGGAGGCTCACCTCGATGCGCTTGCCCGAGACCTCGACCACCACGGTGTGGCGCGCCTGCGGCGCCTCGGGCGACTCGAGCTCGCCGTCCCACGGCGGGATGCCGCCTGCGAACTCGGTCTCGATCCACCGCGTGTAGATGCCGAAGCGGCCGTCCTCCGCCGTGAACGCGGGGTCGCGCACCACCTTGCGGTGGAAGGGCAGCACGGTCGGCATGCCGGAGACCTCGAACTCGTCGAGCGCGCGGCGAGAGCGCTCCAGCGCCTCGGCGCGGTCGCGCCCGGTGACGATGATCTTCCCGAGCATCGAGTCGAAGGCGCCCGAGACCGAGTCGCCGGCGGTGACGCCGGAGTCGAGCCGGATGCCGGGGCCGCCGAACGTCTTGAACACGTGGATGCGCCCGGGCTGGGGGAGGAAGCCGCGTCCCGGGTCCTCGCCGTTGATGCGGAACTCGATCGAGTGGCCGACCGGCTCGGGGTCGTCATAGTCGAGCAGGCCGCCCTCGGCGAGGCGGAACTGCTCGCGCACGAGGTCGATGCCGGTGACCTCCTCGGACACCGGGTGCTCGACCTGCAGTCGTGTGTTGACCTCGAGGAACGAGATGGTGCCGTCGGCGCCGATCAGGAACTCGCACGTGCCCGCGCCGACGTAGCCGACCTCCTTGAGGATCGCCTTCGACGCCTCGTAGAGGATCGCGTTCTGCGCGTCGGAGAGGAACGGCGCGGGCGCCTCCTCGACGAGCTTCTGGTGGCGGCGCTGCAGCGAGCAGTCGCGCGTGGAGACGACGACCACGTTGCCCGCGGCATCCGCGAGGCACTGCGTCTCGACGTGGCGCGGCTTGTCGAGGTACTTCTCGACGAAGCACTCGCCGCGGCCGAACGCCGTGATGGCCTCGCGCGTGGCGGACTCGAACAGCTCGGGCACCTCGTCGAGCGTGCGCGCGACCTTCAGACCGCGCCCGCCGCCGCCGTAGGCGGCCTTGATCGCGATGGGCAGGCCGAACTCCTCGGCGAACGCGACGACCTCGTCGGCGCCGGAGACCGGGCCGGGCGAGCCGGGGGCCAGCGGCGCGCCGACCTTCTCGGCCACGTGGCGCGCGGTGACCTTGTCGCCGAGCGCCTCGATGGCCTCGGGCGGCGGGCCGATCCAGACCAGGCCCGCGTCGATGACGGCGCGCGCGAACGTCGCGTTCTCGGCGAGGAAGCCGTAGCCGGGGTGCACGGCATCCGCCCCCGAACGTCGCGCGACGGAGAGGATCTTCTCGATGGACAGATACGTGTCGGCGCTCGTGACGCCGTCGAGGGAGTAGGCCTCGTCGGCGAGCCGGGAGTGCATCGCGTCGCGATCCTGGTCGGCGTAGACGGCGACCGAGCCCTTCCCGGAGTCTCGGGCGGCACGGATGATGCGTACGGCGATCTCGCCGCGGTTGGCGACCAGCACCTTGGCGATATCAGGCATGGATGCCAGCCTAGCGAGCACCCGGCGGACAGCTTTGGATCACTCGCACAAGATCGCGGGAATTCGTGTGGGGGAGTCTACGAGAGCTCGCGGTTCCACAGCCCGGTCCACACGACGCCGAGCTGCGCGGCCAGTCGCCGCACCGTCGACAGCGACATGCCGACGACGGTCGAGGGATCGCCGTCGACCCGGTCGATGAAGGGCCCGCCGAGGCTGTCGATCGTGAAGGCGCCGGCGACCAGCAGCGGCTCGCCGGAGGCGACGTAGGCGTCGATCTCGGCGTCGGAGACGTCGGCGGCGAACGAGACCGACGCGTCGGCGACGGCGTGGACCTCGCGGTCGCCGACGCCCGGCGCGACGCGGATCACGCTGTGCCCGGAGTGCAGGATGCCGGTGCGCCCCCGCATCGCGTGCCAGCGCGCCGTCGCGACCTCGGGCAGGTGCGGCTTTCCGAGCACCTCGCCGTGGATCTCGAACATCGAGTCGCCGCCGATGACGATGCCGTCGAAGTGCGGGTCGTCGGCCCGGAGCGCCGCGGCGACGTCGGCGGCCTTGCGTCGCGCGAGCAGCAGCACGTGCTCGTCGGGGGCGAGGACGCGCCCCTCGCGGGCCTCGACGTCGGCGACGACGGCATCCTCGTCGACCCTCGGCGCGCGCACGAGCGGCTCGATGCCCGCCTGCCGCAGCAGCATGAGGCGAGCCGGTGACGTCGAGGCGAGGCACACGCGCATGCGTCCCACGCTAGCCGCTGCGTCGCGGCCCGCGCCGGCGCGGCGCGTGCGGCGTCGGGTGTGCGGTGTCGGGCGGTGCGGTGTCGGGTGGTGCGGTGTCGGGCGGTGCGGTGTCGGGTGGTGCGGTGTTGAGCTGTGGTCTCTCTGTAGCGCCCTGGTTGTCCTCTCGATCTCGCTCGAGCGCCGCAGCCCCTCGTTCCGTCTGGCCAGGTCCGATTGGCGACACCTTCCTGCGATGGCGCCTCCTCTCTGCTCTCCGGCGCGGGTCGGCTACATCTTCCTGCGATGGCGCTTCATATATGTGGCGCCATCTCAGGGAACTGGCGCCGAACCGGACGGTGTCGCCGATCCGGCGTGGCGCGGCGGCAGGAAGGTGTCGCCAATCGGGCAGGGCGCGGCGCAAGAGCAGGAAGGTGTCGCCAACCGGATCCTGTCGCCGGGCAGGGCGCGGGGCCGGAGCAGGATGGTGTCGCCAACCGGATCCTGTCGCCGATCCGGCCTGGCGCGGCGGCAGGAAGGTGTCGCCAACGGGGCGGGGGACGGGGTGTGGAAGGCTCGTGGGCATGGATGCCGGCGACCTCATCGACCTCGACATCACCGACGTCGCCCACGGCGGCGTGTTCGTGGGCCGCCACGAGGGCCGCGTGGTGTTCGTCCCCGACGCGATCCCGGGCGAGCGCGTGCGCGTGCGGCTCGACGAACCCGGGGCGGGCGCCGCAGACACACGGAGGTTCCGGCGCGGCGAGGTCGTCGACGTCGTGGACGCCTCGCCCCACCGGCGACGTCATGTGTGGCGGCAGGCCGACGTCGACGTGCCCCCGGAGCTGCGACCCGGCGGCGCCGACTTCGGCCACATCGCGCTCGAGCATCAGCGCGGGCTCAAGGAGCGGGTCGTGCACGACGCGCTGCGCCGCATCGGCCGGCTCGACGTGCCGGTCACGATCGAGGCGGCGCACGCCGGCCGCGACACCGTCGGCGAGACGACGGAGGGGACGGCCTGGCGCACGCGCGTCGGGCTCCACGTCGACGCGGACGGCCGCATCGGGCCGTTCGCGGCGCGCAGCCATCGTGTGATCGAGGTCGACGAGTTGCCGCTGGCCACCGCCGGCGTGGAGCGCGCCGCCCTCCTGCCGCGCACGGCGCCGCCCGGCCGCATCGAGCTCGTCCAGCCCGCGGACGGACGGGTGCGCGTCGTCGTCCGCCCGGACTCCCCGCGCGGGTCGCGCCGCGGCCCGGCGGATCCTGCGGCGCGAGAGGTCGTCGTCGAGCGCGCCGGCGGACGCGCGTTCCGCGTCGACGCGGGCGGGTTCTGGCAGGTGCACCGGCTTGCCGCCGAGACGTTGACGGATGCCGTGGGCGACGCCCTCCGCGACGCCGGCGTCGACCCGGAGGCCTGGCACCTCGACCTCTACGGCGGCGTGGGACTGCTCGCCGCCGCCGTGGGCGCGGCCGGCGGCCCTGCGACGCGCGTGACGAGCGTCGAGTCCGATCCGCGCGCCACCGAGCACGCCGGCGAGAACCTCGCCGAGTGGGTCGGCGCGCGCGCCGGCGCCGGCCGCGTCGACCGCTGGCTCGCGGGCGTCGAGCAGACGGCGTCCGTCGCTCAGCGCGAACGGCTGCGCCGCGGCGTCGTCGTGCTCGACCCGCCCCGCGCCGGCGCCGGACGCGAGGTCGTGCAGAGCCTCGCCCGGCTGGAGCCGCGGACGATCGTCTACGTGGCGTGCGATCCCGTGGCCCTCGCGCGGGATCTCGCGACCTTCCGCGACCTCGGGTACGAGACGCACGGCGTGCGCGCGATCGACCTGTTCCCGAACTCCCACCACGTCGAGACGATCGCGGCGCTGACGCGAGCCGACGCTCCGCGCGGCTAGCGCGAGGGCGACCCCGCCACCGGGGTTGGACGGCCGCTCGCACCCGCGCGGAAACCTCTCGCCGAGTGCGCGCCGTCGCCCGAGGTCGCCGCGGCCGCGCGCGCACGGACGGAAGCCTCCGGGAGCGCTCCGGAGCGCATGCCCGACTCCGGTCGCCGCTCCCCGTTCCCGCACGGCACCGGCACTAAGCTGATCGCATGACGCGGGTGGCTCTCATCGACGACCATGAGTCGGTACGACTGGGGCTCGAGGCCGCGTGCGCACGGACGACCACGAAACAGGTGGTGTTCTCGGGCAGCAGCGTCGTCGAGTACCTCAACTGGCGTGCGTTCTCGGCCGCCCCGCCCGCCGACGTCGTCGTCCTCGACCTGACGCTCGGCGACGGCACCACCGTCACCGAGAACGTCTCGCGCCTCGTGCGCGACGGGTCGCCGGTCATCATCCACAGCGTCGCCGACCGGCCCGCGGCCGTGCGCGAGGCGCTCGTCGCCGGGGCCGCCGGAGTGGTGAGCAAGTCGTCGCGCATCGACGACGTCATCGAGGCCATCAGCACCGTCGCGCGCGGCGACTCGCTCGACAACGTCGAGTGGGCGAGCGCCATCGAGGGCGACCGCGCCTTCGCGAGCGCCCAGCTGTCGGCCCGCGAGCGCGACGTGCTGCGCCTGTATGCGGCGGGCCTCCCGCTGAAGGTCGTCGCCGACCGGCTCGGCATCGCCTACTCCACCGCGAAGGAGAACATCACGCGCGTGCGCGTCAAGTACGTGGAGGTCGGCCGCCCCGCCCCCACCAAGGTGGACCTGCTCCGCCGCGCCATGGAGGACGGCCTCGTCGCCGAGGGCTCCGGTGATCGCTGACACGGGGACCGCGCCCGCGGACCGCGCCGTCCGACGGCCCGCCGCGCTCGGCGTGCCGGGCGCCGAGACCTTCACGCGAGCGCGCGTGGAGCGCATCGTCGTGCTCGCCGTCGGAGTGGGCTGCTCGGCGCTCGGGGCGCAGGCGTTCTTCAATGCGCTCGCCTCCGTCCAAGAGCACCCGGGCTGGCACATGGCGCTGCTGCTGGCGGTGTTCGTGCCGCTCGGGCTCATGATCGCCTCGTGCGTCGCCGGCATCCAGGCGCGCGTCTTCTCCGCGATCTTCGCGATCGTGTACCCCGTCGCGCTGCTGGCCTGGCCGGTCGCGACCGCCGGACGCGAGGCGTACTCGGCCGGCCCGCCGTGGGTCTGGTACCTGATCAACGTCGCGACCGTCGCCGCCGTGGTGGCCTTCCCGCTGCTGCTGCAGCTGCTGTGGGCGGCGCTGGTGCCGGTCATGTACGGCGTCGTGCGGCTCGTGCAGGTCGGCTTCACCGACGACAACCTGGTGCGCGTGGGCCTGGACGTCATGTTCGCGCTGATCCTCGCGTACGTCCTGCTGACGATCGCGTGGATGCTGCGCTCGGTCTCGGTCGGCATCGACGACGCGCGCGCGGTCGCGGTGCGCTCCTACGCCGAGGCCGCCACCGCGGACGCGGTGGAGAAGGAGCGGGTGGCGGTGGCCGCGCTCATGCACGACAGCGTGCTGGCCGCCCTCATCGCCGCCGAGCGCGCGACGACGCCGCGTGAGCGCGCCCTCGCGGTCTCGATGGCGCGCGAGGCGCTCACGCGGCTCGCGAACGCCGACCGCGACTCCGGCGAGGGATCTGACGCGCCGGTCTCGCCGGCATCCGTCGCCGACGGCCTCGACTCCGCCGCCGCCGAGTTCCGTGTGCACGTCACGGCCGAGCGGGCGATCGCCGACCACGCGCCCTCGGTGCCGGGACGGGCCGCGACGGCCCTCGTGCTCGCCGCCACGCAGGCGATCGCGAACGCGGTGCAGCACGCGGGCGCCGCGGGCCTGCACGTGCGCGTGGAGGGCACCGACCGGGGCGTCACGATCCGCGTCAGCGACACCGGCGAGGGGTTCGACCCCGACGACATGGCGGACGACCGGCTGGGCATCCGCGCGTCGATCTTCGCCCGCATGGCCGCCGTCGCGGGACGCGCCGAGATCGACAGCGGGGACCACGGCACGGTCGTCACGCTGAGCTGGGAGCATCCGCGATGACGCTGTCGGTGCGCACCGTCCTCTCCGTGCTCGGCGTCGCGTTCACGGCCTACCTCGCGGTGGGCGGGCTCGCCTGGCGGCCCGTGCCGCACCCGCTGCTGCTCATCGCCATGCTCGCCATCTATCTCGTGACGACGTGGCTGTGCATCTTCTGGCCCGCCCGGCAGGCCGCGCCGGATGCCACGGCCGTCCTCACCGCGGGGCTCAGTCGCCGCTTCGTCCTGCCCGGCTGGGCCGCGGCGGTGGCGCTCGCCGTCGCCGCCGTCGTCCCGAGCGTGACGTGGTACGCCGCCGGCCCGGAGTCGCGGCTGGAGTCGTTCGCGACCTGGAGCCTGGGCGGCCTCGCGGCCCTCATGGCGATCGTCATGGTGCGCCGCCGCCCCTGGGTCGCATGGACCGGGGTCGTGCTGCTGACCGCCGCCGCGACCATCTGGATCGGCCTCCTCGACGCGCTCACCCTCGGCGCCGTCGGCGCGGTCGTGTGGGTGGGCGTCGCCCAGCTGCTCACGTGGCTCGTCGACCGCGCGGCACGCGACACGGCCGAGCTGACCGAGGTGCAGCGGCACGCGTCGGAGTGGCTGGCGTCGCAGGAGGGCCGTCGCCGCGAGCGCCGCGTGCAGGTGTGGCGCGCGCTCACCGTCGCGGGACCGGTGCTGACGCGCACGATCGAGACGGGCGGACAGCTGGACGACGACGAGCGGATGCGGGCGCGCCTCGCGGAGGGGAGCCTCCGCGACGAGCTGCGCGGACGGGGCCTGCTCGACGACGACGTCCGCCGCCGGCTCGAGGCGGCCCGCCGCCGCGGCGCGAGCGTCACGGTGCTCGACGAGGGCGGCCTCGACGGGCTGGACGAGCGCGGGCTGCAGACCATCCGCGCCGAGCTCGCCGGGATCCTCGACCAGGCGCACTCCGACCGCCTCTACATCCGCACGTCGCCGCACGACGGCATCGCGGTGACCGTCGTGGGGCGTTCGCGCAGCGCCGACGACGCCGAGGAGAGCGTCGACCTCTGGCACGAGATCGCGCAGCCCCCGCACGCGTAGCGTCGCGCCGGACGGTCGTCGCGGCACGGGCGCGGGCGACCGCATCCCTGTCGGACGGATGCAGGGCCGTCGTCTCGCCTCCGCCGTCCGCACCGCGTTCGCGCGGGCGCGTCACGCCGCGTTCGACCGGCGCAGGAGGCGATCCGTGATGCCGTGACGCGCGTCATCGCCGGCCCAGGAGAGGGGCTGGATGAGGCGAGGGGCGGCGAAGCCGCCCGCCCCTCGCCATGCGAGCGGTTACCCGAAAACCGACTCGCGGGCCGGCCCGACCTGAGAAGAGGCGGGCCAACCGAACGCAGCAGCGTTCCAGCACTTCTAGATTGCCAGCCCGCGAAGAATTCGTCTGTAGGTATTTCGGGGGACAGATCCGCGGCCGCCGTCCGGCCTCCGGTCAGCCGCCGAACCGGCCCCAGCCGAGCTCGCGACGCAGCGGCGTGCGCAGGCCCCGCGCCGACAGCTCCCAGCCGGTGCGTCGCGGCCGGTCGTCGGCGACGGCGGTGGCCGCCTCGCGCGCGTACGACTCGGTCACGACGGCCACGATCGCCGCGAGCTCCTCGGGCGTCGGCGAGCCGCGCAGCACGTCGATGTGCAGCGGCTTGTCGGCGAGGTCGCCGGAGCGGTCCTCGGCAGCGTTGCCCGGGGTCATAGCGGGATGTTACCGTGCTTCTTCGCGGGCATGCTCGCGCGCTTGCCGCGCAGCGCCCGGAGCGCCTTCGCGACGTACACGCGGGTCTGCGCGGGCTCGATGATGGCGTCGAGCTCGCCGCGCTCGGCGGCCAGGAACGGCGACGCCACGTTGTAGGTGTACTCGTTCGCGAGACGGGTGCGCACCGCCGCGACGTCCTCGCCGGCCTCCTCGGCCTTGCGGATCTCGCCGCGGTACAGGATGTTCACCGCGCCCTGACCGCCCATGACCGCGATCTCGGCGGTCGGCCACGCGAGGTTGACGTCGGCGCCGAGCTGCTTCGAGCCCATCACGATGTACGCGCCGCCGTAGGCCTTGCGCAGGATCACGGTCACCAGCGGCACGGTCGCCTCCGCGTACGCGTACAGCAGCTTCGCGCCGCGGCGGATGACGCCGGTCCACTCCTGGTCGGTGCCGGGCAGGTAGCCGGGCACGTCGACGAGCGTGAGGATCGGGATCGAGAACGCGTCGCAGAAGCGCACGAAGCGGCTGGCCTTCTCGCCGGCCTCGATGTTGAGGGTGCCGGCCATCTGCGACGGCTGGTTCGCGATGATGCCGACGGTGCGGCCTTCGACGCGGCCGAAGCCGATCACGATGTTCGGCGCGAACAGCGGCTGCACCTCGAGGAAGTCGGCGCTGTCGACGATGTGCCCGATCACCTGGTGGATGTCGTAGGGCTGGTTCGGCGAGTCGGGGATGATCGTGTTCAGGAACTTGTCGGCATCCGTCGTCTCCCACTCGAACTCGTGCTCGTAGTCGGGGAGCTCGGCCATGTTGTTGTCGGGGAGGAAGCCCAGGAGCGATCGCACGTAGTCGATCGCGTCGTCCTCGTCCTCGGCCAGGTAGTGCGCGACGCCCGAGCGCGTGTTGTGCGTGTAGGCGCCGCCGAGCTCCTCCATGCCGACGTCCTCGCCGGTGACCGTCTTGATGACGTCGGGGCCGGTGACGAACATCTGGCTCGTCTTGTCGACCATGACGACGAAGTCGGTGAGGGCGGGGGAGTAGACCGCGCCGCCGGCCGCGGGGCCCATGATGATCGAGATCTGGGGGATGACGCCGGATGCGGCGGTGTTCAGGCGGAAGATCTCGCCGTACTTGCCGAGGGCCACGACGCCCTCCTGGATGCGCGCTCCGCCGGAGTCGAGGATGCCCACGCACGGCATGCCGTTGCGCATCGCGAACTCCATGATCTTGATGATCTTCTCGCCGGCCACCTCGCCGAGCGAGCCGCCGAACGTCGTGAAGTCCTGCGCGTAGATGCAGACGACGCGGCCGTGGATGCGGCCGACGCCGGTGACGACCGAGTCGCCGTAGGGGCGCGCGCGATCCATGCCGAACGCGGCGGTGCGGTGGCGCACGTACTCGTCGAGCTCGACGAACGAGCCCGGGTCGACGAGCATGTCGACGCGCTCGCGTGCGGTGAGCTTGCCCTTCGCGTGCTGCTTCTGCTGCGCCTTCTTCTCGGCGTCGACGACCGCCTCCTGGTAGCGCGCGCGGAGGTCGGCGATCTTGCCGGCTGTCGTTGAGAGGTCGGGCTGGTCCGTCACGGGTTCCACCCTAGCGAGCGACTCCGCGCAGGCGGTGGCGACCCGCGACAACGGAACACGGCATCCGCTGTCGGCTTCCACGGGGTCGCGGGCCGTCCGGGATGCCGTGCGGTCGGGCCGCGCGTATCGTGGCGGGCATGTCGATTCCATCGGAGGGGTACCCCGAGGCGGCCGCGGTCAGCCCTCGCCTGCACGTCGTCGAGACCACCGACTCGACCAATGCGCTGCTGCTGCGCGCCGTCGCCGACGCGCCGGACGAGCACCCGCACCTGTCGGTCGTGCTCACGCGCGACCAGCGCGCCGGACGCGGGCGGCTCGATCGCACGTGGGTCGCACCGCCCGACACCGCGCTCGCGATCTCGGTGCTGCTGCGCGCGGGCGCCGTGCCGATGCACGCGCGCGGCTGGATCCCGCTCGCGGCCGGAGCGGCCATGTGCCGCGCGCTGCGCACGCAGCTGGGCGCGCACGACGTCGTCCTCAAGTGGCCGAACGACGTGCTGGTCGACGGCCGCAAGATCTGCGGCATCCTCGCCGAGGTCGCCCCGGGCGACCCGCAGGCGGTCGTCGTCGGCGCGGGGGTCAACACTGCGATGCCGGCCGCCGAGCTGCCCGTGCCCACCGCGACCTCGTTCGCCGCGCTCGGCGAGACCGCCGACGAGGACCGCCTGCTCGCGGACTACCTCACCGGCCTGCGCGACCGCGTCGCCGCGCTCGCCGTCGCCGACGGCGCGGCGGACGGCCTGCGCGACGAGGTCGCCGAGCTCTGCGCCACGATCGGCGCCGAGGTCTCGGTGGCCCTTCCCGGCGGCGGCGCGCTGGAGGGCCGGGCCGTCGGCCTCGACGCCGACGGACGGCTCGTCGTCGAGTCGCTCGGGGTCGAGACCGCAGTGGGGGCAGGGGACGTCGTCCACGTGCGCTGATCCGGGCGCGCCGGGGCCGCGCACGCCGTCCCGGCGCGTCACAATGGAGGGGTGACCCAGCCGACCGCGTACATCGGGCGTCCGCTCACCCCCGCTCCGGGGGCCGCCACGGGCGAGCTACGGGTCGCGCGCTTCCGCCCGCACGCGCGGCGTCTGCTGTGGTCGGCGCTCCTCCTCATCGCCGTGTCGGGGGCGGTCGGCTACCTCACCGGCAACCTGCCCGCCCCGTTCGCCGACTGGATGCTGTGGGCCGCGGCGACCGTCGTCGTGCTGCTCCTCGTCGTCATCCCGTACCTGCGCTGGGCCGCGCACACCTACACGATCACGACGCGCCGCATCATCGAGCAGCGCGGGCTGGTCGCGCGGCACCAGTCGGAGCTCAGTCACGTCCGCGGCTACACGATCGCCGAGCGCCGCGGACCGCTGCAGCGGATGTGGGGCTGCGGCACGCTCACCCTCTCGAACGGCGTCGACGCGCCGCTGCGGCTGGTCGACATCCCCCTCGTGACGCTCGTGCACGAGGTGCTCGCGGACCAGGTCGAGGTGAGCCAGATCATCGCGCACCGGGACTCGCAGAGCATCCCGCGCCTGCCCGAAGGCCCCACCCCCGGTCAGCCCGCCTCCTGACGCCGGTCGCCCCCGGCGTGGGCGAAGATGGGTGAGGACGGAAGGAGCGCGATGTCGCTGAAGGTGGGAGTCGTCGGCGGAGGGCAGCTGGCGCGCATGATGATCGCCCCGGCGGTCGAGATCGGCATCGAGCTGCGCGTGCTGGCCGAGGAGCCCGGCATGGCGGCGGCCCTCGCCGCCACCGCGGTGGGCGACTACCGCGACGCCGAGACGGTCCTCGCGTTCGCGCGCGACGTCGACGTCGTCACCTTCGACCACGAGCACGTGCCGCAGGACGTCCTCGCCGCGCTCGTCGACGCCGGCGTCGCCGTGCACCCCGGGCCCGCGGCGCTGGCCTTCGCGCAGGACAAGCTGCGCATGCGTGCGCGGCTGGAGGAGCTCGGGATGCCGCAGCCGGAGTGGGCGGCCGTCGCCGACGCCGCGCAGCTGCAGGCCTTCGTCGACGCCCACGGCGGCCGCGCCGTCGTGAAGACGCCGCGCGGCGGCTACGACGGCAAGGGCGTGCGCGTCGTCGCCGACGCCGGCGAGGCCGCCGACTGGCTGGCCGCGCTCTCCGGCGACGGGCGGCTGCTCGTCGAGGAGCTCGTCGACTTCACGCGCGAGCTCGCGCAGCAGGTCGCCCGTCGGCCCTCCGGAGAGCTGCGCCCCTACCCGGTCGTGGAGACGGTGCAGCGCGACGGCGTGTGCGCCGAGGTGATCGCGCCCGCACCGCACGCGAGCGAGCGGCTCGTCGCGGTCGCCGCCGAGATCGGCGTCGGCATCGCGGAGGGCCTGGGCGTGACCGGGATGCTGGCGGTCGAGCTGTTCGAGACGACCGACGACCGGCTGCTGGTCAACGAGCTCGCGATGCGTCCGCACAACAGCGGCCACTGGAGCCAGGACGGCGCCGTCACGGGGCAGTTCGAGCAGCACCTGCGCGCGGTCCTCGACCTGCCGCTGGGCGATCCCGACCCCCGTGCGCCGTGGTCGGTCATGGTGAACATCCTCGGCGGGCCGGCAGAGGACTCGCTCGCCGACCGGCTGCCGCGCGTGTTCGAGGAGCACCCGGCGGTCAAGGTGCACACGTACGGCAAGGCGCCGCGGCCGGGTCGCAAGGTGGGCCACGTCAACGCGGCCGGCGACGACCTCGACGCCGTCGTGTACGAGGCGCGCGCCGCGGCATCCCTGTTCGCCGACTGAGGGGCCCCACATCGGAGGCCGCGCCGTTGCGGGGATCTCACAGTCGTGCGCCGTAGCCTTGATCGAGTGAACCGGCCGCTGCACTCCTCTCCTCAGCCCCTGGTCGGCGTGGTCATGGGATCCGACTCCGACTGGCGCGTGATGAGCGACGCCTCGCAGGTGCTCTCGGACTTCGCCATCCCGCACGAGGTCGAGGTCGTCTCGGCGCACCGCACGCCCGACAAGCTGATCCGCTACGGACGCGACGCGCGTGAGCGCGGGCTCAAGGTCATCGTCGCCGGCGCCGGCGGCGCGGCCCACCTCCCCGGCATGCTCGCCTCGGTGACCGCGCTCCCCGTCATCGGCGTGCCGGTGCCGCTCGCGACCCTCGACGGGCTGGACTCGCTGCTGAGCATCGTGCAGATGCCCGGCGGCATCCCGGTCGCGACCGTGTCGATCGGCGGTGCCAAGAACGCCGGCCTCCTCGCCGCGCGCATCCTCGCGACGTCCGACGAGCGTCTCGCCGACAAGGTCGAGCAGTACGCCCGCTCGCTCGAGGAGCAGGTGGAGGAGAAGAACCTGCGCCTCAAGGAGTCGCTGTGAGCGTCGCGAGCCCGCCGCGGTCGGCGCCGCCGCGTGGAGGCGGCGCGTTCGCGCAGGAGCGCCCGATGCGGCGTCCCGACACCTCGTCGCCCGAGGTCATGACCCGGCGCGCCTGGTGGCTCGTCGTCCTCAACCTCCTGATCCCCGGCTCCGCGCAGGTGCTCGCGGGCAACCGCAAGCTGGGCCGCGTGGGCCTGGCCGCCACGCTCACGATGTGGGCGCTCGTCGTCGTCTCGCTGCTCGTGTGGGCGCTGTGGCGCACGCTCTTCCTCATGGTCGCCACGCACGGCGTCACGCTCCTCATCGCGCAGGTGCTGCTCGTCGCCTACGCGGTGCTGTGGACGGTGCTCACCCTCGACACCCTCCGTCTCGTGCGGCTCGTCAAGGCACGCCCCCGCGCGCGACTGCCGATCGCGGCGCTGTCGATCGTCGGTCTCGTCCTCGCCGGCGGCGGCGCCGTCTACGCGTCGCAGATCACCGGCACCACGCGCGACACGCTGGGCGCGATCTTCGGGGCGACCGGCCCCACCGTGCCGCCGTCGGACGGCTACTACAACATCCTCCTGCTCGGCGCCGACAGCGGCGAGGGCCGTGACTCGATGCGCTTCGACAGCATCTCGGTCGTGTCGGTCAACGCCGACACGGGGGCCGTGACGATCACCGGCATCCCGCGCGACATGCCGCACTTCCCGTTCGCCGCCGGGCCCATGCAGGAGCTCTACCCCGACGCGCACGAGGGCTACGAGGACGACGACTGCGGCTGGAACAGCGGCATCAACCAGCTCCGCACCGAGGTGGAGGTGTGCCGCGACGGCGACGCGCTCTACCCCGAGGCGACGGCGAACCACTCCAGCCCCGGCGTGGAGGCGACGAAGGATGCCGCGGAGGGCATCCTCGGCATCGAGATCCCGTACTACGTCTTCATCGACATGCACGGCTTCGCGGCCCTCATCGACGCGCTCGGCGGCGTGGACATCACCGTCGAGGAGCGCCTGCCGATGGGCGGCGGTCCCTCCTACGAGGGCGAGCCCGCGGAGGACTGGGCGATCGGCTGGATCGAGGTCGGCGCGCAGCACATGAACGGCGACACCGCGCAGTGGTACGCGCGGTCGCGCTACACGACGAGCGACTTCGACCGCATGAAACGCCAGCGTCAGCTGCAGGCCGCGATCCTCGCGCAGTTCAACCCGTCGAACGTGCTGACGCGGTTCAACGAGGTCGCCGCCGCCGGACAGGCGATCGTCGAGACCGACATCCCGCAGTCGATGCTCGCCTACTTCGTCGACCTGGGCCTGAAGGCCAAGGAGCAGCCCCTGCAGACCATCGAGCTGACCCCCGAGGGCGGCATCGACGAGTACGACCCGGACTACGCGTACATCCGCGAGCTCGTCCAGAGCGTGCTGCACCCGCCGACGCCCACCGAAGCGCCCGAGGGCTGACCCGTGCCCGCGACGCTGAAGGTGATCCTCGATCAGCTGGCGGTGCCGCTCGGCCCGCTCGCCGAGGTCTCGCGCGAGCTCACACGGGCGCTCGTGAGCACGGCGCCCTCCGGGTGCGAGGTGGCGGCCGTGGTGCCGTCCGCCGGCGCCGAGCTCGACGACGTCCCCGGTCTCGCCGAGGTCGTCGGCGCGCCCCTGCCGCGGCGCGAGCTCGTCGCGGCCTGGCAGCTGGGCATCGCGCCCGGCGTCGGCGGGGGCATGATCCACTCGCCGACGCTCGTCGCCCCGCTCGTGCGGCACGACCGCGTGCACGATCACGACCAGTGCGTCGTCACCGCGTGGGACCTCACCCCGTGGGAGGCCGCCGACACGCTGTCGCGCACGAGCCAGGTCTGGCACAAGAACCTGCTGCGGCGCGTTGTGCGCCACGCCGACGTCGTCGTCGTCCCCACGCACGCGCACGCGGACCGCCTCCGCGAGCTCGCCAAGCTGGGCGAGCGCGTGCGGGTCATCCCGGGCGCGGCGCCGGCGGGCTTCGCGACCCCGGGCGACGAGATCGGCCGGCGCCGTGCGCTCGGCCTCCCGGAGGGCGCCGTGGTGCTGTGCGCCGCGACGACGGACGCGACGGACGCCGCGTTCGCCGCC
>NZ_JBDIAB010000002.1:0-49885 GCF_039812165.1 Microbacterium sp.
GTCGAGGATCTCGTTGCGCGCGACGTCGCCGAGAACGTCCCGACGCCGACGGAGACGCCTCGGGACGAGGCGCCCGAGGAGAGCGGTTCCGGGGCGGCCGCGATCGATGAGGCCGATCCCGTGCCGCCGGCATCCGTCCAGGAGACGGCCGTGGCCGGAGCCCCGGACGTCGCGGACGACGACGAGGAGCCGGCGCTCCGCCTGACCGGGGTGACCAAGTCGTTCGGCGCGACCCACGCCGTCGCGGGCGTCGACCTGGCGATCCGCGCCGGAACCTTCTACGGCATCGTCGGGCCGAACGGCGCCGGCAAGACCACGACGCTCTCGATGATCGCCGGTCTGCTGCAGCCCGACGCCGGGCGCATCGAGATCGCCGGCATCGACCTCGCGGCCGAGCCGGTGCGCGCGAAGGCCCTCATCGGCGTGCTGCCCGATCGGCTGCGCACGTTCGACCGGCTCACCGGCCGGCAGCTGCTGCACTACTACGGCGTGCTGCGGGGCGTCAGCTCGGCGGTCGTCGAGGGTCGCGTCACCGACCTCGCGCGCGCGTTCGACGTCGCCGACGCGCTCGCGCGACCCGTCGCGGACTACTCGGCGGGCATGACCAAGAAGCTCATGCTGGCGGGCGCCATGATCCACGCGCCGCGACTGCTGGTGCTCGACGAGCCGTTCGAGTCGGTCGACCCGGTCTCGAGCGCCGTGATCCTCGACATCCTGGGCGCCTACGTCGCCCACGGCGGCACCGTGGTGCTCACGAGCCACGGCATGGAGCTCGTCGAGCGCGTGTGCTCGGGCGTCGCCGTCATCGTCGCCGGGCGCATCCTCGCGGAGGGGACGGTGGACGAGGTGCGCGGCACGCGCACGCTGGAGCAGCGCTTCGTCGAGCTCGCCGGCGGGGTCAGCGACGTGGAGGGCCTGGAGTGGTTGCACACCTTCTCCGGCTGAGGCTCGACCTGCTCGTCGGCGCCCTGCGGGGCGACGTGCGGCACGTCGTCCGCATGACCCTGGGCCTGATCCTGCTCGCGGCGGCCGTGGTCGTCGCGTGCTGGGGCGTCCTGCGGCTGCGGACGGTGCCGGAGGACGTCGCGTTCGCCGTGACCGTGCTCGTCGGCGCCGCCGTCACGCTCGGGTTCGCCGGGGCGCCGCTCGTCGCCGGCGCCGACGACCCGCTCGACCCGCGGCGCTTCGCGGTGCTCGGCCTGCCGCCGCGGCGGCTCGCCGGCTCTCTGCTGCTCGCCGGCGTCGTGAGCGTGCCGCTCGTCGCGGCGATCGCGCTCGGGGGCAGTGTCGCGCTCCTGTGGATCGCGCGCGGCGCCGCGCCCGTGCTCACCGTGCTCGGGGTCGCTCTCGGCGTCGCCACATGCCTGCTGCTGGCCAGGGCGTCGCTCGCGATCGCCGCGCTCGTGCTGCGCGAGCGCCGCTCGCGCGAGCTCACCGGACTGTTCCTCGTCGCCCTGCTCGTCGTGGTGGTGCCGGTGGGCGTCTTCCTCGCATCGCTGCGCTGGCAGGGGCGAGTGCCCACCCAGCTCGCCGAGGCCGTCGAGGTGCTCGCGCTCACACCCGTCGGCGCGCCGTGGGCGGTGTCGGCGGGCACGGGGGATGCCGGTCCGCTCGTCGTCGCGATCGGCACGGTCGCGGGCCTCGCCGTGCTGTGGGCGTGGCTCGTCCGACGGCTGCTGACGACGACCGAGCGCCCGGCATCCGTCCGCGAACGGCATGGGCTCGGCTGGTTCGCGGTCACGCCCGACACGCCGGGCGGCGCGATCGCGGCGCGGAGCCTCGTCTACTGGCTGCGCGACCCGCGCTACCTCGCGAACCTCTCCGTCGTGCCGGTCGCCTCGATCGTCGCGGTCGTGCCGCTCGTGGTCGTGGGGGTGCCGCTGTCGACGGCCGTGCTCGTGATGGCCCCGCTCCTGGCGCTCTTCCTCGGCTGGATCGCCCACAACGACCTCGCCTACGACTCCACGGCGCTGTGGATGCACGTCTCGAGCGCCGTGCGCGGCACGGCGGACCGCTGGGGCCGGCTCGTGCCGGTCGTGCTGATCGCCGTGCCCCTGCTCGCCGTCGCGGTGCCGGTGACGACGTGGCTGCACGGGCGCTGGGCCGTGCTCCCCGCGCTCGTGGGCGTGTGCGTGAGCCTGTTCCTGTGCGGACTCGGACTGTCGTCGGTGTCGTCGGTCGTGTCGCCCTACGCCGTGACCCGGCCGGGCGAGAGCCCCTTCGTGCAGCCGCAGCGCACCGGCGGCGCGTCGGCGCAGGGCCTCGTGCTGTTCGGCGCGATCGCGCTCAGCGCGCCCGTGCTGTGGTGGGGTTGGCTGAGCCTCGCCGAGCCGGCGGCGTTCTCGTGGATCACCCTGTGGCTCGGCGTCGGCGTCGGACTGCTCGTGTGCGGCGCGGGCGTCGCGATCGGCGGACGCGCCTTCGACCGGCGCGGCAGCCGCCTGATGGAGTTCGCCGAGGCGACCTGAGCCCCGGTGTCGGAGGCGCCGCTAGAATCTGCAGACATGAGCACGCCACTCGACAGCCCGGACCAAGGCGGTCTCGCGACCCTCGACCGCGAGCTCGAAGAACTGCTGCGCGAGGAGCACATCGAGCCCGGCGACCACGAGCGCTTCTCGCACTACGTCAAGAAGGACAAGATCCTCGAGTCCGCGATCACAGGCAAGCCGGTGCGCGCGCTGTGCGGCAAGAAGTGGACGCCCGGTCGCGATCCGCAGAAGTTCCCGGTGTGCCCCACCTGCAAAGAGATCTACGACTCGATGATCGGCTGAGCCCGGTCTCGACGACCGGCTGAGCGCCGTCTACTCGACGTCGACGTAGACGGTCGGCAGTGCCGGGTCGGAGCGGCTGAGCGCGAGCCCGCGCACCGGCAGCTCCTCGCGCACGCGAAGGTGGTGCTCGCGCGCGGCGACGACGCCGGCCGGCCCGAGGGCCGCGGCATCCGGCTCGCCGTGCTCGACGAGCGTCACCTGCAGGGGCCGCGCGTCGGGGTGGTCGGCGGCATCCGGCACCCGCTCGAAGCCGTCCGCCACGGCGATGAGCTCGCTCGTGGCGACGCCGTGCTCGAGCGTGCGGAACGCGGCCTTGCGTCCGCCCTTCGAGCCCTTGTCGGTCGACGCCTTCGCGACCGCGACCCACGCGCCGTCGCCCGCCTGCCGCGCCACGAGCTTGTAGACCATGCCGGCGGTCGGCGTGCCGGACCCGGTGACGACCGAGGTGCCGACCCCGTACGCGTCGACGGGGGATGCCGCGAGAGCCGCGATCGCGAACTCGTCGAGGTCGCTCGTGACCGTGATGCGCGTGCCGGTGGCGCCCAGCTCGTCGAGCTGCGCGCGCACCTGGGCCGCGACCGTGGGCAGGTCTCCTGAGTCGATCCGCACGCCGCCCAGACCGGGACCGGCGACGCGGATCGCGGTGCGGACGCCCTCGACGATGTCGTAGGTGTCGACGAGCAGCGTCGTGTCGACCCCGAGCGTCTCGACCTGGCTGCGGAACGCGTCCTCCTCGCTGTCGTGCAGGAGCGTCCACGCGTGCGCGGCCGTGCCCATCGTCGGGATGCCCCAGCGTCGGCCGGCCTCGAGGTTGCTGGTCGCGGCGAACCCGGTGACGTACGCGGCGCGCGCGGCGGCGACCGCCGACTCCTCGGCGGCGCGGCGGGAGCCCATCTCGGCGAGCGGCCGGTCGCCGGCCGCGATCGCCATGCGCGCCGCCGCCGTCGCGACCGCGGAGTCGTGGTTGAGCACGCTGAGCGCGAGGGTCTCCAGGACCACGGCCTCGGCGAACGTGCCCTCCACCGTCAGGATGGGGGAGCCCGGGAAGTACAGCTCGCCCTCGCGGTACCCGCTGACGGTTCCCGTGAAGCGGTAGCCGGCGAGGAAGTCGAGCGTCTCGGCATCCACCACCCGCCCATCGCGGAGGAACCGCAGCTCGTCGTCGTGGAAGCGGAAGTCGCGCAGGAGCCCGAGGAGCCGTCCGGTGCCGGCGACGACGCCGAAGCGGCGGCCGCCGGACAGGCGGCGACCGAACAGCTCGAACACGCAGCGGCGCTGCGCGGTGCCGTCGCGCAGCGCGGCGTCGAGCATCGTGAGCTCGTAGCGATCGGTGAGGAGGGCGGTGCTGGGCGCGCGCATGCCGGTCACTTTAGTACGAGTGCGGGCGTAGGCTGGTGGACCGTGAACCGCGCTCCCATCGGCATCTTCGACTCCGGGGTGGGCGGGCTCACGGTGGCCCGCGCGATCGGCGACCAGCTGCCGCGCGAGTCGATCCTCTACATCGGCGACACCGCGCACTCGCCCTACGGGCCCAAGCCCATCGCCGACGTCCGCCGCTACGCGCTCGAGGTGCTCGACACGCTCGTCGACCAGGGCGTGAAGATGCTCGTGATCGCGTGCAACACGGCATCCGCCGCCATGCTCCGCGACGCGCGCGAGCGCTACGACGTGCCGGTCGTCGAGGTCATCGGCCCGGCCGTGCGCACCGCGATGTCGACGACCCGCAACGGACGCATCGGCGTCATCGGCACGGAGGGGACGATCGGCTCGGGCGCCTACCAGGACATGCTCGGCGTCAATGAGCGGCTCACCGTCTTCACCGCCGCGTGCCCGCGCTTCGTGGAGTACGTCGAGGCCGGCGTCACCGACTCGCCCGAGCTGCTCGAGGCCGCCGAGGCCTATCTCGCCCCGCTCCGCCACGCCGGCGTCGACACGCTCGTGCTCGGCTGCACGCACTACCCGTTCCTCAAGGGCGCGATCAGCTATGTCATGGGCCCCGACGTGTCGCTCGTCTCCAGCGACACCGAGACCGCCAACGACGTCTACCGGCAGCTGGTCAGCCGGCGCCTGCTCGCCGACGCGGACGCCGTCGGCACGCGCGTCTACGAGGCCACCGGCGACTCGTCCGACGACTTCATCCGGCTCGCCCAGCGACTGCTCGGGCGCGAGGTGCGCGAAGTGCAGCTCGTGCAGACCGGAGCCATCGACCTGCCCACCCTCCGAGAGGACCTCCTGTGACCGACAAGACCCGCGCCGACGGCCGCGCATCCGACGAGCTCCGCCCGGTCACGATCGAGCGGGGCTGGAGCGCACACGCCGAGGGCTCGGCGCTGATCTCGTTCGGGGGCACGAAGGTGCTGTGCACGGCCTCCTTCACCAACGGCGTGCCGCGCTGGCTCGCCGGCAAGGGCAGGGGCTGGGTGACCGCCGAATACGCGATGCTGCCGCGCGCGACGAACTCGCGCAACGACCGCGAGGCGGTCAAGGGGCGCATCGGCGGGCGCACGCACGAGATCTCGCGGTTGATCGGCCGCGCGCTGCGCGCCGTGGTCGACACCAAGGCGCTCGGCGAGAACACGATCGTGATCGACTGCGACGTGCTGCAGGCCGACGGCGGCACGCGCACGGCGGCGATCACGGGCGCGTACGTCGCCCTCGCCGACGCGATCGAATGGGGCCGCGAGAAGCGGTTCATCGGGCAGCGCGCCGTGCCGCTGCACGACTCGGTCGCCGCGGTATCGGTCGGCATCGTCGACGGCGAGCCGATGCTCGACCTCGCATACGTCGAGGACGTGCGGGCCGAGACCGACATGAACGTCGTCGTCACCGGCCGGGGCCTGTTCGTCGAGGTGCAGGGCACCGCCGAGGGCGCGCCGTTCGACAAGCGCGAGCTCGACGCGCTGCTCGACCTCGGCGTCGCCGGGTGCGCGTCGCTGCGCGACCTCCAGTCCGCCGCGTTGGAGCCGGCCGAGTGAGCGGGCCCGTCCGCCGGGTCGTCCTGGCCACTCACAACCCGCACAAGGTCGAGGAGTTCCAGGGCATCGTCGCGGCGACCAGGCCCGACCTCGAGGTCGTCGGGTACGACGGCCCCGAGCCGGTCGAGGACGGCGTGACCTTCGCGCAGAACGCCCTGATCAAGGCGCGTGCGGCCGCCGCGCACACGGGGCTCCCGGCCCTTGCCGACGACTCCGGCATCTGCGTCGACGTGCTCGGCGGCGCGCCGGGGGTGTTCTCGGCGTACTGGGCGGGCCACGCGAAGGATGCCGCGGCGAACCTCGCGCTCCTCCTCGACCAGCTCTCCGACGTCGCCGACCCGCACCGGACGGCACAGTTCCGCTCCACGATCGCGCTCGTCGTGCCCGGCGGCGCGGAGCACGTCGTCGAGGGCGTGTGGCCGGGCCGCCTCGCGACCGCGCCCGCCGGCGGCGGCGGCTTCGGCTACGACCCGATCTTCGTGCCGGACGGGCAGGACGGCGCCGAGCGCACCGCCGCGGAGCTGTCGCCCGCGGAGAAGAACGCGGAATCGCACCGCGCCCGCGCGTTCGTCGCGCTGGCGCCGCTGCTGGCGACGCTGTAGCCCGCTCGGTCTCGGGCCGCATGACGCGCGCCACGGCATGAGAACCGGACTCATTCCCGACTGGGGCCAGGCGAGCGCGGCGCGGCGGCGCCGCGCGTAGCCTCGATGCCATGCACGACCACGCGCCCGGCGTCCGCGGCGCGAGCAACCGGAGGCTGCTCGCGATCTCGCTGGCGCTGACGGCGACCGTCATGGTCGTGCAGGTGGTCGGCGCGGTCTGGACCGGGTCGCTCGCGCTCCTCGCCGACGCCGCGCACATGTTCACCGACAGCTCCGCGCTCGTCATCGCGCTCGTGGCGAGCATCGTCGCCGCCCGCCCGGCGAACGAGCGCAACACCTACGGCTACCAGCGCGCCGAGGTGTTCGGCGCGCTCGCCAACGCGGTCATCCTCATCGTGCTGTCGGTCTGGATCGCCGTCGAGGGCGTCCAGCGACTCGTGGGCGGCGGCGAGGTCGAGGTCGCGGGCGGCCTCATGCTCGTCGTGGCCGTGGTCGGCCTCGTCGCCAACGGCGTCTCGATGTACCTGCTGAGCGCCGCGCAGCGGCACAGCATCAACGTGCGGGGCGCCTACCTCGAGGTGCTCGGCGACCTCATCGGGTCGGCGGTCGTGATCGTCGCCGCGGTCGTCATCTGGACGACGGGATGGATGCCGGCGGACGCCCTGGCGTCGCTCGTCATCGCCGCGATGATCCTGCCGCGCGCGGTCGTGCTGCTGCGCGAGGTGTTCTCGGTGCTCGGCGAGCGCGCCCCGCGCGGCACCGAGGTCGCCGCGATCCGCGAGCACATCCTCCGCAAGCCCGGCGTCACCGCCGTCCACGACGTGCACGTGTGGCAGCTCACGCGGGGCGCGCCGGTGTTCACGGCGCACGTCGTGGTCGAGCGCGCGGTGCTCGCGGACGGTCGCTCCGCGGCGCTGTTGACGAGCCTGCAGACGTGCCTCGCCGAGCACTTCGACGTCGAGCACTCCACGTTCCAGTTCGAGCCGGCGGGGCACGTCGAGCACGGCGATGCCCGCCACGACTGACCCGCGGGTCAAGGCTCGCGGGCGACGTCCGCCGGGGCGATGTCGGAGCGGAGGCCTCGCCAGCGTGCGTGCCGGAGGATGTCGCCGGGGCTGAACTCGGCGAACTCGACCTCGGCGACCAGTCGCGGCCGCACCCACCGCGCGTCCGACGCGTCGGCGGCCGGAACCCCCACGAAGGGGTTCTCGTCGGTCCGCAGCGGCTCCAGCATCCCCTGCAGCCGCGCGCGCTCGGCCTCGGTGAAGCCGGTGCCCACACGCCCGGCGTACCGCAGCCCGTCCGGCCCCGGGATGCCGAGCAGCAGCGACCCGATCGACCCGGTGCGTCCGCCCTTGCCGGGGCGGATGCCGCCGATCACGACCTCCTGCGTGCGCGTGAGCTTGACCTTGAGCCACTCCTCCGACCGTGCGCCGGCGCGGTAGCGCGAGCGGGGATCCTTGACGACGACGCCCTCGAGGTTCAGATCCTTCGCGGTCTGCAGCGCCGAGTCGACGTCGTCGGAGACCGGCGGGACGACGATGGTGGGGATCGCGTCGCGCGCGAGGTCTTCGAGGAGCAGCCGGCGGTCCGCGAGCGGCAGCCCGGTGGCATCCGCATCGCCGGCGCCGAGCACGTCGAACAGGAAGTAGGTCACCGGGGTGCGCGGGGCCTCGCGCGCGATCTCGCGCTGCTTCGTGAGATGCATGCGGTTCTGCAGGCGCGTGAAGCTCGGGCGTCCGGCGCGGTCGAGGGCGACGATCTCTCCGTCGACGACGGCCGGCTCAGGTCCCAGCCCCGCGTCCAGCCCGGTGAGCTCCGGATACCGCGCGGTGATGTCGGTGCCGCTGCGCGCGCGCAGCCGCAGCCGCTCGCCGTCCCACAGCCCGATGGCGCGGATGCCGTCCCACTTGAACTCCACCCACCGTCCCCAGCGGTCCGCGGCCTCGCGACCGCGGGCCGCGGTGGCGGGCACCGCGAGCATCGGGGCGGGACCGCGTCCGTGCGGCGTGATCGACCCGCTCGGCGGGGCCGATCCGTCCGGCACCCGCGACGCGTCCGACGCGGCCGGTGCGGACGTGGCGTCCGTATGCGCGGAGGTCTCCTCGGTCTCGCCCTCCGCGTGCGGCGGGCCCGCGGTGCGGGAGGCCGCAGGTCGGTGCGCGCGTGCGGCGGAGGCCGCGGCATCCTTCATGCGATGCAGCAGCCACGACGACTTCTCGCCCTCGCCCTCGGTGCGGATGAGCGCGAGCCGCGCGCGCCCGAGCGGGCCGCCGTCGCGACCGGTCGCGGTGAGGATGATCTCGTCGTCGCGCCACTTCTCCAGCTCGTAGCGGCCCTCGTCCCAGATCGTCATGCTCCCGGCGCCGTACTCGCCGCGCGGGATCTCGCCCTCGAACGTCGCGTACGACAGCGGGTGGTCCTCGGTCATGACCGCGAGGTGGTTGCGCTCGGGCGAGTCCGGGATGCCGCGCGGCACCGCCCAGCTCACGAGCACCCCGCCGTGCTCGAGGCGCAGGTCCCAGTGCAGGCGGCTCGCGTGGTGCTCCTGGATCACGAAGCGCGGCAGCTCCTCGGGCCGGGGCGGGGGAGCGGCGACGGGGGAGTCGGGCACCGGCTCGGGCGTGCGCCCGGCCGCGCGCTTGGACAGGTAGGCCGACAGGGGACCGTACTCAGCCGACTGCGGGCGCAGCGGCGCGAACAGGTCGCCGAGGGCGTCGGCGCGCTCCAGCATCTCGTGCAGCAGCACGTGGCGGAGATCCGGATCGTCGAGCTCCTCCCACGTGCGGGGGGCGGCGACGGTGGGCTGCGGCCGCCCGCGCAGCGAGTAGGGCGCGATCGTGGTCTTGGAGCCGTTGTTCTGGCTCCAGTCCAGGAACACCTTGCCGGGGCGCAGGCTCTTGGTCATCTGGCTGACGACGAGGTCGGGGTGATCGGCCTCGATGAGCCGGGCGAGCTCGCGCGCGAACGCGGACGCGTCGTCGCTCGTCTGCCGGCCGTCGAGCCGCGTGTACAGATGGATGCCCTTGCTGCCGCTCGTGACCGGCACGGGGTCCATCCCCATGCCCCGCAGGATCTCGCGCGCCCAGCGCGCCACCTCGGCGCACTCCGCGAGCCCCGTTCCCGGCCCGGGGTCGAGGTCGAGCACGAGGCGGTCGGGGTTGGCGCGGTCGCCGTGACGCGTGAAGCGCCACTGCGGCACGTGCAGCTCGAGGCTCGCGACCTGCGCGAGGTAGACGAGCGTCGGCACGTCCTCGACGAGCGGATAGTCCTTCGCTCCGCCGGAGTGGTCGATCGGGCGGCGCGGCACCCACGACGGCGCGCCGCGTTCGAGGTCCTTGGCGAAGAACGGCGGATGGTCGACGCCCTCCGGCCAGCGCTTGCGGGTGACCGGCCGTCCGCTGGCGTGCGGGATTAGCAGGGCCGCGATGCGCGTGTAGTAGTCGATCACCTCGCCCTTGGTCGTGCCGGTCTCGGGGTAGAGGACCTTGTCGAGGTTGGTGAGGCGCAGACGCCGGCCGTCGACGCGCACCAGCTGCTCGCCCTCGGCCATGGTCCCATCCTGCCGTGCCGGACTGGCCGTAGCACGTGCGACGGTGTGTACTGGGGGGATGAGAGCGATCTGGAAGGGCGCCCTGACGTTCGGGCTCGTCAACGTGCCGGTGAAGGTCTATTCGGCCGTCGAGGACCACGACGTGCCGCTGCACCAGGTGCACGGCGCCGACGGCGGACGCATCCGCTATCAGCGCAAGTGCGAGGTGTGCGGCGAGGTCGTGCCGTTCGCCGACATCGACAAGGCCTATGACGACGGGGAGCGCACGATCGTCCTCACCGCCGAGGACATCGCGTCGCTGCCGGCCGAGCGCAGTCGCGAGATCGAGGTCGTCGAGTTCGTCCCGAGCGATCAGATCGACCTGCTCACGCTCGACCGCGCGTACTACCTCGAGCCCGACTCGGCGTCGCCGAAGGCGTACGTGCTGCTGCGGCAGACCCTCGAGCAGACCGACCGCACCGCGATCGTGCGCTTCTCGCTGCGGCAGAAGACGCGGCTCGCCGCCCTGCGCGTGCGCGGCGACGTCCTCGTGCTGCAGACCCTCCTGTGGGCCGACGAGGTGCGCGAGGCGTCGTTCCCCGCGCTCGACGAGCCGGTCAAGATCTCCGACAAGGAGCTCAAGCTCTCCGCGAGCCTCGTCGACAGCTTCTCGAGCGACTTCGACCCGTCCGAGTTCGTCGACGAGTACCAGCAGGAGCTCCGCACGCTCATCGAGGCCAAGCTCGAGAAGGGCGAGGCGCTCGACACCGCCGAGACCTTCGGCGCGCCCGAGGAGGCCGACACCGGCGGCGAGGTCATCGACCTCATGGCGGCGCTGCGTGCGAGCGTCGAGCGCAGCCGTGCCGCGCGGGGTCAGGGGTCGTCGACGGATGCCGGGGGCACGGCATCCGCGAAGAAGAAGACGCCGTCGGCGAAGAGCGCGAGCAAGCCCGCCGGCAAGAAGGCGAAGAAGGCCTCCTGACGGTCACTCCGCGTCGGGGATGACCGTCGGGTCGGGCGTCACGGGCGCCTGGCCCGCGGCCGCCTCCTTCTTGGACTTCGAGCGCTCACGGAAGTAGTGCCACACCGTCACGAGGGCGGTGCCGCCGACCGCGGCGAGGAGGATCAGGTCGATGTACTCCTGCACGAACCATGCCACCGGCGGAATATATCCGATGAGGTAGCCGAACATCGTCAGGCCGAAGCCCCAGATCACGGCGCCGATGAGGTTGTAGAGCGTGTACTTGCCCTTGTGCATGTGCCCGACGCCGGCGGCCACCGGGGCGAACGTGCGGATGATGGGCACGAAGCGCGCGAGGATGATCGTGAGGCCGCCGTACCGCTCGAAGAACGCGTTCGTGCGCTCGACGTTCTTGCGGCTGAACAGGCCCGACTCACGACGCTCGAAGACCGCCGGCCCGCCCTTGTGGCCGATGTAGAAGCCGACCTCGCCGCCGAGGAACGCGGACAGGCCGATGAGCAGCGCCACCCACCACACGCTGATGCCGAAGACGCCCTCCGGCGCGTACGGCTGCGCGTGCGAGAGGAGCCCCGAGATCACCAGCAGGGTGTCGCCGGGGAGGAGGAAGCCGACGAGCAGACCCGTCTCGGCGAAGACGATGAAGCAGACGACCAGGAGCGCCCACGGGCCGGCGGCCCCGATGATCGTCTCGGGGTCGAGCCAGGGGATGAGGGAGAGGGAATGCACGGAGGTCCCGTCGGTCGTGAGTCGGTCGGCGGATTCGGATGCCGTGGATTCGGCACCGTGCGGAAGGTGGGACTTGAACCCACACGCCGTGAGGCACAGGAACCTAAATCCTGCGTGTCTGCCAATTCCACCACTCCCGCGGGCGCACCAAGTCTACCCAAGGGGATCCGAGCCGCCCGGTGGCCCGCCGCGCCGTCCCGGCGACTTGCCAGGTTGCGCGCCGCGCGCGTTAGCGTGGAACGCGTGATCCCCGAGGACTGGATGCCGCATCGCCGCGCCGACGGCGAGACCGTCGGCTACATCGCGTTCACCGGCGAGGCGTTCGTGCCGCACGACCTGCTCGGTCGTCCCATCGCCGCGGCCGCGGACTGGGAGAGCGCGGAGGCCGCGGTCGAGGCGCTCGGCCTCTCGTGGCTGGCGGAGCCGCTCGTCCTCGAGCTCGACCCGCCGCGGCGCGTGCGCGTGGCCGAGGTGTCGCCCGCGCGCATCGTGCTGATCGCCGACGACTTCGGCAGCGCCCAGGCCGTCGGCGCCCGTCATCGCGAGCGGTGGGAGCTCGACCTGCCGCTCGCCGTCGGCCTCACGCCCCTCGCCCGTCGCTGAGCCGCGCCACCGCGGCCGCCGCACACCGCCGCACACCGCGAGACTTCAACCGTGCGTCGAGACCGCGTGCGGGGCGAGCAGTCTCGACGCGCCACTGGAGTCTCGCGGTCCGGAGGGGGTGCGCCGGCGGCCGGGCTCACCGGAGGGCGGTGCGGCTCGTGGCGGTGGCCTCGAGAGCGACGCCGTCGGGCACGAACAGGGTCAGGATCGGTGGATGCCACTCCGTGGCCACGGTCACGCGCGCCGACGTGCCGTCGGGCGTCCCCGCGACCACGACGCGGACGCCGTCGTACACCGCGACGACGTCGTCGGCCTGCTCCCGCACGCCGGCGTCGCTCAGCGCGATCACTGGGCCGCCCTCGTCGACCGCGACCGTGAACCCGTCCGCGCCGGCGAGCGCCGCGGCATCCGCCGCCCCTTCGATGCGCTTCTGGGCGAGATAGAGGCTCGTCGCGTCGACGCACACGAAGACGAGCACGAGCGCGAGCACGGCGTAGCCGAGGGTGAGCGGCAGCACGCTGCCCTCGTCGGCGGCCCGCCCGCGCCACCCGGCGCACCAGAGCGCCCGTCGCATCAGCCGGCGCCCCACGTGCGCGAGACCTTCTGGGCCGACGTCGCCTCCACCGGCACCCGTGCGACGCGCTCCAGCCCGAGCACCGGCGGCACGAGGGGCAGGGCGACCTCGGCGGCGACGGTCACGACGAGGGTGGCGCCCGCCTCGGGGCACGCGGCGCCGACGTTCGTGCAGCCGACCGTCACGTCGACCGTGGCCGGGTCGAGCCCGTACTCGTCGGTCACTGCGGCGAGCACGCGATCGGCGCGCGACGAGGCGGTCGCGGCATCCGGCGCCGTCGCGACCGCGCGCGCGATGTGGCGCGCGCCGGCCTCGACCCCGAGGGACTGGCCTTGGATCGTGCCGAGCGCGATCACGAGGTAGACGATCGGGACGAGGAGCAGCAGACCCACCGCGATGAACTCCAGCGCGGCGGTGCCCTCCTCGGGGTGCACCGGGGCGATGGCGTCCGGTTCAGTCGCCGGGGCGGTCGAAGCTCTCCACAGGGGCATGCGCGGTCACCTCCAGCCCGCGCGGCGCGCCGAGGAGTCCCACGAGCGGCAGTGTCGCCACGACGCTCACCTCGACGGTCGGATGCCCGAGGTCGGACTGCTCGCGCACCGAGACGCTCTCCGCGAAGCCCTCGCCCACGGTGCGCGCGATGATCTCGGCGGTGCGGGCGGCGCCGTCGTCGACCGACGTGTCGGCGAGCGCGGCGTGGTAAGCGCCCTCCACGGCGGCGTCGTGCACGACGTTGCGGACGTACACCGCGAGCCCGAGCTGCATGACCGCGAGCGTGAGCACGGTCAGGAGCGCGCCGACGAGCACGAACTCGACGGGGCTCGACCCCTCCTCGTCACGCAGCACGGCCGGTCCGCCCGCGGTGGTGTGCGTCACAGGCCGGAGACGCGTGCGATCGCCTGCTCGAACAGGTCGGCGAGCGCGGGGCCCGCGAGCGCCCAGATCGCGACGACGAGGCCCGCCGTCATCAAGGTCACGAGGACCCAGCCGGGCACGTCGCCGCGCTCGTCGGCGAGGAGTCCCTCGCCCTCGGGACGCAGCTGCCCCTTCGTGTCACGGATCATGTCCGTCTCCCTTCGCTTTCCTCTCGGCGCCGTCGCGCCCCCGTACCCGTGCATCAGCCGAGCCCCAGCCGCAGCATGACGATCCCCGGGAAGACCGCCACGAGCACCGACAGGGGCAGCACCATGAAGACGAGTGGCAGGAGCATGTAGATCTCCTTGCGCCCCGCCTGCTCGATGAGCGTGCGCTTCGCGTCCTCGCGGGCGTCCTGCGCCTGTGCCTGCAGCACCTGGGCGAGCGGCGCGCCGCGATCGATCGCGGCGACGACGTGGTCGATGCTGCGCGAGACGGCGGACACGTCGACGCCGCGGGCGAGGGTCGCGAGCGCGTCGCGGAGGTTCGAGCCGGTGCGCGTCGACAGCACGGCCCGGCGGATCTCTGCGGTGAGCTCGCCCGCGCCGACTTCGCCGACGCGGTGCAGCGCGTCGAGCAGGCCCTCGCCCGCGGCGAGGCACAGCGAGAGGAACTCCAGCACGGTCGGGAGCTCCTCCTCGATCCGCGCGGCCCGTCGCCGGGCGGCCTGGGTCAGGCGCGCGTCGCACAGCGCCGCGGCGATCACGGCGAGCAGCGGCGGCAGGAGCACCGCCCCGGCATGGAGCCGACCGGTCAGCGCGAGCGCGACGACCACGAGCCCGCCGACCGCGACGCCGCCGATAGCCCAGCCCAGTTGGCGCGCGCGGAACACGGCGGCATCCATCGACCAGCCCGCCTGCCTCAGGCGCCGGGCGATCGCGTCCGCACCGCCGAGGCCCGCGACGAACCGGTCTCGACGAGCGCGCCACCCGGCCGCTCGACCCGGTGCGAACAGCGGCGTCAGTCCGCCCGGATCGGCGACGTCGCGCACGTACGGCGCGATGCGACGCTGCAGCGACGGCGCCGCCCAACGAGGCACGCGAGCGGCCACGAGCAGGATGCCGGCGGCGAACGCGCAGCCGAGCACCACGGCGAGCGCGACCTGCGTGGGCGCGTTCATCCGAACCACCGCCGCGGCTCGGGAAGCCGGCCGATGCGGAGCATCACGCGGTACGCGACCACCGACACGGCGGCGCCGGCGAGGATGAGGGCAACGCCCTCGGGGCTGGAGTACGCCGCCGCGCCCTCGGGCCGCATCGACAGCAGCACGAGGATGACCCAGGGCGCCGCGACGCCCAGCACGGCAGCACCCCGGATCCACGACTGCCGCGCCTCGACCTCGGCGCGCAGCGCCGCCTCGGTGCGCACCGAGGCCGACAGCGCGCGCAGCACGCCCGGAAGCTCGGTGCCGCCGACCTGGCGCGCCATGCGCAGCGTCTCGACGATGCGGTCGGCGATCGGATCGGCGAGCGCCGCCTTCAGCCGCAGCACGCTGGAGTCGAAGTGGCCGGATGCCGCGATGTCGCCCGCGAAGAGCGCGAACGCGGGGCGCAGCGCGGGCGGTGCCGACGCGGAGAGGCTCGCCACGGCGTCGGGCAGTGACAGGCCGGCCCGCACGGATGCCACGAGGAGATCGCACACGTCCGGCCACAGCGCCCGTCGTGACCGGCGGAGGCGCAGCGCGCGACCGCGGAGCCACACCGTCGGAGCCGCCGCGGCGGCGATCGCGGCGACGGCGACGAACGCCGGGAGCGCGGTGACGAGCCACGCGATCGCGGCCGCGACCACCGCGGCGCCGCCCGAAATCGCGACGAGCCGTCCGGGCGGCACGTGGGCGAAGCCGGCCGCCTGCAGCACGCGCGTCGCGGCTCCGGTGGGAACGGGCCGGTCGGCGCGCTCGCGGTGCGGCCACAGCCACGGCGAGGCGGTCAGCAGGAGGCCGGCCGCGAGCAGGGCGCCCCACACGAACGTCATGGCGTGCCCGCCCGCCATATGGACCGGGTCTCGACCGCGCCGTCGACGACCCGTCCGGTCGGCGCGACGATCTCGCCGACCCGGCGCCGACCGGACCCGTCGCGCTCGCAATGGACGACCACGTGCACGCTGGAGGCGATCGCCGGCAGCACGAAGCCGGCGTCGATGTTGCGGCCGGCCAGGAGCGGCAGCGCGGCGAGCTTGCGCAGCGCCTCCTGCGCCGAGTTGGCGTGCAGCGTCGCCGCGCCGGGCACGCCCGTGTTGAGCGCGAGCAGCAGGTCGAGAGCCTCGGCGTCGCGCACCTCGCCGACGACGAGCCGGTCGGGGCGCATGCGCAGCGCCTCCTTCACGAGCCGGCGCAGGCTCACCTCGCCGGTGCCCTCCAGGCTCGGCTGTCGGCCCTGCAGGGCGACGAGGTCGTTCGCCCGCACCGCGAGCTCGAACGTCTCCTCGACGGTGACGATGCGGTGCGCGGGCGGGCACGCGTCGACGAGCGCGGCGAGGAGCGTCGTCTTCCCGGCGTGCGTGGCGCCCGAGACGAGGATGCTGCGCCCCTGGGCCATCGCGTCGCGCAGCAGCGCGGCCGCGGTGTCGGTCAGCGAACCTGCGCGCACGAGATCGGCGAGCGTGCGGTACGAGGCGAGGAACCGTCGGATGTTCACGGACCAGTGCACGCGCGTGATGTCAGGGATCACCACGTGGAGGCGGGACCCGTCGGGCAAGGAGGCGTCGACGAACGGCTGGCTGAGGTCGATGCGGCGGCCGGTGGCGTGCAGCATCCGCTCGACGAGGTCGCGCACCTGTGCCGCGGTGAGCGTGAGCGGCACGCGCTCGCTGCGCCCCTCGCGCGCGACGAAGATCCGGTCGGGCGCGTTGATCCACAGCTCCTCGACGGTCGGGTCGTCGAGGTAGGCCTGCAGCGGCCCGTAGCCGGCGACGGCGGCGAGCACCTCGCGCACGCACGCCGCCTCGTCGTCGACGAGGGCGAGCCCGCGCGCGAGGGCGAAGTCGTTGTGGCGCTGCACCTCGGCCCGCACCACCTGCGCCGCGCGGTCGGGGTCTCGGGCGGGGTCGGCCTGCTCGGCCCGCAGGCGCTCGCGGACCCGCTCGACGATGCGTGCGGTCGCGCCCGCGCCGTCGCCGGGCGCGAGGGGCGCGGATGCGTACGCGAGGCTCATCCAGGCATCCTGCCGACTCCGAGACCCGCGCGTCGGAAGTTATCCACAGCCCCCGTCAGAGTGCCCCCGAACCGCGAGACTCCATTGGTGCGTCGAGGCTGCGCGTCGGACACGCAGTCTCGACGCGGGGCTGGAGTCTCACGGTCACCGGGGCGCGGATGCGGACGCGCGATCACCGGCAGGGGCGAGTCGGGGACCGGGGACGGTCAGCGGCGGCGGGGCACGTAGCGCGGCACCCAGCGGGCGAAGGCCGCCGCGCCCAGCAGGCCGATCGCGCCGACGACACCGGTCGCGACCGACAGCGACCCGAGCGCGGTCAGCACCGTCACGAGCACCGGCGCGGCCGCGCCGCCGGCGTCGGTGAGCGTGCGCCACGAGCCGAGGAAGGGCGCCGGATCGGGGCGCGGCGCCAGGTCGGCGCCGAGGGTCAGGAGGATGCCGCTGGAGAGCCCGTTGCCGACCCCCAGCACCGCGGCGAACAGCGCGAACCACATCGCCGCATCGTCGAGGTCGTGGGTGAACGCGAGGGCGACGAAGCCGCCGCCCATCAGCAGCATCGCGGGGAGGGCGGCCCAGAGCCGCCCGAAGCGGTCCATCACCTGGCCGCTCGCGTAGAAGAGAGCGAAGTCGATCGCGCCCGACACGCCCACGACGAGGGCGATGGTCCCGCCGTCGAGCCCGATCGACACGCCCCACAGCGGCAGCACGACCTGCCGGGTGGCGCGCACCGCCGACAGCATCGCGGCGGCGAGGCCGACGCGCGACAGCACGTCGCGGTGCCGCCACATCGTCGCGAAGATGCCCACGCGCTCGGGGGCGGCAACGGATGCCGTGGCGGGCGGCGCGGCCGCGGACGCGAGCTGCGTCTCGGGGTCGGGGCCGAGCAGCACGAGCGCGATCGTCGCGACGAGACACACCGCGAAGAACCACACCGAGGCCCGCTCGTCGCCGAAGAGGGCCAGCAGGCCCGCGGTGAGGAAGGGCCCCACGAACATGCCGAGGCGGAAGGTGCCGCCCAGGAGCGACAGCGCCCGCGCCCGGTAGTGCAACGGCACGCGCGTCGTCATGAACGAGTGACGGGCCAGGCCGAACGCGGCGGCGCAGAAGCCGACCGCGAACACCGCCACGATCAGCTGCACCACGTCGGCCGCGAAGGCGCCGAGGACGGCGGCCGCGAGGGCCAGGAGGCCGGCGCCCGCCATCGTCCACCGCTCGCCGACGCGCGAGACCGCCCAGCCGGCGGGGATGTTGCCGCACAGTGTGCCGACGACGAGCGCGGATGCCACGAGCGCCGCCGTCGCGACGTCGGCGCCGAGGCGCGCCGCGAGCACGGGGAGGAGCGGGATGACGGCCCCCTCGCCGACCGCGAACAGGACGGTCGGTCCGTAGATCATCGGTGCGAAGCGCCACAGCACCCCGCTGATCGGCTCGGGGTCGCTGGCGGCGGTCATCCCCTCCACGCTAACGGCAGACGGGACGGCCGCGGGTCAGGGGCGCGAGCGCCCGTGCGCCCTGGCCCCGGCGGCGAGGAGGAGCGCCGCGCCGGCGGCGACGAACGCACCCGCCGCCAGCAGCGAGGCGACCGGCGACTCGCCGCCGGTCCGCACGAGCGCGCTCCTGGCCGTCGTCGTGCTCGGCGAGCCGGGCGCCGGCGGGGCCGGTGCGGGCGAGGCGAGCACCAGCACGGTCGTCGGCTCGCTGACGCCGGCATCCTTGTCGGTGGCGGTGAACGAGGCCGTGAACAGTCCTGCGGTGCCGTAGGTGTGCGTGACGGGCGGATCGGCGGGACCGAGGACCGTCTCGACCGGTGAGCCGTCGCCCCAGTCGACCGTGTAGGCGAACCGGGCGGCCAGGTCGGCCGATGACGGGTCGTCGGCGCCGACCTTGATGGTGAACGGCCGGCCGACCGTGGCGGTGAGGGAGCCGGTCAGCACCGCGCGCGGCGGCGTGTTGTCCACGTGCACGAGCGCGGCGTCGGTCGTCGACACCGTGCCGAGCGTCACACGGACCGCGACCGCGTGGTCGGCGGGGCCGTCGTCGATGCCGAAGGCCTCCAACTCCGACCACGTCAGGACCGGGTCGACGCCGGCGGCATCGTCGAAGTCGTCGTCGCCGTCGAGGTCCCACGCGTAGACCGCTCCCGGCGTCGAGCCGGATGCGTCGAGCCGCAGCGCGGCGCCCTCGGCGACGGTGTAGGGCCCGCCGGCGTCGGCGACGACCGCGCCGACGAGCTGTGTGAGCGTCGTCGTGCTGGCCTCGAGCGCGGGGGTGCCGCCGAAGCTCGCGCCGATCGCGTGCGTCCCGACCGAGAGCGACGAGGTCGTGAACGTCGCCGTCCCGTCCGCGCCGAGGGCGACCGGCAGGCCGAGCGGCGTCGTGTCGGCGTCGAACTGCACGTAGCCGGTCGTGGCCGGCGCGCCCGCCGCGGTGACGAGCGCGGTGAACGTCACGGTCTGCCCGTCGAGCGACGGATTGCCGCTGGAGGCGAGGGTCGTCGTCGTGACGGCTCTGCTGACGACCTGATCGAGGATGCCGCTGCTCTCGGCGTAGTCGTCGCTCGCCGCGTACGAGGCCGTGAGACCGTGCGTGCCGGCCGCGAGGTCGGAGGTCGTCAGCGTCGCGGTCCCGTCGGCGGCGAGGGCGACGGCGGGTCCCAGCGGCGAGGCGCCGTCGAGGAACACGACCGTGCCGGTGGTGACGGGGGAGCCCTGCGAGGTGACCGTCGCGGTCAGCGTGACGGGCTGCCCGACCAGCGCGGGGTTGTCGCTGGAGGTCAGGCTCGTCGTGGTCGTGGCCTGCGTCGTGAACGTCAGGCACCAGCCGCCGGAGATCGAGCCGGCGTCTCCCGTCGCGTCGTCGACGACCCACAGGCTCCAGGTGCCGTTCGGGTCGGCGCCGTCGAACACGGAGAGCGTCGCGGGCCCGCTCGTCGGAGCGGGCGCCGGGAACGCGGCGTCGGCGGCGTCGAGGTCGTCGTCGGTGGGGCGGAACGTGCCGGACGACAGGGCGCCGGTGACGCTCGAGGCCGCGTCGTCGTCGAGCGTCACCGTCGCGCCGCTGACGGGGAGCTGGCCGCCGACGTCGCTGAGCAGCATCGCGCTTGCGCCCGAGGGCGCCGAGAGCATCACGTCGAGGTCGATCGGAGCGGTGTGCGAGATCCCGTGCAGCGTCGCGGTGACCTTGGTGAGCGCGGTCGGCAGCCCCGACACGGTGATGTTCGAGGGGTACGGCGTCGCCGTGCCGGACTGCGGCACGGTGAGCGCTCCCGGGTTGCAGAAGGTGCTGCCGTTCACCACGGTCGCGTTGTCGACGCGTTGCGAGACGGTCCCGTTGCTCGACGAGAACCCGGTGGCGCCGCCGTACTCGGCGCGGATCTCGTGCGTGCCCTCGGCGAGGGTCGACGTCGTGAGGCTCGCCGTGCCCGACGCCGAGACCGGCACGGGCGCGCCGAGCGCCGTCGTGCCGTCGCGGAACTGCACGGCGCCGTCGTCGACCGGCGCGCCGTCCGCCGTCACGGACGCGGTGAACGTCACCGGGGTGCCCGTCGCCGCCGGCGTCCCGGAGGTCGCGACCGCGGTGACGGTCGGGACGTCGGAGACCGTCGTGGTGACGGTGAGGCTCCACCCGCCCGCGAGCGTGCCGATGTCGCCGGTGGCGTCGTCGACCAGGTAGAGCGACCACGTCCCGTTGGGCACGATGCCGGTGAAGGCGCCGCCGAACGTCGTCTGCGACGACGCCGTGGGCGCGGGAGCGGGGAAGGGGTCGCCGGCGCCGCGGTTGGTCGGCAGGTAGGTGCCGGTCGACACGTTGCCGGTCGGCACCTGCGCGCCCGCGACATCCGAGAACGTGAGCGTCGCGTTGGTCGCGAACGCGAGAGTCGTCTCGGGGTCGCCGATGTCGGAGAGGAACACGAGGTTCGCCCCGCCGGGGGCGACGAGCATCGCGTCGACGTCGTTGAGCGCCGAGTGGCTGAGACCGCTGAGCGTGACCGTCACCGCCGAGACGGTGCCGGCCAGGCCGCTCACGTCGACCGTCGACGGATACGGGCTCGCCGGACCGATCTGGTTCATCGAGCCGGTCGCCGGGATCGCGACGGGCGCGGTGTCGGCGAAGCTCGTCGGGCCGTCCGCGGAGGCGACGATCGGGATGCCGACGAGTGCGGCCGTCAGCGCGATGACGGCGGAGACCGCGGCCGCGAGCGTCCGGGGCCGACGGCGCCCGCGCTCATGCTGCTGCCTGACGTGGGGGGACCGCGCGACCATCGCCACCGCCTCGTATGAAGTGCCGCTCCGTGCGTACATTACGGCCTGTCCGGGCTCGCGGGAAGAGGCCGTCCCGCGTGTGACGAGAAGATGACGGGCGCCGGTTCGCACGCGGCGCTCGCATGGCGGCCGGAACTCGCGCATAATGGTTCCCAGACTTGATTCGGCTGCCGAATCATCTATCGCCGGACCACCCCGACATCCTCGAAGGAACCCGTCTTGCCGCTCACCACCGTCCCGGCATCCCGCGCCGATGCCTCCCGTATGGCCGACCCCGACTGGTGGCGCCAGGCGGCCGTCTACCAGATCTACCCGCGCAGCTTCGCCGACTCGAACGGCGACGGCATCGGCGACCTCAAGGGCATCACCGCGCGCGTGCCGTATCTGCAGCGGCTCGGCATCGACGCCGTGTGGCTGAGCCCGTTCTATCCGTCCGCGCTCGCGGACGGCGGCTACGACGTCGACGACTACCGCGACGTCGACCCGCGCCTGGGCACGCTCGACGACTTCGACGAGCTGTCCGCCGCGCTGCACGCGGCGGGCATCAAGCTCGTCGTCGACATCGTGCCGAACCACTCGTCGAACCTCCACGAGTGGTTCCGCGAGGCGCTGGCCTCGCCGAAGGGCTCGGCGGCGCGCGACCGCTACATCTTCCGCGACGGCCTCGGCGAGAACGGCGACGAGCCGCCGTCCGACTGGGACTCGTTGTTCGGCGGCTCGGCGTGGGAGCGCGTCACCGAGGCCGACGGCAATCCCGGCCAGTGGTACCTGCACCTGTTCGCCAAGGAGCAGCCCGACTTCAACTGGGACAACCCCGAGGTCCGCGAGGACTTCCTGAAGACCCTGCGCTTCTGGTCTGACCGCGGCGTCGACGGCTTCCGCATCGACGTCGCCCACGCCCTCGCCAAGCACCTGCCGGAGGAGCTGCCGTCCAAGCTCGTGCTCCCGCGCGAGGACGACAACGCGCTCGGCGCGCACCCGTTCTGGGACCGCGACGAGGTGCACGAGATCTACGCCGAGTGGCGCACGCTCTTCAACGAGTACGAGCCGCCGCGCACGGCGGTCGCCGAGGCGTGGGTGCACGCCGACCGGCTGTCGCGCTACGCGAGCCCCGAGGGACTCGGACAGGCGTTCAACTTCGACCTGCTGCAGGCCGACTTCGACGTGGACCAGTTCCGCGCGGTGATCACGAAGAACCTCGCCGAGGCCGCCGCCACCGGCGCGTCGTCGACGTGGGTGTTCTCCAACCACGACGTGGTCCGTCACGCCACGCGCTACGGCCTCCCCGCCGGCGGGGGCCGCCGCGGCAAGGGTCAGGACGGCAGCCAGTGGCTCCTCGACGGCGGTCACGCCGCCGACGTCGACGCCGAGACGGGCCTCCGGCGCGCACGCGCCGCATCGCTCATGATGCTCGCGCTGCCCGGCTCCGCCTACCTCTACCAGGGCGAGGAGCTCGGCCTGCAGGAGGTGGGGGAGATCCCTGCCGCCGAGCGGCAGGACCCGTCGTTCTTCCGCAGCGCGGGCGAGCAGATCGGCCGCGACGGATGCCGCGTGCCGCTGCCCTGGACGGCAGAGGGCCCCTCGTTCGGCTTCGGCCCGGGCGGCTCGCATCTGCCGCAGCCGTCGTGGTTCGCGGACTTCGCCGTCACCGCGCAGGACGGCGTGGCCGGCTCGACCCTGGAGCTGTACCGCGCCGCGCTCGCGCTGCGCGCCGAGCTGCAGACCGCCGAGGAGCTCGAGTGGATCGCGACGGACGACGCGTCCGTGCTGCACTTCGCGCGCCCGAACGGCTGGCAGGTCGTGACGAACTTCGGCACCGAGCCGGTCGCGCTGCCCGCGGGCGACGTCGCGATCGCGAGCGGTCCGGTCGAGGGCGGGCTGCTGCCCGCGGACACGACCGCCTGGCTCGTGTCCGCGAAGGCGTGACGTCGGTCGACACCCGCACGACCCGGGCCGCCGCGACGGCGACGTTCGTCGTCTTCGGCGGGAACGGCCTCGTCTTCGCGAGCTGGGCGGCGCGCATCCCCGCCGTCACCGAGACGCTCGGCCTGTCGTCGGGACAGATGGGCGTGTTCCTGCTGTGCATCGCGGTGGGGTCGCTGCTCGCGCTGCCGTCGGCCGGCTGGGTCGTGGGCCGCATCGGCACCGCGAGCACGCTGCGCGGCGCGGGCCTCGTCGCCGCGGCCGCGATGGCGGGCGTCGCGGTGTCGCTGTGGACGGGCTCGCTCGTCGGCCTCGGCGCGTCGCTGTTCGTCTACGGCATCGGCATCGGCCTGTGGGACGTCGTGCAGAACATCGAGGGCGCCGACGTCGAGCACCGGCTCGGCCGCACGATCATGCCGCAGTTCCACGCGGCCTTCAGCGCCGGCGCGTTCGTCGGAGCCCTGATCGGCGCGGGGCTGGCCGGCCTCGGGGTCGGGCTTCCCGCGCATCTCCTCGCGGTCGCGGTGCTGGCGCTGCTCCTGACGCTCACGGCATCCCGCTTCTTCCTTCCCCACGCAGCATCGCAGCAGAAGGCCGACGCGGCGCCGGAGGGCGAGAAGAGGGATGCCGCGGGGCGCATCGCCTGGCTGGAGCCGCGTACGCTCCTCATCGGCGGCATCGTGCTCGGCGCGACGCTCGCCGAGGGCGCGGGCAACGACTGGATCGCGAAGGCGGCCGTCGACGGGCTCGGCACGAGCGAGCCGGTCGGGGCGCTCCTGTTCGCCCTGTTCGTCGCCGCCATGACCGTCATGCGGTTCGTCGGGGGCGGCGTGATCGACCGGTTCGGCCGCGTCGCCGTGCTGCGGGCGAGCATGGCCGCGGTCGTCGCGGGTCTCGCGCTGTTCGTCTTCGGCGGCCACGCGATCGTCGTCGGCGCCGGGGCGGTGCTGTGGGGCGTCGGCGCGGCGCTGGCGTTCCCGATCGGCATCTCGGCCGCCGCCGACGATCCGGCGCGCGCCGCGGCGCGGGTCTCGGTGGTCTCCACGATCGGCTACCTCGCGTTCCTCGCAGGTCCCCCGCTCCTGGGCTTCGTCGGCGACCTCGTGGGCATCCACCGGGCGCTCCTGGTCATCTGTGCGCCGGCGCTCCTCGCGCTGCTGCTGGCCGGCGCCGCGCGACCCGTGCAGAAGCAGTGATCGGCGCCCGGGCCGGGCGCGGCCTCGGCGAGCATCCGGCGCGGGCGCGATAGGCTGGATCGTCATGCTCGAGTTCGATGCCTCCGCCGAGATCCAGGCCCTCCGTTCCACGTTCGCCGACATCACCGCGGTCGTGGACGTCGACGCGCTCCGCGCCGAGATCGCACGTCTGAGCGAGGAGGCCGGCGCGCCGGACCTCTGGGACGACACCGCGAAGGCCCAGAAGGTCACGAGCGCGCTCAGCCACCGCCAGGCCGAGCTCGCCCGCATCACCGGCATCGAGCGGCGCCTCGACGACGTCGAGGTGCTCGTCGAGCTCGCGAACGAGATGCAGGACGAGGACACCGCCGAGGAGGCCACGCACGAGATCGCGGAGCTCCAGGACGTCATCGGCCAGCTCGAGGTGCAGACGCTCCTCGACGGCGAGTACGACGAGCGCGCGGCGATCATCACGATCCGTTCCGGGGCGGGCGGCGACGACGCCACCGACTTCGCCGAGATGCTCCTGCGCATGTACCTGCGCTGGGCCGAGCAGCACAAGTACCCGGTCAAGGTCATGGACACGTCCTACGCCGAGGGCGCGGGCATCAAGTCGGCCACCTTCGAGGTCGACGCTCCCTACGCGTTCGGCACGCTCTCGGTCGAGGCGGGCACCCATCGCCTGGCGCGCATCAGCCCGTTCGGCTCGGCCGACAAGCGGCAGACCTCGTTCGCGGCGGTCGAGGTGATCCCGCTCATGGAGGAGGCGACCGAGGTCGACGTCCCCGAGACCGACATCCGCGTCGACGTCTTCCGCTCCTCCGGCCCGGGCGGCCAGTCGGTCAACACGACCGACTCGGCCGTGCGCATCACGCACCTGCCCACCGGCATCGTCGTCTCGATGCAGAACGAGAAGAGCCAGATCCAGAACCGCGCTGCGGCGATGCGCGTGCTGCAGACCCGACTCCTGCTGCTGCAGAAGGAGGAGGAGGCCGCGAAGAAGAAGGAGCTGGCCGGCACGATGACCGCCAGCTGGGGCGACCAGATGCGCTCGTACTTCCTCTACGGACAGCAGCTCGTGAAGGACCTCCGCACCGGGTTCGAGTCGGGCAACCCCAGCGCCGTGTTCGACGGAGGCCTCGACGGGTTCATCGCCGCCGGCATCCGCTGGCGCAAGCGCAAGGACGACGACGACTAGCGACTCGGTGAGACACCGCACCGCGTCGAGCCCGCCCCGTCGCGATCCATGTCAATAGGAGCAACCGAACGGGCCCGTACGGGTGAGCGTGGTGGACACGCCGCCGCCGAAGGGCGGCGCTCAGCTCACTGCACGCTGATGGTGGTCGTGGCGAGCATCGTGTCCTTGAAGCTGATCAGCTCTGTCACTTCGATCGTGACGTCAGTCGTGCTCGTGAGCACGAAGGCGTCCTGTACCGCAAGAGACGCACCGGGCTTGAGATCCTTCATCGAGTTCGACAGATCCGAGCCGTCGACGCCGATCGCGGTCTCGAGCTCGACTCCATCCTGGAACGCCTTCACGGAGGTCGCGAACATGAAGTTGGCGTCCTTCTTGCTGTTGTTTGTGAAGGTGAAGTTGACGATAAGCGCTGGCCTGCCCTCGTAGTCGACGCCCTGGGTGGCGCTGTCGATGGTCACTGCATAATTCGAAGCGGCGACGTCCTCTGCGGCGGACGCCTCGAGCGTGGGTTGGTCGCCGGCGGGCGGGCTCACCGACGTGTCCGAGCTGCCGAAGGTCTCGTCGACCGCCGCCTGGACGACCGTGAGGAAGACGACGACCCCGACGATCGTTCCCACGATCGCGAGGACCAGCCCGGCGACCGCCGGCCACTTTCCGCCCTTCATGAACAGTGCGACGAGCGACAGCACGAACGCGATCGGCAGCAGGATCCAGCCGACGATGAGGGCGCCGGGGATGCAGGCGAAGACGAAGCCGACGATCGCTACCACGAACGCAATGACGCTCAGGACATGCGGCTTCGCCTTCGGTGCCGGCGCCACGTTCCCGTCGATCGGCGGCGGTACGGAGACTGCGGGATCGCCGGGCGGCGGAGGCGGATTGGTCATGGTGTCCCCCCTGGGAATGTCGATTTGGAGATGCGCATGCATACATGCGTGCTTGTGTCCTCCATTCATAGCAAAGCCCGAGGACATCGGGGGACCGGGGGCGGGTCGTGTCGGCGCGGATGCCGCGGCGCGCGGGTGTCGCGCACGGGCTGCGCGCCGGGCGCGCTTAGGCTCGTCAGGTCATGATCCGGTTCGAGAACGTCACCAAGCGGTATCGCGGAACGAAGAGGCCGGCGCTGAGCGACGTCGACTTCGAGGTCCAGCGCGGCGAGTTCGTCTTCCTCGTCGGAGCCTCCGGCTCGGGGAAGTCCTCGTGCCTGCGCCTGATCCTCCGGGAGGACACCCCGAGCGACGGCCGCGTGGTCGTGCTCGGGCGCGACCTGCGCAAGCTCTCCACGCGCAAGGTGCCCTACTTCCGTCGCCACATCGGCGCGGTCTTCCAGGACTTCCGGCTGCTGCCGAACAAGACCGTGTTCCAGAACGTGGCGTTCACGCTGCAGGTCATCGGGTCGTCGCGCGGCTTCATCCAGCAGGCCGTGCCTGAGACCCTCGCGCTCGTGGGGCTCGACGGCAAGGAGAAGCGGATGCCGCACGAGCTCTCCGGCGGCGAGCAGCAGCGCGTCGCGATCGCGCGCGCGATCGTGAACCGTCCGCAGGTGCTCCTCGCCGACGAGCCGACCGGAAACCTCGACCCGGCGACCTCGGCCGGCATCATGCAGCTGCTCGCCCGCATCAACGCGGGCGGCACGACCGTCGTGATGGCCACGCACGAGGCCGGCTTCGTCGACCAGATGCAGCGCCGTGTGCTCGAGCTGAGCGACGGCGTGCTCGTGCGCGACGACCGTCAGGGCGGCTACGGCCAGCGCGCCGCCGCGCCCCGCCTGACGCCCGCCGCCGAGAAGGGTGCCGAGTCGACCGCCGCGCTGACGGCCGTGCTCGAGCTGCAGCGCGAGATCGCCGCACGTCCGGTCGAGCCCGTGCCGGCCCCCGCGCCGGTCACGGCCGAGCCGGTCGCGACCACCACGCACCCGATCGCGATCGACGTGCCCGAGGTCGACCTCAACGAGCTGGGACTGAGGGGCGTCGACGTCGAGCGCCTCGGCCTCGGCGACCAGGACGATGAAGTGGGGCCGACGTCGTGAGGGTGCAGCTCATCCTGTCCGAGGCGCTCTCCGGCCTGCGCCGGAACGCCTCGATGGTCGTCTCGGTCGTGCTCGTCACGTTCGTCTCGCTCACCTTCGTCGGCGCCGCGATGCTCATGCAGATGCAGATCGGCAAGATGCGCGACTACTGGGTGGACCGCGCGCAGGTGGCCGTCTTCATGTGCCGAGAGGGCGCGGCGACGACGACCTGCACGGGCGGCGTGGCGAACCAGGAGCAGCTCGACGCCGTGCGCGAGAAGCTCGAGAGCCCGGCGCTGGCGGGGATCGTGCGCGACATCCGCTTCGAGGACCGCGAGCAGGCGTACCAGAACCTCCTCGAGCTCGAGCCCGACTACGCCGACCTCGTCACCGCCGACCAGCTCAACGAGACCTATTGGGTCAACCTCGTCGACCCGAGCCAGACCGACGTGATCGCGGAGGCGTTCGGCGGCATGGACGGCGTCGAGGAGGTGCGCGACCAGATGCAGTATCTCGAGCCGCTGTTCTCGGCGCTCACCGTCGCGACCTACATCGCGGTCGGCATCGCCGTGCTCATGCTCGTGGCGGCCGTGCTGCTCATCGCCACCACCATCAGGCTGTCGGCGTTCGCGCGAAGACGCGAGCTCGGCATCATGCGCCTGGTCGGGGCATCCAACCGCTTCATCCAGACCCCGTTCATCCTCGAGGGCGTGTTCGCCGCCCTCCTGGGCTCGCTCCTGGCGGGCGGCGCGGTGGTCGCGGGCATGTACTTCGGCGTCGACCGCTACCTGCGCGAGCGGGTGCCGTTCGTGACGACGTGGGTGGGGATGCAGGACGCCTGGATCGTGATCCCGCTGCTCGTCGTCATCGGGGCGCTCCTCGCGGCGCTGTCGGCCGGCTTCGCGATCCGACGCTGGCTGCGCGCCTGAGCCGCGCCGCGAAGGGCTAGACTGGCACGCTGCCGTGCGCACCGGGCCGCGGCGTGCGAAGGGGAGTCGTCATGGTCAAGGAACGCGGTGAGAAGGTCGTCGCGACCAATCGTCGTGCGCACCACGACTACGCCATCGAGAAGACATACGAGGCGGGGCTCGTCCTCACCGGCACCGAGGTCAAGTCGCTTCGCCAGGGGCGCGCGAACCTCGCCGACGGCTACGCCTACATCGACGGCGGCGAGGCGTTCCTCGACGCCGTGCACATCCCCGAGTACTCGCAGGGGCACTGGACCAACCACGCCACGAAGCGCACCCGCAAGCTGCTGCTGCACAAGGACGAGATCATCAAGCTCTCGCACGCGGTGAGCGCCGGAGGCTACACCCTCATCCCGCTGAAGCTCTACTTCTCCGACGGTCGGGCGAAGGTCGAGATCGGGGTGGCGAAGGGCAAGCGCGAGTACGAGAAGCGGCAGACGATCCGCGAGCGCGAAGACAAGCGCGAGGCCGAGCGCGCGATGCGCACCCGGAACCGCCTGGGGGAGTAGGCGCCCGTTCGCCCCGACGGCTTCGCCGTCTGCACGGTCGCGCGCCGACTCCGCGGATGCCGCGCGCCCGACGCGATTCCGCCCTGGTCGCGTGCGTCGGCGGGCGGTGGATGCCTGCACCGGGACCGATCGGTTGACACCGCCCCAGCTGACGGGTAGCTTGTCCAACGACTGATATATTAGTCGAGCTCCACCGTCCCATACAGGAGGAGATGACGTGGTCGACGTCCTGACCGGCACCCTGGCCGAAACCGATCCCGATGTGAAGGCGGCGATCGACGCCGAGCTGAGGCGCCAGCAGCAGACGCTGGAGATGATCGCGTCGGAGAACTTCGCACCGGCGGCGGTGATGGCGGCGCAGGGGTCGGTGCTCACGAACAAGTACGCCGAGGGCTATCCCGGTCGTCGCTACTACGGCGGCTGCGAGCACGTCGACGTCATCGAGCAGCTCGCCATCGACCGCGTGAAGGCGCTGTTCGGCGCCCGGTTCGCGAACGTGCAGCCCCACTCGGGCGCGCAGGCGAACGCGGCGGCGATGTCCGCGCTGCTCGACCCGGGCGACACGATCCTCGGCCTGTCGCTCGCGCACGGCGGTCACCTGACCCACGGCATGCGGATCAACTTCTCGGGACGGCTCTACGACGTGGTGCCGTACGAGGTCCGCCGCGAGAGCTTCCGGGTCGACATGGCCGACGTGGAGCTGATCGCGCTCGAGAGCCGGCCGAAGCTCATCCTGGCGGGCTGGTCGGCCTACTCCCGCCACCTCGACTTCGCCGAGTTCCGCCGCATCGCCGATCTCGTGGGCGCCTACCTGATGGTCGACATGGCGCACTTCGCGGGCCTCGTCGCGGCGGGGCTGCACCCCAACCCGGTGCCGTACGCCGACGTCGTCACCACCACCACGCACAAGACGCTCGGCGGTCCCCGTGGCGGCGTGATCCTCACGAACAGCCCCGAGATCGCCAAGAAGGTCAACTCGGCCGTCTTCCCGGGCCAGCAGGGCGGTCCGCTCGAGCACGTCGTCGCGGCCAAGGCGGTCGCCTTCAAGCTGGCCGGCGAGCCGGCCTTCCGCGAGCGCCAGGAGCGCACGCTGGCGGGCGCCCGCATCATCGCGGAGCGCCTCACGCGACCGGACGTCGCCGAAGGGGGCGTCTCGGTCGTGAGCGGCGGCACCGACGTGCATCTCGTGCTCGTCGACCTGCGCGACTCCGAGCTGGACGGACAGCAGGGCGAGGACCGGCTGCATCGCATCGGCATCACCGTGAACCGCAACGCGGTGCCGTTCGACCCCCGGCCGCCGATGGTCTCGTCGGGTCTCCGCATCGGCACACCCGCCCTCGCGACGCGCGGCTTCGACGACGCCGCGTTCCGCGAGGTCGCGGAGATCATCGCGACGGCCCTCAGACCCGGCTTCACCGACGAGGTCGCGGCGGAGCTCGCCGCGCGCGTCGCGAAGCTCGCCGCCGAGCATCCGCTCTACCCCGGCCTGACCGCCTCGCCGGGCATCGACCGCGCGGGCGAGCCCGGCAGAGACGAAGCACGCTGATGGCCGATCTGCTCCCCGAGCACCCCGACTTCCTCTGGCGCAACCCCGACCCCAAGCCGTCGTACGACGTCGTGATCGTCGGGGGCGGCGGACACGGCCTCGCGACCGCCTACTACCTCGCGAAGAACCACGGCATCACGAATGTCGCGGTGCTCGAACGGGGGTGGCTGGCGGGCGGCAACATGGCCCGCAACACGACGATCATCCGCTCGAACTACCTGTGGGACGAGTCCGCCGCGATCTACGAGCACTCCCTGAAGCTGTGGGAGCAGCTCCCCGAGGAGCTCGAGTACGACTTCCTGTTCAGCCAACGCGGCGTCATGAACCTCGCGCACACGCTGCAGGACGTCCGCGACTCGGTGCGTCGCGTCGAGGCCAACCGGCTCAACGGCGTCGACGCCGAATGGCTCGAGCCCGCCGAGGTCAAGGAGCTCTGCCCGATCATCAACATCGGGCAGGACATCCGCTACCCGGTGCTCGGCGCGACCTATCAGCCGCGAGCGGGCATCGCGAAGCACGATCACGTCGCGTGGGCGTTCGCACGCAAGGCCGACGCCTACGGGGTCGACCTCATCCAGAACTGCGAGGTCACCGGGTTCGTCAAGGACGGCGATCGGGTCGTCGGCCTCGAGACCGGTCGCGGGCGCATCGCCGCCGGCAAGGTCGTGCTCTGCGCGGCCGGGCACTCCAGCGTGCTCGCCGAGCTCGCGGGCTTCGACCTGCCGATCCAGTCGCATCCGCTGCAGGCGCTCGTCTCCGAGCTGCACGAGCTCGTGCATCCGACCGTCGTGATGTCGAACCACGTGCACGTCTACGTCTCGCAGGCGCACAAGGGCGAGCTCGTCATGGGCGCCGGCGTCGACGCCTACAACGGGTACGGCCAGCGCGGCGCGTTCCACATCATCGAGGCGCAGATGGCGGCCGCCGTCGAGCTGTTCCCGATCTTCGCCCGCGCGCACCTGCTGCGCACGTGGGGCGGCATCGTCGACGTCACGCTCGACGCGTCGCCGATCGTCGGCAAGTCGCCGCTGGAGAACCTCTACGTCAACTGCGGCTGGGGCACCGGCGGCTTCAAGGGCACGCCGGGTGCCGGCTGGACGCTGGCCCACACCGTCGCCACCGATCAGCCGCATCCGCTCAACGCCCCGTTCTCGCTCGAGCGCTTCGTCACCGGCGCCCTCATCGACGAGCACGGCGCCGCAGCGGTCGCGCACTAGACCACGACTTCAGGACGAGGAATCCAGGATGCTGCTGATCAGCTGCCCCAACTGCGGCCCGAGGGACGAGACCGAGTTCCACTACGGAGGACAGGCGCACGTCCCGTACCCCGACGACCCCGCCGCGCTCACCGACGAGGAATGGGCGCGCTACCTCTTCTACCGCGCGAACCCGCGCGGCCTGTTCGCGGAGCGCTGGGTGCACGTGGGCGGGTGTCGCAAGTGGTTCAACGCCGTGCGCGACACGACGACCTACCGCATCGCCGCGGTCTACCGCATGGGCGAGCCCCGCCCCGTGCTCTCCGGCGAACGCGCCGCCACGGGAGGTGCCGCATGAGCAGCCAGCCCCATCGCCTGCCGGACGGCGGGCGGATCGACCGCACGACCGAGCTCTCGTTCACGCTCGACGGGCGCGCCTACGCGGGGCATCCCGGCGACACCCTCGCATCCGCGCTGCTCGCCGCCGGCGTCGTCGAGACCGCCCCTTCGATGTACCTCCGGCGCCCCCGTGGCGTGGTCGCGGCGGGCATCGAGGAGCCCAACGCGCTGGTGAAGGTGCGCCGGCCCGGTCAGTCGACGACCGAGTCCATGCTGCCGGCGACCACGGTCGAGCTCGTCGACGGCATCCAGGCGTGGTCGCTGTCCGGCCTCGGGCAGCTCGACCCCGAGCCCGACACCTCGATCTACGACAAGAAGTACGTCCACGCCGACGTGCTCGTCGTCGGCGGGGGACCGGCCGGCCTCGCCGCCGCCGACGCCGCCGCCGCGACCGGCGCCCGCGTCATCGTGATCGACGACCAGCCCGAGCTGGGCGGGTCGCTGCTGTCCGAGCCGGATGCCGTCGTGGACGGCCGTCCCGCGCTCGACTGGGTCGCCGCGGTGCGCTCGCGCCTCGAGGCGGCGCCCGAGGCCGTGGTGCTGACGCGCACGAACGCCTTCGGCAGCTACGACGCGAACTACGTGATCGCGTTGGAGAGCCGCACCGACCACCTCGGCGCCGGTGCGGTCGCGCTCGGCGCGGCCGGCGTCTCGCGGCAGCGGCTGTGGCACATCCGCGCCGCTCGCGTCGTCGTCGCAACGGGCGCCCACGAGCGGCCGATCGTGTTCCGCAACAACGATCGCCCCGGCGTCATGCTGGCCTCCGCCGTGCGCACCTACCTGCGGCGATACGGCGTCCGCGCCGGCTCCCGCGTCGTGGTCGCCACGACGAACGACAGCGTCTACCCGCTGGTGGGCGAGCTGCGCGGCGCCGGCGTCGAGGTCGTCGCCGTCGCCGACGCCCGGCCCGAACGCTCGCCGGCCGCCGAGGCCGCGATCGCCGACGGAGTGGCGGTGCTGCCGGGGACGGCCGTGATCGACACCGCGGGCGCCCCGCGCGTGTCGTCGGCGAGCGTGTGCACGGTCGACGATCAGGGCGTCGCGGTCGGCGCGCCGCAGCAGCTCGCGTGCGACCTCGTCGCTGTCTCCGGCGGGTGGAGCCCCGTGGCGCAGCTGCACAGCCAGCGCCAGGGCCGGATGCACTGGGACGACGAGCTGGTCGCCTTCGTGCCCGCCGGCATCGTGGCCGATCAGGTGGTCGTGGGTGCCGCTCGCGGCAGCCTCCGCCTCGACGACGCGGTCGCAGAAGGCGGATGGGCGGGTGCACGAGCGGCATCCGCGGCCGGCTCCGGCGACGACGACGGCGGGGCGGAGGCGCTCCCGCCGGTCGTCCCGGCCGGCGTCACACGCCCGCTGTGGCTCGTGCGCACCGCGGACGACGCCCTCGACGGCCTCGGCGAGCACTTCGTCGACCTGCAGCGCGACCAGACCGTCAAGGACGTGCTCCGTGCGACGGGCGCGGGCCTGCGCAGCGTCGAGCACGTGAAGCGCTACACCTCGATCAGCACCGCCAACGACCAGGGCAAGACGTCGGGCGTCAACGCGATCGGCGTGATCGCGGCGGCGTTGCACGACGGCTCCACGCCCGGCGAGATCGGCACCACGACGTTCCGCGCGCCGTACGCGCCGGTCGCCTTCACCGCCCTGGCCGGCCGCGAGCGCGGCGACCTCTTCGATCCGGCGCGACTCACGTCCATCCATCCCTGGCACGTCGCGCACGGCGCCGAGTTCGAGATCGTCGGGCAGTGGCTGCGCCCCTGGTACTACCCGCGGCCGGGCGAGTCGATGGACGACGCGGTGCTGCGCGAGTGCACCGCGGTCCGCACGTCGGTCGGCATGATGGACGCCACGACCCTCGGCAAGATCGAGATCCGGGGGAGGGATGCCGGTGCGTTCCTCAACCGCGTCTACACGAACGCGTTCGCCAAGCTCGCGCCCGGATCGGCGCGCTACGGCGTGATGTGCACGCCCGACGGCATGATCTTCGACGACGGCGTCACGCTGCGCCTCGACGAGGAGCGCTTCTTCATGACGACCACCACGGGCGGCGCGGCGCGGGTGCTGGACTGGCTCGAGGAGTGGCATCAGACCGAGTGGCCCGAGCTCGACGTCACGTTCACCTCCGTGACCGAGCAGTGGACGACGATCGCCGTGGTCGGGCCCGACTCGCGCGCGGTCATCGCGAAGGTCGCGCCGGAGCTCGACGTGACGAACGACGCGTTCGGCTTCATGACCTTCCGCGAGACGACGCTCGCGTCCGGCATCCCGGCGCGCGTCTGCCGCATCTCGTTCTCGGGCGAGCTGGCGTTCGAGATCAACGTGTCGGGCTGGTACGGGCAGCGGGTGTGGGAGGACGTGCACGCCGCCGGCGCCGAGTTCGACATCACGCCGTACGGCACCGAGACCATGCACGTGCTCCGCGCCGAGAAGGGCTACCCGATCGTCGGGCAGGACACCGACGGCACGGTGACGCCGCAGGATGCCGGCATGGCGTGGGTCGTCTCGAAGGTGAAGGACTTCGTCGGCAAGCGGTCCTACTCCCGGGCCGACACCGCGCGCACGGACCGCAAGCACCTCGTCTCGGTGCTGCCGGTCGACACCGGCTTCCATCTGCCGGAGGGCACCCAGCTCGTCGAGTCCGGCATCCCGGTCGACCCGACCGCCGGGCCCGTGCCGATGCTCGGGCACGTCACGTCGAGCTACCGTTCGGCGGCGCTCGGCCGGACCTTCGCCCTCGCCCTCATCGAGGACGGCCGCAACCGCATCGGGCAGACGCTCGTCGCCCCCGTCGGCGATCGGCTCGTCCCGGTCGTCGTCGGCGAGACCGTCCTCTACGACCCCGAAGGGAAGCGTCGCGATGGCTGAATCGCAGTCCCCGCTCCGGATCCGCGACACCGCCGGGCTGCGACGCAGTCCGGCCGCCCACCTCGCCGACTCGTTCGCGGCGGCGTCGTCGGCGGACGTCGCGCTGCGCGAGATCCCGTTCCGCACCATGGTCGGGCTGCGCGTGCTGCCCGGCGCCGACGCCGCCGCCCGCGTCGAGTCGGCCCTCGGGCTCCTGCTCCCGCGCCGCGTCGGCACGGTGAGCGCATCGGATGCCGCACGCGGGATCTCGGTGCTCTGGCTCGCGCCCGACGAGTTCCTCGTCGTCGCCGACGGGGACGCGCCGGGCACCGCGCCGGACGAGCTCACGGCGCTGCTGGCGGAGGCGCTCGACGACGCGCCCGGCGCCGCCGTCGACCTGTCGGCCAATCGCACCACCTTCCGGCTCGAGGGCCGCGCCGCCCGCGACGTGCTCGAGAAGGGCTGCCCGCTCGACCTCCACCCGCGCGTCTTCGCCACCGGTGCGGCGTTCGTCACGCGGCTCGGGCCGGTGCCGGTCGTCGTGCACAGGGTCGGCGCCGATGCGTACGACGTCCTGCCGCGCGCCTCGTTCGCCGACTACCTGGGCCGATGGCTCGTCGACGCGATGGCGGAGTTCGCCGCTCCGAGGCCTCGATGACCGCGTCGGCCCGCGAGCACGTGCTGACGCTCGACTGCGAAGAGCGCCCGGGGATCGTCTCCGCGGTGTCGGGCTTCCTCGCCGAGCGGGACTTCGACATCCTCGACATCGTGCAGTTCGGCGATCGGCGCGGCGGGCACTTCTACATGCGCGTGCAGTTCGAGACGCCCACGACCGTCGACGCGAGCGATCTGGCCGACGGCTTCGCCCCCGTGGCGGAGCGGTTCGGCATGACCTGGCGGGTGCGGCCGGCATGGCAGCGCACACGCGTGCTCATCATGGTCTCGCGCTTCGGACACTGCCTGAACGACCTGCTCTTCCGTGCGCGCATCGGCGAGCTGCCGATCGAGATCGTCGCCGTGGTGTCCAACCACGAGGACCACCGCGGGCTCGTGGAGTGGCACGGCATCCCGTACCACTGCATCCCGGTGACCCCCGACACCAAGCCGGCCGCCGAGGCCGAGCTGCTCGCGCACGTCGACGCGTACGCGGCCGAGCTCGTCGTCCTCGCCCGCTACATGCAGGTGCTCAGCGACGCGCTGGCGACGCGCATGACCGGTCGGGTCATCAACATCCATCACTCGTTCCTGCCGTCCTTCAAGGGGGCGCGCCCCTACCACCAGGCGTGGGAGCGCGGGGTCAAGACGGTGGGCGCCACCGCGCACTACGTGAACGCGGAGCTCGACGAGGGACCCATCATCGCGCAGCAGGTCATCGAGGCCGATCACACCCACTCGCCGGAGGACCTCGCCGCCGTGGGACGGGATGCCGAGTGCAAGGCGCTCACCGACGCCGTGCGCTGGCACTGCGAGGGACGGGTCATCCTCAACGGCAACCGGACCGTCGTGCTGCGCTGACCGTCACGCGTCGCGCGGCGACGACTGCAGCAGACGCACCTGGCCGAGCATGTAGGTCGCGCCGGCGTCCATCTTGTCCTGCCAGGCGCGCACGGCGGCATCCTGGTCGTGCGCGCGCACGCCCGCGAGGAGGGCGGCGTCCTGCGCGACCATGCGGTCGGCCGGATAGTCGTAGTGCACACCCATGAGGTCGATGAACATGACGAGCTGCTGGGTGAACGAGTCGAGCATCGAGGGGATGCGGGACAGCCCGGACGCGTGGGCGAGCGCGATCTGGAACTCGCTGTCGAACCGCTGCATGGCGACCTTGTCGCCGCCCTCGATGCTGCGGGCCAGGCCGTCGACGAGCGCCTCCAGCTCGGCCGCGTCGAGATCCCGGCGGCGGCTGGCGGCGCGCACGGCGATCGAGCCCAGGGCACGACGGGCCGCGTACATCTCCAGCACGTCGGAGATCGAGGGGAGGCGCACGGCGATGCCCCTGCCCGCGGCGACGGTCACGAGCCCCTCCTCGGCGAGCGACTGGATGGCCTGCTGGGCTCGCGCGCGTCCGATGCCGAGCCGATCGGCGAGCACCCGCACCGAGATGTCGTCGCCGATCTCGAACGCGCCGTCGCGCACACCCGACCGGATCTCGCGCAGCAGGTCCGCCTCGATCGCGTGGGGCCCGGTGCGTGCCACCGGGGCGACGCCGGTGCGGGCGACCGGCATGGGGCCGGTCCGAAGAGTCGGCGGCGAGACGGCGGATGCGCCGAGCCAGACGAACGGAGCGCCCGGGTGCGGGTACCAGCGGCGGAGCCGCTGGTCGATCTCGGCGAGCGGCTCGTCGACGAGCAGCTCGGCGAGGCCGCTCAACGGCTGCAGCAGGCCGTACCATTCGCGCGGTCCGGCGCAGCGGAGGACGTGATCGGGCGGGATGCGGCCGGCCGGCACCGTGCCGGTGGTCAGGATCACCGCGGTGCCCCTGCCGACCGCCTGCTCGGCTCGGGTCCAGAAGGCGGCGACCCGCCCGCGCGCCCGCGCGGCCGTCGCCGGCGCGGCGGAGACGGTGAGGCCGGTGCGCAGGACCTCGGCGGCGAGCAGGGCGCGCAAGCGCACCTGAGTGCGGGCGCCGACCGGCGCGTAGGCGCGGGCGGGCGTGCGCTCGACGGGCTCGAGCAGCACGTGCGACCCGGCGCTCGTCACGGCGACGCCCGCGATCGTCAGCGGTCGGCGGGCGACGAGGTCGGCCAGCGCGGCGGAGGCCGCCGACGGCGCGGGGTAGGTGCGCCACAGGCGCGACACGCGCGACTGGCTCGTGCCGATCGCCTTCGCGATGCCCCGGCTCGAACAGCGCCGGGGCAGCAGCCACAGCGGGGCGGTCAGCACCGCCCTGGTGAGCTCGTCGGCATCGGTCACACGCTCATCGTAGCGATGGGCTGACTCAGCGACTCAGGTTGCGGACAGTCCTTTTCGGACCGTTGACCAGTGTCGGCAGGCATCCCTACCCTCTGACATATCAGTCGGCGACTACGGTAGTCGCTCAGATCCAGTCAGGAGACTAACCGTGAGTAGTCCAGCCACCAAGAGCCAGGTGACGTCGCCGCAGTTCAAACGCAGGTTCATGATCCGCCTCATCGCCGTCCTGATCGGCGGGATGTTCCTCGACGGGTACATCCTGGGCATCCTCGGCCCGGTCTTCGGCAACATCGAGAGCGAGCTCAGCATCGATGTCATCTGGATCGGCCTGATCGCCGCGGGCCCCCTGTTCGGCATCTTCGTCGGCTCGCCCCTGATGGGCTGGGCGACCGACAAGTTCGGACGCAAGCCGATGTTCCTCATCGACATGGCGCTGTTCGTCATCGCGTCGGCGGCGCAGTTCTTCGTCGCGGGCGAGGGAGTGGCCGCGGCTCTGCAGCTGTTCATCATCCGGTTCCTCATGGGCGTGGCGATCGGCGGCGAGTACGCCATCGGCTGGCCGCTGCTCTCGGAGTTCTCGCCGCCGAAGATCCGCGGCCGGCTGCTCGGCGCGACGGTGTCGGCGTGGTACATCGGGTTCATGTTCGCGTTCATCGCCGGCACGGTCATGAACAACGCCGGGCTGCCGTGGCGCGTCGTCATCGGCTCCAGCACGCTGCTGGCCGTCGTCATCTTCGTCGCGCGGCTCGGCCTGCCCGAGTCGCCGAGCTGGCTCATCGGCAAGGGACGGCGCGACGAGGCGCTCGCCATCGCACGGCGCTACATCCAGTCCGCCGAGCTGCACGAGAGCATCACCCAGGAGATCGACCTCCGCGTCATCCAGCTCGAGCAGGCCCGCGTCGACGCGAAGAAGCACGCCCCGGCGTCGTTCGCCACCCTGTTCTCGTCGCAGTACTGGCGCGTGACGCTGTTCACCGCGGGCTTCTGGTTCTGCGCCGTCACGCCCTTCTTCGCGATCGCCACGTTCGCCGACCAGGTGCTCGCCCCGTACGGCATCCACTCCGGCGGCATCGGCATCTCGGCCCTCGCGGCCGCGGGCGTCATCATCACCGTGCTGCTCATCGACAAGCTGGGCCGCCGCATCCTCACCGTGCCCACGCAGTGGCTGTGCGCGGTCATGCTGCTGGTCATCGGCGTGTGGACGGATGCCCCGGTCGTCGTCATCGCGACGCTGTTCTTCGCGTTCGCCTTCTTCAACGGCGGATACAACACCCTCACGCAGATCTACCCCTCCGAGCTCTACCCGAGCGAGGTGCGCGGCATCGGCATGGGCTTCGCCGCCGCCGTCAGCCGGATCGGTGCGGCGCTGGGCACGTTCGCACTCCCGTGGTCGATGGAGAACCTGGGGGCCGGCACCTCGATGATCATCGCCGCGGGCATCGCCTTCGTCGGCGCCGGGCTGTCCCAATGGCTCGCACCGGAGACCAAGGGCAAGAGCCTCGCCGAGACCGCGCAGGGCTACTCGCACTGACTCCGTCCACCGTTGCGCGGCTCCCGGGCCGCGCAACGGTGGACCTCCCGGTCGATGCGACCGGCATCGCAGAAGAAGGGCACGCTCACAGCAATGAAAGATGCAGTCATCGTCGGAGGAGGGCTCGCCGGGCTGTCGGCGGCCTGGCGACTGCGCCACTGGGACATCGAGCTGCTCGAGTCCGATCATCGCGTCGGTGGGCGGATCCGCTCCGAGCGGCGCGGCCGGTACTGGCTGAACTGGGGCGGCCACGTCATCGCGGGGCCCGGCTCGTCGACCGACGAGCTGCTGAACGAGGTGGGTGTCACCGCCGTGGCGGTGCCCGGCTCGTTGAAGGCGCTGTCGATGAACGGCAGACTGCTGCGCAACGGCCGCGTCGCCTCCTACCCGTTCCTCATCCCGATGCCGCTCGCCGCGCGGGCGGCCGTGCTGACCGGTGGCGTGAAGCTCGCCGCCGCGGTGGCCCGCTACCTCGCCGTGGTGCGCCAGCGCCCCGGCGAGTCGGGCGCGCAGCGCCAGCAGCGCATCTACGACTTCGAGAACGAGCGCACCTTCCACGAGTTCACCGGCGACCTGCCCGAGGATGCCGCGGAGCTGTTCAAGGTGACCGTGATCCGCTCGGCGGGCGACCCCGACACGCTCGCCGCCGGTGCCGGCATCGGCTACTTCAGCCTCGTGCTGGGATTCGGCGAGGGACTGAACCGCGGCATCGTCGGCGGCCCGTCGACGCTCACCGAGTCGATCGCGGTCGCGCTCGGCGACCGCGTGCGGCTCGGCGCCGCCGTGCAGGAGATCGCGCACCGCAAGGACTCGGTGGTCGTGCGGTACCGGCAGGACGGCGAGGAGCGAGAGGTCGAGGCGCGCACGGTCGTGCTCGCCACCCCGGCGACGGTCGCGCATCGGGTCGCGGTCGACCTGCCCGTCGACGTGCGCGAGGCCCTCGGCAAGGTCGTCTACGGCCCGCACGTGAGCGCGGCGTTCCTCACCGACGAGACCGGGCCCCGCGACTGGGACGACCTGTACGCGATCGCGACCCCCAAGCGCTCGTTCGCGATCGCGCTGAACCAGGCCAGCATCGTGCGCAGCACCGAGCGCGATCGCCAGCCCGGCGGCAGCATCATGACGTTCTCGCCCGGCAGCCTCGGCCGCGCGCTGCTCGAGAAGAGCGACGACGAGATCGTCGAGACCCACCTCGCAGACCTCGAGCGCGTGCTCGGCGCGGGCTTCGCGGGCAGCGTGGTCGAGGCGCACGCATCGCGCTGGGAGGACGGCTCGCCGTACAGCTTCCCCGGCCGGGCGAAGCTGCAGCCGACCCTGCTGCGCGGCGGCAGCCGGGTGTTCCTCGCCGGCGACTACCTGGGCACCCTCTACACCGAGACCGCGATCACGACCGGGTTCTCCGCGGCGCAGGAGGCCGCGAGCCTCCTCGCCACCGACCGCCAACGCCGCGTGCCACGGCCTGCCAGGCTGACGCAGCGGCATCCGTCGGATCGCCGGTCTCCCGATTCCCTCGCCTCCTGACCTCACCGAAAGGCACCGTCCATGACCGATTCCCTCCGCGGGGTGCTCGTCGCCCTCGCCACCCCGTTCACCGCCGACGGCGCCCTCGACGAGTCGCGCCTGCGGCAGCTCGTCGACCGGACGATCGACGGCGGCGTGCACGGCGTCGTCGCCTGCGGCTCGACCGGCGAGTTCACCGCGCTGAGCTCCGACGAGCGGCGGCTCGTCGTCGAGACCGTCATCGATCAGACCGCCGGACGCGTTCCGGTCGTCGCCCAGACGGGCTCGGCGAGCACGGCCGAGGCCATCGCGCTGACCAGGCACGCCGAGGCCGCCGGGGCGAGCGTCGTGATGCCGGTCGCGCCGTACTACGAGACCCTCTCGTTGGCCGAGACGACCCACTACCTCAAGCGGGTCGCGGGCTCGACCGGCCTGCCTGTGATGCTCTACAACATCCCGTCGGTGACCGGTGTCGACATCACCCCCGACGTCGTCGCCGGCCTCGCCCGCGAGGTCGACAACATCCGCTACATCAAGAACACGACCGCCGACATGGCCGAGTCGGCGCAGCTGATCCACCACTACTCCGACCTCGTCGGCACCTTCGTCGGCTGGGACAGCCTGGCGCTGTGCTCGCTCGTGTCGGGCTCCGCCGGGATCATGGCCGGGACCGCCAACATCGTGCCCGCGCAGCTGGTCGCCGTGTACGACGCGGTGCGGGCGGGGGATCTGGATGCCGCGCGCTCGGCCTGGGCCGCGGTGTACCCGCTCCTCGACGCCACACTGTCGACGAACTTCATCGTCGCGGTGAAGGTCGCCCTCGAGGCCGCCGGCTTCCCCATCGGCGGGCCCCGCGAGCCCTTCCTGCCGCTGGACGACGAGACCGCGTCACGCATCGCCGGCCTCGCGAGCGCCTTCCGCGCCTGAGCTCCCATCCCGAACACGACGACCACTGGAGAACCTGATGAGCGAGACCACCACCACCTCCGTCCTGCGCGGCTCCGGTGCCGCCCTGCTGAACGAGGGCGACCTCCCGCTCGGCGCGCACTTCGTCGACGGCGCCTTCCGCGAGGGGGCGTCCGGCACGTTCTCCGACATCGTGGACCCGGCCACCGAGCAGGTGCTCGCGCGCACACCGCTCGGCACCGCCGACGAGGTCGACGACGCCGTCGTGGCCGCGCAGGCCGCTCTGCCGGCGTGGGCCGGTCGCACGCCCCGGCAGCGGGCCGACGTGCTCAACGCCGTCGCGAACCGGCTCGAGGAGAACGCCGACCTGCTCGCGCGCGTCGAGTCGGCGAACACCGGGAAGCCGCTCGAGGTCTCGCGCGACGACGTGGGCCAGACGATCGACTGCATCCGCTTCACGGCCGGCGCCGCCCGCGCCGGCACCTCGATCGCGGCCGGCGGCTACGCCGCCGACCACCTGTCGGTGATCGTGCGGGAGCCGCTGGGCGTGGTCGGCGCCGTCACGCCGTGGAACTATCCGCTGCTCATGGGCGTCTGGAAGATCGCGCCGATCCTGGCCGCGGGCAACACGCTCGTGCTCAAGCCCGCCGAGTCGACCCCGCTGTCGACCCTCAAGCTCGCCGAGCTGACCGCCGACATCCTGCCCGCCGGGGTGCTGAACGTCGTCACCGGCAAGGGGAGCACGGTCGGGGCGCGTCTCGCCGAGCATCCCGACATCGCCATGATCGCGCTCACCGGCTCGGTGAACAGCGGCAAGTACGTCGCGAAGGCCGCCTCCGACACGCTCAAGCGCGTGCACCTGGAGCTCGGCGGCAAGGCGCCCGTGCTCGTGTTCGCCGACGCCGACCTGCCCGCGGCGGCGTCGTCGCTGCGGTTCGCGGGGTTCTGGAACGCGGGTCAGGAGTGCGGCGCCGCCTGCCGCGTGCTCGTCGAGGCCTCGGTCGCCGAGGAGTTCGTCGACCACCTCACGCGCGAGGTCGCGAGCTTCGTGGTCGGCGAGCCCGCCGCCGGCGACGAGGTCGAGATCGGGCCGATGATCTCCCGCGAGCACTACGAGCGCGTCCAGGGCCACCTCGCACGGGCGGCGGAGCAGGGCATCCGGGCCAGCGTCGGCGGAGGACCGCTGGAGGGGGCGGGCTTCTTCATCGCGCCGACCGTGCTCGTCGACGTCCCGGAGGGCGCCGAGTGCGCGACCGAGGAGATCTTCGGACCGGTCATCACGGTCGAGACGTTCGAGACCGAGGACGAGGCCATCCGGCGCGCGAACGCCGGTCCGTACGGCCTCTCGGCCTCGGTGTACACCGAGAACGCCCGGCGCGCGATCGACCTCCCGTCGAAGATCGACGCCGGCACCGTATGGGTGAACGCGCACCTGGTGCTCGCGAGCGAGATGCCCTGGGGCGGGTTCAAGTCTTCCGGCTACGGGCGCGACCTCTCCGCGTACTCGATCGACGACTACTCGCGCACCAAGCACGTGATGCACAACCACGCGCGCTGAGGTCCTCCGGCCGGCGCCGGACCCCGCAGGGAGCGGAGGCGCCGGCCGGGCTCACCGGGCCCGCGTGCGCGCAGCCCATAGACTACGGATGTGCCGACCCTGGAAGAACTGGACGGGCGCTCGCTCGCGGACTATGCGACGGACGTGCTGCGCGATCGCCTCATCGTCCTCGACATCCCGCCGGGCACGCCGATCAACGACGACCTCATCGGCAAGGAGCTCGGCATCGGCCGCACGCCGGTGCGCGAGGCGATCAAGCGACTGGAGTCCGAGCACCTGGTCTCGGTCTATGCGCGCCGCGGCACCTTCGCCTCGACGGTGGACATCACCGATCTGGTCGAGATCTCGGAGATCCGCGCGCGGCTCGAGCCCCTGGCCGCCGCCCGCGCGGCCCGCTTCGCCACCCCCGAGCAGCAGGCGCGGCTCGCCGAGCTCCTCGAGGCGCTGCGCGCCGCCGACCTCGGCCACACGCACACGCGAGAGCTCATGCGGCACGACCTCGACGTGCACCGGGCGATCTACGCGGCATCCGGCAACGCGCACCTCCAGAACGTCCTCATCACCTACGACAACCTCGCGACGCGCATCTGGTGCCTCGTGATCGGCCGGATGCCGCACGTCGAGGACCATGTCGGCGAGCACGTCGCGCTCCTCGAGGCGGTCCTCGACGGTCGGGCGGACGATGCCGAGCGCATCGCCCGCGAGCACGTCGACGGGTTCGAGCACGCGGTGCGCGCGGTGATCTGACGCCGCTGCGTGATCGGCGTCAGCGCGTGATCGGCGTGGGCGGCTGGTCACCCCGGAGGACGGCGAGCACGTTGTCGGCGGCGAGCGTCGCCATCGCGGTGCGCGTCTCGACCGTCGCCGAGCCCAGGTGCGGCAGCAGCACGACGTTCTGGAGCCGCAGCAGAGCGGGGTGCACGCGCGGCTCGTGCTCGTAGACGTCCAGGCCGGCGCTCGCGATGACCCTCTCGTCGAGCGCCGTCGCGAGGGCGTCCTCGTCCACGATCGGTCCGCGCGCGGTGTTGACGAGCACGGCCGACGGCTTCATCGCGGCGAGCTGCCGAGCGCCGATCAGGTGGTGGGTGGCCGGGCTGTAGGGGCAGTGCAGCGAGACGACGTCCGCGATCTCGAGGAGCTCGTCGAGCTCGACGCGGCGGGCGTCGAGCTCGGCCGCGACGCCGGGGTCGACGGCGCTGCGCGACTGGTAGACGACGTCCATCCCGAATGCTCGCGCGCGGCGCGCGGTGGCCCGCCCGATGCCGCCCATGCCGACGACGCCGAGCGTCTTGCCCTGCAGGCCGGTGCCGAGGAGGAACGACATCCCCCACTTCCAGGCGTCGCCCGAGCGGATGAGCCGCTCGCCCTCGCCGAGCCGCCTCGTCGCCATCAGGATCAGGGCGAACGCGATGTCGGCGGTGGCCTCGGTGAGCACGCCCGGCGTGTTCGTGGCGACGACGCCGCGTTCGGAGCACGCCGCGACGTCGATGTTGTCGTACCCGACGGCGACGTTCGCGACGACCTTCAGCCGGGGGCCGGCGGCATCCAGCAGCTCGCGGTCGATGCGGTCGGTGAGCAGGCTCACGACGGCGTCGGACCCGGCCGCGCGGCGGAGCAGCTGGTCGCGGCCGATGGACTCGGCGCCGGTCCAGGCATCGACGTCGTGCTCGGCGCGGAGCCGCTCGACGGCGGCATCCGGGATCCGGCCGGTGACGAGGATCCGGCTCATGCCGCCTCGATCCACTCGCGCAGGCGGCCGAGCCCCTCGGTGATGTCGGGGAGGTCGATGCCGGAGTAGGCGAGGCGGATGTACTGGCGCTCCTCGCCGGGCTGGCGCCGTCCGAAGTGCTCACGGGTGCAGAACGACACGCCGGTGTGCTGCAGGGCGGCGGTGGCGAACTCGGCAACGTCGGTGAGGCCCATGCGCGCCATCGTGTCGGTGACGTCGGGGAACAGGTAGAACGTCGAGTGCGGCACCGCGACGTGCATCCCGGGGATGGCGTTCACCGCGTCGCACGCGGCGTCTCGTCGCTCGCGCAGCACGTCGAGCATCTGCCGCACCGGCTCCTGCGTGCCCCGCAGCGCCTCGACGCCCGCCCACTGCACGTAGTGGGTGGTGCACGACTCGTCGTTGGTGTTCAGCGTGCCGAAGGCGTGGGCGAGCTCGACCGGGGCGACGGCGCACCCCAGGCGGGATCCGGTCATCGCGAACTTCTTGCTGAACGTGTAGAGGATGACGGTGCGCGCGGCCATGCCGGGGAGCGATGCGATCGACTGCGAGACGCCCTCGTAGCGGGCCTCGAAGTAGGCCTCGTCGGAGAGCACCCACAGGTCGTGCTCGATGGCGAGCTGCGCGATCGCCTCGCGCTCGGCGGCGGTGGACTCGGCCGAGATGGGGTTCTGCAGGTCGTTGTAGACGATCGCGACGGTGTTCGGCGTGATCGACGCGCGCACCTGGTCGAGGTCGATCGCGAAGCCGTCGTCGGTCGGCAGGTAGCGGTACGGAACCGCCCGCCCGCCCAGATAGTCGATCTGCGACTCGTAGATCGGGTAGCCCGGGTTCGGGTACAGGACCTCCTGACCGGGATCCATGACCGCCTGGAGGAACTTGCCGATCACCGGCTTGCCGCCGGTCATCACGACCACGTTGTCGGGGGAGAGGTCGATGCCCCGGCGCGAGCCGAGGTCGTCGGCGAGCGCCTCGCGCAGCAGCGGGATGCCGGGACCCGGGCAGTAGCCGGTGCGACCGTCGGCGATCGCGGCGTTCATCGCCTCGACGATGTGGGGCGCGGTCGGGATGTTGATGTCGCCGAGATGGAAGGGGTACACGCGGTTGCCCTTCGCGCTCCACGCGGCCGCGGCCTGCGCGACCCGGAACGCGGTCTCGGTGCCCAGGCGTTCCAGCCGGTGTGCCAGTCGTTGCACGGTGCCCCCTGATACTGCGGTCGACGATCTCCGCTCTCTAGTATGGCACTGATATATCAGAAAGGGAAGAGGGTCAGCGGGCCGTGAAGCGCGCCTCGACCGACGCCGAGACCACGAGGTCGTCGGGCTGGAAGTCGACCGCGGGTGAGCCACCGGCATCCATCGCCATGGCCGACCGCGCCATGCGCAGCGGCTGCGGGCCGGCGCCGGGGTCGCCGTGACCGGTGAGCAGGCCCGGGTCGGCGATCTCGAGCGGCGTCACCGTGCCCCGGCCGATCGCGCTCGCGTAGGCGGTCGCGCGCTCGACCGCGACCGTGACCGCCGCGGCCGCGACCTCGCGCTCGACGCGGGCGCGGGTCTCGGGGGAGAGCTCCCACTCGACCGAGCCGACCTGCAGGCCGTCGTTCTCGGCGACGCCGTTGAGCCAGTCCGAGAGCAGCATGAAGTCGGTGAACGTCGCGGTGAACTCCACCGACGCGTGGTGGACGAGGTCGAGCTGGCGGCCCTCGGCGTTCCACGGCCGCTCCGACCAGACCGACACGCGCTGGCTCGACCACTCGGCGACGGCGCCGGCCGTCTTGCGTTCGGTGAGGTCCGCGCGCACGGGCGCGGCGAGAGCGGCGATCCGTTCGACGACGCCGCCGCGGGCGGGACCGTCGACGCGGGCGGTGACGTGCGCGATCGCGCGCTCCGGCGCGATGCGCGTCTCGTGCGAACCGCGGACCGTGATGGTGACTTCGTTCATGCCCAGACTCTACGCCGCCGGGAATGGTGCGAGGAGGGCGACGGTTGTATGCTGGGAGGCTCGGATGCCACGGCATCCGGATCTGACAACTCCACAGCGTGACAGCGGCCCTGCCGGAAGGCTCCACGGGGATGATCGGTTTCGACATCGCCTGCGAAGCTGCGGGAAGCGGGCCGAGGATGCAGGGTTATCTCGTTAACGATCTCTGCGAACCAATAAGTGCCGAACCTAAGCGCACTGAGTTCGCCCTCGCTGCCTAAGCGAGCCTGAACTCCGTCAGACCGTAGGCGATCCCGCTACGGATCCTGGCGTCATCTAGGGATCTCGCTGCGCGACGGCGTCTGGACGTCGCGCGGGACTTCTCCCAGACTGGGCTCGTCGACCTAGGTGTCTGTGACAAAGGTCGGAGCCGAGCAGAACGCTCTCACAGACTGCGCCCGGAGAAGACGCAGTATCCCAGCGATGGACGGGGGTTCGATTCCCCCCATCTCCACGAGCCGTTGTCACGGAAAAGGGTCAGAAACCCGCGGAAGTGCGCGGATTCCTGGCCCTTTTCGTTTGCTCTCGCTCGACGCGGTTTCGCGATCTGCCCACAATTTGCCCACAGTTTCGGGGCTCGACCACGGATTTGCCCACACAACTCATACCTGAATGATCCGGCTGACATCAGCCGCGAGCGCACCCTGATCGAGACGCGCGGCGACATCGGAGAGGTCGTCCTCGAAGAGGTCGGCGTACGTGTCGAGCGTCATGGCTGCGGACTTGTGGCCGAGCATCCGCTGCACCGCCTTGACGTCCGCGCCCGACGAGATCGAGAGGCTCGCCGCCGTGTGTCGGAGGTCGTGCGGTGTGAGTCGCTCGACGCCGGACCGCTCGAGCTCTGCGGCATACGAGGAGGTCGTGCCGACACTCGTTTTCGCCCGCCCCAGGTGGTTGCCGTCGGCGTCGGTGAACGCGAGGCCGTCCGGACTCTTGCCGCGGCACATCTCCTTCAGCGGCTCTTCGATGAACTCGGGAAGAGGACGATCCGCCGCTCCCAGTTCTTCGGTGCGCCGATGACGATGCGTCCTTCGACCTCGACGGAGGCTCGGTTGACCGGGATACGTTGGCGCTCGAAGTTGATGTCGCGGAGGTGCATGCCGATCGCCTCGCTCCAGCGGAGTCCGCAGTACGACAGCACGAGGATGAACGTGCGGTATGTCGACGTGCGAGTCGCCTCGGCAAGCTGGATCACCTCGCCGTGCGTCACCAGTTGCGCCGCGACTTCTCGGAGCGCTCCGCGGGCAGATACCGGGCACCGCGCGCGTGTTAGTCCGTCGTCCTGGCACGACAGCTTGCAGACGGCAGAGCGGATTCAGGTAGAATATGTCTTCAAAGTCATAATATTGATCGGAGGGCGTGATGGCTGCTTCAACGCTCATCCGCGCCGCGCGCAAGAGCCGGCGACTCACCCAAAAGCAACTCGCAGAGCGCACCCGCATCGATCAGAGTCGTGTCTCCCGGTCGGAGGGCGGGCGAGATACGGAGTTCGGCACCGTAGAGCGATTGCTCGCGGGCGCGGGGCATCGGCTGTACTCCGCACCGACCCAGCGCGACGACGCGGCGACTGCGGCTGAAGAGATCCGGCGTCGGTTGGCAGCGGGCGATAAGGAGGGCGCTCTTCGCGCGCTACTGCAACTCAACGACAACCTCCTCGCTGAGCGCGGGTTGGTGCGAGGGGTTCTCGGCCTGGCAGAGCCGGCGTCAACGCAGCATCGAGCGTGGGATGCCGCGCTCGCCGGGCTCGTCTCCTGGCGGCTGCGAGAGGGAGGGCTCCCCGCACCTGAGTGGGTATCCGATCCGAGCCGGTATCTCCGCGCGCCCGCGACGCTCGAGGTTGATCCGGCCGACCCGTCTCCGCCCGCGTCGGAAGTGCCCGACGAGTTCGCTGAGCGCGGCGTGCTCGTCTGGCGTGACACCTTCGCGAGCGTGTGAGCATGGCGACGACGCTCGGCAGAGAGGACATCCTCGGTGGGCTGAGGGCGCTCATCACGGAGCTGCGCGCCTCTCACCAGGTCGCAGGTATCCGGATCGTCGGTGGAGCTGCTCTGGCGCTCCGCTATTTCGACCGCGGCACGACGCAGGATCTCGATTCGCTCCACATCGAGCCGGGAAGCGACGCCGAAGTCGGAGCGGCCGCGGCGAAGGTGGCGCAGTCCCGCGGGTGGGATCCAGGCTGGCTGAACTTCGACGTCGAAAAGGCTGATGCGCTTCCCACGTTCGGCCGCAGGCCGGTCCAGTGGGAGACCAGCTACGCCCACGACGGCATCGTGATCCAGGTCGCCGCGAAGGACGCGATGCTGGCGATGAAGCTGCGCGCCAACCGGCCCGGCCGCGATACCAACGATATCCGGCAGCTCCTGCGACTGTGCGACGTCACGACACTCGATGACGCCGAGGAGCTCTACGAAGACTTCTATCCGGGGGATGCGCTCTCGGACCGCGCCGTGAAGATGGTCGTCGCCATCCTCGAGGGCGGGCTGCCGGACGAGGTACGCTCGCCAGGACCGATTGAACTCTAGCGACGCGATCAGAGGACACCTCGATGAGCGCTCCGACGGCGAGAGGTTAGTGGTCGGGCCCGGCTCCATTTCCCGCCGCTCGCTCGTTGCAGACTCCGCGCTCCGCGCTCCGCTTACCAACCGCGCGCTCTGGGCACTACGCCGACCCCGACCACTGACTCGGCCGGCTGTCGGAGCACCGAGGAAAATCAACACCGATCCGGACAGTTCGAGACAGTTCAGGAAAGCTCGAGAATCCCCGTAATTCCGCGGTTCTGGGCAATAAGGGCTCTGGCGCCTCGCACCCCGCTGCTCGTATGGTGGGGGCCAGGACGTGGGACGGCAGGGAGGGGGCCGACATGGCCGTGATCGAGCGACGCGATGTGTACGGTTTGGGGGAGCCGTGGCAT
>NZ_JBDIAB010000003.1:0-49574 GCF_039812165.1 Microbacterium sp.
CGTCGCTGGCAGCGGGGGCAGAAGTGGCTCGACCGGTTCATGAACGAGACCCGCACGATCGGGCGGCCGCAGCGCGCGCACGGCTCCCCCGTGCGTCCGTAGGCGTTCAGCGAGTGGGCGAAGTAGCCCGAGCGGCCGTTCACGTCGACGTACTGCGCGTCGAAGCTCGTGCCGCCCTCGGCGAGCGCCTTGTGGAACACCGCCCGCACGTCGGCGAGGAGGCGGCCGGCCGTCCGCGTCGACAGCGCCGCGGCGGGCGTCTCGGGATGGATGCGGGCCGACCACAGCGCCTCGTCGGCGTAGATGTTGCCGATGCCGCTCGCCACGGTCTGGTCGAGGAGCACGCGCTTGACGGCAGACCGCGATCGCCGCAGGACGGCGCGGAACGCCGCGTCGTCGAAGGCGGGATCGAGCGGGTCGCGCGCGATGTGCGCGACCTGGCTCGGGGTGGACGCGGCATCCGTCCCCCAGCCGCCGGCGGCGCCGTCGGGCGTCGGCACGAGCGCGTCGACGGCCAGCGAGCCGAACGTGCGCTGGTCGGCGAACACGACGGCCAGCTCGCCGTGTCGCGGATGCACGATGTCGAAGCGCACGCGCTCGTGACGCTCGGGCGCGGCGCCGGGCGCGCGCAGCAGGAGCTGGCCGCTCATGCCGAGATGTGCGACGACCGCCTCGCCGCCGGCTCCGCGCGACAGCGGGTCGACGAGCGGCATCCACAGGAACTTGCCGCGCCGGGCGACGGTGTGCACCGTCCGGCCGGTGAGCGCGGCCTCGAAGTCGACCGCACCACCGGGATGGCGCGTCAGCGCGCGCCCGTCGAGCACGGTGACGCCGGCGAGCAGCGCGCCGGTCATCGCCGGCGCGAGACCCGCGCGGACGACCTCGACCTCGGGCAGCTCAGGCACGTGGGCCGCTCAGGAACGCGCGGTCAGCTCGCGCCACACCGCGAGCGCGGCGGCCATCTGCGCCTGCTTCTTGCTCGTGCCCTGACCGTGCAGCGACACGTCGCCGACGGTCACCGTCGCGGTGAACAGGCGGCTGTGGTCGGGCCCGTCGGACTCGAGGTCGTACGTGGGCGGCGGCAGCTCGAGGCGTGCGGCGAGCTCCTGCAGGCTCGTCTTCGGGTCCATCGCGGCGCCGTAGCGCGTGGGGTCCTCCAGCAGCGGCTGCACGAGGCGGAGCACGAGCGCGCCCGCCGCCTCGGGACCGGCCGCGAGGAACGCCGCCCCGATCACCGCCTCCATGGTGTCGGCGAGGATCGAGTCCTTGTCGCGCCCGCCGGTCTGGTCCTCGCCGCGGCCGAGACGCACGTGAGCACCCAGGTCGATGCCGCGCGCGACCTCGGCGAGCGCGACGGTCGACACGACACTGGCGCGTCGCTTGGCGAGCGAGCCCTCATCGAGATCCGGATGCTGTCGGAACAGGTGGACGGTCACCGCCTGGCCGAGGATGGAGTCCCCCAGGAACTCCAGCCGCTCGTTGTGGGCGATGCCGCCGTTCTCATACGCGTACGAGCGATGAGTGAGCGCAAGGGTGAGCAGCTCCGGATCGATGTCGACCCCGAGCTGCTCGATCAGCACGTCGTGCCCCAGCAGGACGTCGGTCACGGCAGTGGGTAGGCCGCGGAAGGTCAGATGTCGGCGACCTTGCGGCCCTTGTACTCGAGGAACAGCTCGGTGCCCTGCGAGTCGGTGACGACCTTCGCCTGGTGCGGGCGGCTGTAGACGACCTTGCCGTTCTCGACCGACTTGACGAGGGCCGGGGCCTCCGCCTTCCACTGCGCGCGACGCGAGCGCGTGTTGGAGCGGGAGACCTTGCGCTTGGGGGGGTTGCCTGCCATGGCTAGCTCTTCTCTGTGTTGTCGGCGGCCGGGCGTGACGCCTCGGTGCCGCGGGTGAAGTTCTGGAGTTCGGCCCAGCGCGGATCGGCGACGGCGGGCTCGTGCCCTGCCTCGACGGTCAGCCTCTCGCCCGTGACCGGGTCGAGTCCGGGGCAATCCGGCTGACATACCGGCTGGAACGGAAGCGCGAGGACGATGGCATCACGAACAGGAGGTTCAAGATCCACGTGGTCGTCTTGAACCTCGAAGTCCGTCGCTTCTGTTCCAGGGTACCCGAACAGTTCCTGAAACTCGACTTCGACAGGCTGTGCGATGTCGATGAGGCACCGGCCGCACACGCCCTCGTACCGCGTCGCGATGTCGGCGGTGACCAGGATGCCTTCGTGCACGGACTCGAGACGGACCGACAGATCGATCGGTTCGCCCGCGGCGACGGCGACGAGTCCCTCGCCCCACTTCTCGGGGACGGGGACGTCGAGCTCGAACTCGCGCATCTCTCCCGGACGATGCACGATGTCGCGCACGGGGAGGATGAAGGGACCGTTCATGCGCTTCCTGACCACGGTCGTCCATGCTAGCCGCCGTGCGACGGCCCGGGGCCGAACTCAGTGGGCGGGAGCGCCCGTGTCGAGGAAGCGGGCGACGGCGGACGGCACGAACGGCGACACGTCGCCGCCGAGGGCCGCCACCTGCCGCACCAGCGAGCTGGAGACGAGCGCGTGCGCAGGGTCGGGTAGCAGGAACACCGTCTCGACGTGCGTGAGGTGGCGGTTCACGATCGCCATGGGCGTCTCGTATGCGACGTCGATCTGGGAGCGGATGCCTTTGACGAGCACGCCCGCGCCCACCTCGGTGGCGTAGTCGACGAGCAGGCCCATGCTCCACGACGCCACGACGACGTCGCCGGTGACGCCGGCCTCGGCGATCGACTGCTCGAGCAGGCTCACGCGCTGCGCGATCGGCAGCATCGCCGCCTTGTCGGGATTGTGCACCACCAGCACGTGCAGCTGGTCGTACAGCGTGGCCGCGCGCTGGATCACGTCGAGGTGCCCGAGGGTGGGCGGATCGAAGGAACCGGGGACGACCGCGATGCGGTTGCTCATGCCGCACAGCCTATCGGCCCCACGTGCACGCGAAGCGGGCGCGGTCGACGGGCGGGCGGAGCGGCGGCGTGCGCCCGCGTGTCAGTTCTTCGCGAGCGCGGCGCGCTCCTGCTGCCCCACCCGTCGTTCGATCGCCTCGGCGAGCCCGGGATGGCGCAGGAGCGCCGGATCCTCGTCGAGCACGCGCTCCGCCTCGTCGCGGGCGAGCGCGATGAGGTCGGCGTCGGCCACGACGCGCAGCAGCCGCAGCGACGAGCGCGCACCGGACTGCGCGTCGCCCAGCACGTCGCCCTCGCCGCGGAGCTGCAGGTCGACCTCGGCGAGCTCGAACCCGTCGCCCGTGGCGGCCACGGCCTCGACGCGGATGCGCGCGGGCGTTCCGGCGGGCGCCTCGGTCACGAGCAGGCACAGCCCGGGGATGCTCCCCCGCCCGACGCGACCGCGGAGCTGATGCAGCTGCGAGACGCCGAACCGGTCGGCCTCGAGGATGACCATCGTCGACGCGTTCGGCACGTCGACGCCCACCTCGACCACGGTCGTGGCGACGAGCACGTCGATCTCGCCGCGTGCGAACGCCTGCATGACCGCGTCCTTCTGCTCGGACGGCAGCTTGCCGTGCAGGAGCTCGACGCGGATCGACGCGAACGCGGGATGCCGCGACAGCAGGTCGCGCACCTGGACGACGCCCCACCGCGTGCGGCCGTCCTCGGGCGCCGCGGCATCCGTCGCGGGGTCGGCCTCCTCGCCGGTGGCGGTCTCGGCGTCGATGGCCGCGCACACGACGAAGGCCTGGCGCCCGAGCGCGACCTCCTCGGCGATGCGCTCCCACACGCGCGCGAACCAACCGGGCCGCTCGTCGAGCGGGGCGACGAAGGTCGAGATGCCGGACCGTCCGGCCGGGAGCGTCCGGATCGTCGAGACGTCGAGGTCGCCGAACACCGTCATCGCGACCGTCCGCGGGATCGGCGTGGCGGTGAGCACGAGGACGTGCGGCGAGGTGCCCTTGGCCCGGAGCGTCTCGCGCTGCTCGACGCCGAAGCGGTGCTGCTCGTCGACCACGACGAGCCCGAGGTCGGCGAACGTGGTGGAGGCGCTCAGCAGCGCGTGCGTGCCGACGACGATGCGGGCCTGGCCCGACGCGACGCGCAGCGCCGCCTTGCGCCGCTCGGGTGCGGAGAGCTGACCCGTCAGGAGCGTGGGCATGAGCTCGGGCGCGAGCTGCGGCCCCAGCATCCGGGCGATCGAGCGGAGGTGCTGCGCCGCGAGCACCTCGGTCGGGGCGATGAGCGCCGACTGGCCGCCCGACTGGGCGACCTGCAGCATCGCGCGCAGCGCCACGAGCGTCTTGCCGGAGCCCACCTCGCCCTGCACGAGCCGGTTCATCGGCCACGCGCCCTCGAGGTCGCGGGCGATGCGGTCGCCGACCGCGACCTGGTCGGGCGTGCGCTCGAACGGCAGGGCGGCGTCGAAGCGCTCGAGCAGATCGCCCGGCGGCCGCGCGGTGGCCGACAGCGCGCGCACGAACTGCCGCTGCTGCAGGAGAGCCGCCTGCAGCACGAACGCCTCGTGCATGCGCAGGGTCTGGCGCGCGGGCTCGACCTGCTCGATGAAGTCGGGTGCGTGGATGCGGTCGAGCGCGGTACGCGCGTCGAGCAGCCCCTGCCTGCGACGGAACCCGTCGGGGAGCGGGTCGGGCACGGGGCCCAGCACGGTGCGCGCGAGCTCGACGACCTTCTGGATCTGCCAGCTCGGCAGGGTGCTCGTGGCCGGGTAGATGGGGATGGGCTCGTGCTGCCGGGCCTCGGCGCTCATGCGGGCCTCGTCCTCGTCGTCGAACAGCTCGTAGTCGGGGTGCGCGAACTGTCTGTGCCCCTTGAACTCGCCGACCTTGCCCGAGAAGATGCCCTGCCTCCCCGCCTTGAGCTCGTTCTGCCGCCACGCCTGGTTGAAGAACGTGAGGGCCACGGTGCCGTGTCCGTCGCCGATCACGACCTCGAGGATCGAGCCCTTGCGGTTGCGCATGTGCCGCGCGTTCACCGAGCGCACCTCGGCGACGATCGTGACGGTCTCGCCCACGGGGAGCGACGAGATCGGCGTCAGCTCGCCGCGGAGCGCGTAGCGCCGCGGATAGTGCGCCAGGAGGTCGCCGACGGTCGCCATGCCGAAGGCGCGCGAGAGGGCCCCCGCGGTCTTGCCGCCCACGACGCCGTCGAGGCGCGAGGACAGCGTGACCGGCATGGCTCCGAGTCTAGGAGCGCGGTCCGACACCCGGCGAGACGTCGCCGAATGGCAGCGCGGCACGATCCGTGTCGGGTCCGCCCCGGCGACCCGGTTATCGTGAGCGTGTGACGCGCATCATCGCCGGCCGCGCCGGCTCGCTCGCCCTCGCGGTGCCGGGCTCGGGCACGCGGCCCACGAGCGATCGCGTGCGCGAGTCGCTGTTCGGCGCGCTCGACGCCGCCGATCGCGTGCGGGATGCCGCCGTGCTCGACCTCTACGCCGGATCCGGCGCTCTCGCGCTCGAGGCGATCAGCCGCGGCGCCGCGTCGGCGGACCTCGTCGAGAGGGCGCCGGCCGCGGCATCCGTCGCCGAACGGAACGCCCGGAACGTCGCGCGCGCGGCGGCCGGCGCCCGCGTGCGCGTCCACCGCGCGGGGGTCGACGCGTTCCTGCGCCGCGAGCCGGGCCCGTACGACCTCGTGTTCCTCGACCCGCCGTACGACCTCGGCGAGTCCGAGCTGGCCGCGACCCTGGAGCTGCTCGTGCCGGCCCTGGCCCCCGATGCCGTCGTCGTGATCGAGCGCGCAGCCAGGTCGCCGCAGCCCGCGCTGCCCGCCGGAGTGGAGCTCACCCGCTCGAAGCGCTACGGCGACACGACCCTGTGGTGGGTCGCCCGACCCTGATCGGCTCGGCGACCAGCCCTTCACCGAGCCCGATACGAGGCCGCCCGCGTGAGGCGCGCGCTCTGTTCGCTCGTGCGAGTCCGCGCCGTCGCACGCGGATACGCTGGTGCCGTGGGCGTGCGCGCGGTGTGCTGGGACTGGAACGGGACGCTCCTCGACGACGTCGAGCGCTGCCTGCGGATCATGAACAGCACGCTCACGGCGTTCGGCAAGCCGGTGATCGACGACACCGACGGCTACCGGGCGCTGTTCCGGTTCCCCCTGCAGGACTTCTACCTGGATGCCGGCATCCGCCCGCACGAGTACCGCCCTGCGGTCGACCACTACCTCGCCCTCCTCGCGCGCGACGACAGCGCGCTCGTGCTGCACGAGGGAGCGCGCGAGACCATCGCCGCGGTACGCGCGCGGGGCATCGGGCAGGTGCTCGCATCCGCGACCCAGGCGCCGCTGCTGGCCGCGCAGATGCGTCCGCACGCGCTCGACGGCGCGTTCGACGCGATCCTCAGCATCACCGACGCGCACGCCGCGTCGAAGCGCGACGTGATCGCGACGTGGCTCGACGGCGCCGGCCACGCGCCGCGCGAGGTGCTGCTCGTCGGCGACACGAACCACGACCACGAGATCGCCGAAGAGCTCGGGACGCGATACGTCCACTTCACGCGCGGGCATCAGCGGCCGCCGCGCCACGACGGCGTCGCGCGGATCTCGGCGCTCGAGGAGCTGATCCGCCACCTGGACTGACTCCGTCGCGCGGCCGTCCGGGCGCGGCGTGCGAGCCGGGTGGACTCAACCGGTGCGGTGGTCCCAGTCGCGGTAGGGGTCCCACCCGCCGGCGCGCTCGTAGGGTGCGCCGGCGACCGTGACGGGGGCCGCGGCGCGCGCCGTGACGCGGCCGATCGCGCGGAAGCCGTCGGGCAGCGACCGCCCGGGGAACGCGGCCAGCAGCGCATGGTCCTCGCCGCCGTCCAGCGCCAGGGCGGGATCGTCGCCGAGCGCCGCGACGTCGAGGTCGATCGTCACCCCGGAGGCCTCGGCCATGCGCCGCGCGTCGAGCGCCAGCCCGTCCGAGACGTCCATGAGGGCGTGGGCTCCGGCATCCGCCGCAGCGACGCCCAGCGTCACCGGCGGCGCGGGCCGCAGCTGCGCACGGAGCGCCCGGCGATCGTCCGCGGACAGGATGCCGTCGTCGACGGCGACCGGCTCGCCCGCGGCGTCGCGGAAGCGGTCGAAGAGCACCGCGAGGCCGCGCGCGGCGAGGCCGAGCTCGCCCGCGACGGCGACCACGTCGCCCGGCCGGGCGCCGGAGCGGAGGACCGGTGCGACCCCGTCGAGGACGCCGATCGCGGTGACGGCGATCGTGAGCGTCTCGGACACCGTGAGGTCGCCGCCCTCGACGGCGCAGCCGGGTGCGAGGGCGTCGCACGCCTCGCGCAGGCCCGCGGCGAGCTCCTCGACGAAGCCGATGCGCGTGTCGTCGGGCATCGCGAGGGCGACGAACAGCGCGGTGGGACGGGCGCCCATCGCGGCGACGTCGGCGAGGTTCACGGCCGCCGCCTTGAAGCCGAGGTCGCGGCCGCCCGACCAGGCCAGGCGGAAGTCGGGGCCGTGCACGAGCGTGTCGGTCGTGACGACGACGCGGCCGCCCGGTGCCGCGAGCACCGCGGCGTCGTCGCCCGGGCCGACGACGGCCCGCGAGGACCCCGCCAGCACCGCGAGGATGCGGTCGAGGATCTCGCCCTCGCTGAGCTCCCCCACCGTCGCCTCGTGCACCCCCCTACGCTACCCGGCCCCGTCCGCCCGCCCGCTCGGATGCCGCCTCAGACCGCGAGAAGTCAACGGTGCACCGAGAGTGCGCGACCAGCATGCGCTCTCGGTGCACAGTTGCACTCTCGCGGTCAAAAGGAGTCGGGGGTCGGGGGGAGGGGGCGAGCGCGGGTAGCCTGGAGGGATGCCCCGCCTCGCCCGTGCGCTCGTGGTCGTCGTCGCCGCGGCATCCCTCGCCGGCTGCGCCTCGTCGGTGTCGCTGCAGCCCGCGAAGGACGCGGACGATCCGCTGTGCGCCGAGGTCACCGTGCGCCTTCCCGCCACGATCGACGGCCAGGAGCGCCGCTGGACCGACGCGCAGGCGACCGGTGCGTGGGGCGAGCCGGGGAAGGGCACCGCGGTGATCCTGACGTGCGGCGTCGAGCCGCCCGGCCCGACCGAGGCGCGCTGCATCACGGTCGGCGGCGTCGACTGGATCGTCGACGAGTCGCAGGCTCCGCGCTACCTCGTCACGAGCTACGGTCGCACGCCCGCCGTCGAGGTCTTTCTCGACAACGAGGTCGTCGCGTCGAACGAGGTGCTCTCGGCGCTCGGCCCGCTCGTGCAGCGCATACCCGCCGAGCGCGCCTGCACGAACGTCGAGACCGTCGAGCCCTGACCGCTGTCAGCGACGCGAGCGCGCGATCTCGACCAGCTCGGTGATCAGATCGCCATAGGCGAGCCCCGACGCGATCCAGCACTTCGGGAACATCGAGATCGGCGTGAAGCCGGGCATCGTGTTGAGCTCGTTGACGTACAGCCCGTCGTCGGTGAGGAAGAAGTCCACGCGCGCGAGGCCCTGCCCGTCGACCGCGGCGAACGCGCGCAGCGCCTGCGCCTGCACCGCCTCGATCTGCTCGGGCGTGAGCGCGGCGGGGCACACGACCTCGGCGCCGTCGCCGCCGAGGTACTTGCCCTCGAAGTCGTAGAACTCGCGCGTCGTCAGCACGATCTCGCCCGGCAGCGACGCGCGCGCGGGCGCGCCGTCGCGGCCCTCGAGCACGGCGACCTCGATCTCGCGACCGGCGATGGCCTCCTCGACGAGCACCTTGTGGTCCTCGGCGAACGCGACGGCCATCGCGGCGTCGAGCTCGTCGGGACCGTGCACCTTCGACACGCCGACGCTGGATCCCGCGCGTGCGGGCTTGACGAAGACGGGGAAGCCGAGGGATGCCACGTCCGCCCGCACCCGATCGGCGTCGGCGTTCCAGCCGGCCGTCGTCACGGTGACCCAGGGCACGACGCGGACGCCGGTGGCCTCGAGCACGATCTTCATGAAGTGCTTGTCCATGCACAGCGCGGAGTCGAGCACGCCGCCGCCCGCGTACGGCACCTCGAGGGTGTCGAAGAAGCCCTGGATGGTGCCGTCCTCGCCGTGCGTGCCGTGCAGGATCGGGAGCACGACGTCGACCTCGCCGAGCTCCTCGACCGTGCCGTCGGCGCGGCGCACGCGCAGCTCGCGCGTGCCGGCGGCCTCGGGCCACAGCACGCGGGTGCCGTTGTCGGCGACCTCGGGCAGCCGCTCCGGGTCGAGCGCGAACTTCGCGGCGTCGTCGTCCTCGAGGACGAACGCGCCGTCGCGCGTGATGCCCACCGGGATCACGCGGTAGCGCTCGCGGTCAATCGCCCGCAGGACGCCCCCGGCTGTTGCGGAGCTGATCGAATGTTCGCTGGACCGACCGCCAAAGAGCACCGCCACCGCCGTCTTGTCCATTCTGGGTCCTCTCGCCGGTCGGCTGGTCGTCGTCGGTCGTCAGGTGGGGTGCGATGTCGCGGGGGTTCATCGTGCCGTCGAGCACCATCTTGACCTGCTCGACGATCGGCATGTGCACGTGCGTCGCCCGGGCCAGCTGCAGGACCGGCGCCACCGAGGCGAGTCCCTCCGCGGTCTGGTCCATCTGCTTCACGACGTCCTGGAAGCTGTATCCCTGGCCGAGCAGACGCCCGGCGGTGTTGTTGCGGCTCAGCGGCGACTGGCACGTCGCGATGAGGTCGCCGAGGCCCGCGAGGCCCTGCAGCGTCTCGGGCTCGGCGCCCTGCGCGACCGCGAAGTCGGTCATCTCGACGAGGCCGCGCGTGATGATCGACGCCTTCGTGTTCTCGCCGTAGCCGACGCCGTCGACGATCCCGATCGCGACGGCGATCAGGTTCTTGAGCACTCCCCCGAACTCGGTGCCGATGACGTCGGTGTTCACGAACGTCCGGAAGTACGAGTTGCGCGCGCGACGGGCGACGTCCTCGGCGGTCGTGCGGCTGATCGACGAGATGACGGCCGCGGTGGGCTGCTCGCGCGCGATCTCGAGGGCGAGGTTGGGGCCGGATGCCACGGCGATCCGCTCCGGGTCGCAGTGCAGCTCCTGCTCGATCACCTGGCTCATCCGCAGGCCGGTGCGCCGCTCGACGCCCTTCATGAGCGACACGATGGGCGCGCCGGTCTCGGCGACGAGGGGCCGCACCGCCTTGAGGTTCTGCCGCAGCGCCTGGCTCGAGATCGCGAGGTAGACCTGTGTGGCGCCGTCGAGGGCCTCGGAGATGTGGTGCGTGGCCGAGATCGACCGCGGCAGGTTGACGCCGGGGAGGTACTCGCTGTTGCGCTTCGCCTCCTGGATCTCGTGGGCGAGCTCGGCGCGGCGCGCCCACATCGTGACGTGCGCGCCGCCGTCGGCGAGCACCTTTCCGAACGTCGTGCCCCAGCTGCCGGCGCCCAGGACGGCGACGCGCGGCTTCGGCGCGGTCTGCTTAGGAGTCAAGGCGTCCCGTCTCCTTCTGCCCGTGCGTGGCCGGATCCCAGCGCTGCGCAGGCGCGGGCTCGCCGCGCAGCTGCGCCAGGAGGCCCGCGATGTCTGCCATCACCCGATCGGTCGCGGCCGCGAGGGTGGTCGGCTGCGACCGCGTGCGACGGTACTCGTCGAGGTCGACCGGCGGTCCGACGAGCACTCGCACCCGACGGCGCGGCGGCCACAGCCGCAGCTTGCCGTACCGCGGCATGATCTCCTGCACGCCCCAGTGCGCCAGCGGGATGACCGGGATGTCGCGGGTGAGCGCGAGCCGCACGGCGCCGGTCTTGCCGCGCATCGGCCAGAGGTCGGGGTCGCGCGTGAGCGAGCCCTCGGGATAGACGATGACGCCGCGACCGTGCGCGACGAGCTCCGCCGAGCTCTTCAGCGTCTGCCTGGCGGCGGCCGCCGAGGCGGAGCGGGCGACCGGCACCATGCCGGTCCTGCGCAGCGCCCAGCCGAGCACCGGCACGCGGAACAGGCTCTCCTTGGCCATGAAGCGGGGAGCCCGGCCCATCCGCCACGTGGCGACCGCCACGATGACCGGGTCGATCTCGCTGCAGTGGTTGGGGGCGAGCACGAACGCGCCTTCGCGCGGCAGGTGCTCGGCGCCCTCGACGTCGATCTTGGCCAGGAGTCCGACGAGCGGGACGACGATCGCGGCGAGCGGCCAGAAGATCGACGGACGGGTCTTCTCGTCGGATGCGCGCGGCATCGGGGCGGGCACGGCGCTATCCGATGATGTCGAAGTCGGCGCCGAGCGCGGTGAGCTTGTCGAGGAACTGCGCGTAGCCGCGGCGGATGATCCCGATGTTGCGCACGACCGACTCGCCGTCGGCGGTCAGCGCCGCGATCACGTGGCTGTAGCCGCCGCGCAGGTCGGGCACGACGATGTCGGCGCCGTGCAGGGGCGTCGGCCCGGTCACCACGGCCGCCTGCTCGAGCTCGCGCCGACCGACGCGTCGGTACGGCCCGTCCAGCCCGCGCGGATGGACGACGATGTCGGCGCCCATCTTCACGAGCGCCTCGGTGAAGCCGAGCCGGTTCTCGTACACCGTCTCGTGCACCACGGAGGTGCCCTCGGCCTGCGTGAGCGCGACGATGAGCGGCTGCTGCCAGTCGGTCATGAAGCCGGGGTGCACGTCGGTCTCGACGGTGACGGGCTTCAGGGGTCCGCCGCGACGGAAGCGGATGCCGTCCTCGGCGATGTCGAACGAGCCGCCGACCTTGCGGAACACGTTGAGGAACGTGAGCATCTCCTGCTGCTTGGCGCCGCCGACGAAGATGTCGCCGTCGGTCGCGAGCGCCGCGCTCGCCCACGAGGCGGCCTCGTTGCGGTCGAAGATGCAGCGGTGGTCGTAGCCCGTGAGCGTGTCGACGCCCTCGATGAAGATCACGCGGTTCGGCTCGTACGAGATGATCGCGCCCATCTTCTGGAGCACCGCGATGAGGTCCATGATCTCGGGCTCGATGGCCGCGTTGCGCAGCTCCGTGGTGCCGCGCGCGCGCACCGCCGTCAGCAGCACCTGCTCGGTCGCGCCGACGCTCGGGTAGGGCAGCTCGATGTCGGCGCCGCGCAGCCCGCCGGGGGCGGAGAGGCGGATGCCGCTGGGCTGCTTCTCGACGATCGCGCCGAACTTGCGGAGCGCGTCGAGGTGGAAGTTGATCGGCCGGTCGCCGATGCGGCATCCGCCGAGATCCGGGATGAACGCCTGGCCGAGCAGGTGCAGGAGCGGACCGCAGAACAGGATCGGGATGCGGGAGGCCCCCGCGTGCGCGTCGATCTCCTCCATGTGGGCCGAGACCGCGCCGCGCGGATCGAGCCGCAGGACGCCGTTGCCGTCGTCCTCCACACCGACGCCGTGGACCTCCAGGAGCGAGCGGACCACGTGCACGTCGCTGATGTCGGGCACGTCGCGCAGGACGCTCTCGGTCTCGCCGAGGAGCGCGGCGACCATCGCCTTCGTCGCGAGGTTCTTGGCGCCCTTGACGTCCACGCGTCCGGTCAGCGGCCGACCGCCCCGGATCGCGAGCACCTCGGCGCCCGCGTCTCGGTTGCGATCGGTGTCCGACGCCGACTCGCTCAGGAGGGTGTTCATCCGATGGACCTCACTCGTGTCTCGTGGAATCGCCGTGCGGATGCCGCGCCGCGGCTGCGGGGTCTGCTCCACGCTACGCGACCGGGAGCGTGCGCGGACGCCAGGCCTCGCGGCGCGCCTCGAACTGTGCGATGGCGCCCTCGTCGTTCAGGGTCAGCCCGATGTCGTCGAGGCCCTCGAGCAGCCGCCATCGCGTGTAGTCGTCGATGTCGAACGGCACCTCGAGCTCGCCCAGGGTCGCCGTGCGGCGCTCCAGGTCGACGGTCATCGGGACGCCCGGCTCGGCCTCGAGGAGCGTCCAGATGCTCTCCAGAGCGTCCTCCGAGATGACGCCGGTGAGCAGGCCCTGCTTGCCGGCGTTGCCGCGGAAGATGTCGGCGAACTTCGGGCTCAGCACGGCCTTGAAGCCGAAGTCGCGCAGCGCCCACACCGCGTGCTCGCGGCTCGAGCCGGTGCCGAAGTCGGGACCGGCCACGAGGATGCTGGCGCCGGCGTACGCGGGCTGGTTGAGCACGAACTCGGGATCCTGCCGCCAGTTCGCGAACAGCGCGTCGTCGAAGCCGGTCTTGGTGACCCGCTTCAGATAGACGGCCGGGATGATCTGGTCGGTGTCGACGGCGGCCCGCTTCAGGGGCGCCGCGATGCCGGTGTGCGTCGAGAACTTCTCCATGTCAGACCTCCACCCGGTCGTTCGCGCCGGCGGCTCGCGCGTCGTCCGCCGCCAGGTCGGACGGGCTCGACAGCGTGCCGCGCACGGCGGTCGCCGCGGCGACCAGCGGCGACACCAGGTGCGTGCGGCCGCCCTTGCCCTGCCTGCCCTCGAAGTTGCGGTTGCTCGTCGACGCGCACCGCTCCCCCGGAGCCAGCTGGTCGGGGTTCATGCCCAGGCACATCGAGCAGCCCGCGAAGCGCCACTCGGCGCCGAAGTCGACGAAGACCTTGTCGAGCCCCTCGGCCTCGGCCTCCAGCCGCACGCGCGCGGAGCCGGGCACGACCATGACCCGCACGCCCGGTGCCTTGGTGCGGCCGCGCACGATCGAGGCGAACTCGCGCAGGTCCTCGATGCGGCTGTTGGTGCAGGAGCCCATGAAGACCGCGTCGACCGGGATCGCCTTCATCGGCGTGCCCGCTTCGAGGTCCATGTACGCCAGGGCGCGCTCGGCCGCGGCGCGGTCGTTCGCGTCGGCGAACGACGCCGGGTCGGGGACCGCCTCGTTCAGCGACACGCCCTGGCCGGGGTTGGTGCCCCACGTCACGAAGGGCTCCAGCTCTGCGGCGTCCAGGTACACCTCGGCGTCGTACACGGCGCCCTCGTCGGACGGCAGCGTCCGCCAGTAGGCGACGGCATCCTCCCAGTCCTGGCCCTTGGGCGCGTGCGGACGGCCCTTCAGGTACGCGAACGTGGTCTCGTCGGGGGCGACCATGCCCGCGCGCGCGCCGGCCTCGATCGACATGTTGCACATCGTCATCCGGCCCTCCATCGACAGCGACCGGATGGCGCTGCCGCGGTACTCCAGGACGTAGCCCTGGCCGCCGTTGGTGCCGATCTTCGCGATGACGGCGAGGATGACGTCCTTCGCGGTGACGCCGGGCTTGAGCTCGCCCTCGACCGTGATGGCCATCGTCTTGAACGCCTTCAGCGGCAGGGTCTGCGTGGCCAGCACGTGCTCGACCTCGCTCGTGCCGATGCCCAGCGCCATGGCGCCGAAGGCGCCGTGGGTGGAGGTGTGGCTGTCGCCGCACACGACGGTGATGCCGGGCATGGTCAGGCCCAGCTGGGGCCCGACGACGTGGACGATGCCCTGCTCCTTGTCGCCCAGCGAGTGCAGGCGCACCCCGAACTCGGCGGCGTTGCGGCGCAGCGTCTCGATCTGCGTGCGACTGGTCAGGTCGGCGATCGGCTTGTCGATGTCGAGCGTCGGGGTGTTGTGGTCCTCGGTCGCGATCGTCAGGTCGGGCCGGCGCACCGGCCGCCCCTCGGCGCGCAGGCCGTCGAACGCCTGGGGGCTGGTGACCTCGTGCACGAGGTGCAGATCGATGTAGATCAGGTCGGGCTGGCCGTTCTCGCCCTTCACGACGAGGTGGTCCTCCCACACCTTCTCGGCGAGAGTGCGCGGGCGATCGGGGATCTGGATGGTCATGTGTCTCGTTCTCCTGGGATGGGGATCAAGCCCGCGACGGACTCCGCGACGAGAGAGGGCTCAGAACGAGGTCTCGTCGCGGCCGCTAAGGAGAAGACGAGCGATCCGCACCCGCCCAGAATACCACCGCCTCGCTGGGCGTCCGCCGAGGCGGCGTCGGACGCCCAGCGCGCGATCAGTGCTCGATGCGGCCCGCGGCGCGCTCGCGCGACGAGGCGACGAGGCTCGCGACCGTCGCGACGACCATCGAGACGACGATGACGCCGAGCGACATGAGCGTGGAGATCTCCGGCGCCCACTCGATGTGCTGGCCGCCGTTGATGAAGGGCAGCTCGTTCTCGTGCATCGCGTGGAACACGAGCTTCACGCCGATGAAGGCGAGGATGAACGCGATGCCGTAGTGCAGGTACTTGAGGCGGTCGAGGAGGTCGCCGAGGAGGAAGTAGAGCTGCCGGAGGCCCATCAGGGCGAAGATGTTCGCGGTGAACACGATGAACGCGCTCTGCGTGATGCCGAAGATCGCCGGGATCGAGTCCAAGGCGAACAGCAGGTCGGTCATGCCGATCGCCGCGAAGACGATGATCATCGGCGTCCACATCTTCTTGCCGTCGACGACCGTGCGCACCTTCGCGCCGTCGTAGCTGTCGCTGATGTCGATCGTGCGGCGCAGCACCCGCACGATGAAGGTCTCCTGCTTGACGTCGGAGTCGTGGTCGCCGCCGGGGAACGCCTGCTTCCACGCCGTGTAGACGAGGAACGCGCCGAAGATGTAGAACACCCAGCTGAACTGCTCGATGATCGCCGCCCCCGCCAGGATGAACGCGCCACGCAGGATGAGGGCGATGATGATGCCCACCATGAGCACCTTCTGCTGGTATCGGCGCGGCACCGAGAACTGGCCCATGATCAGCACGAACACGAACAGGTTGTCGATCGACAGACTGTACTCGGTCAGCCAGCCCGCGATGAACTGCCCGGCGTACTCGCCACCGGCGAACACCCACATCAACACCGCGAAGATGAGCGCGAGGGTGACGTAGAACACCACCCACAGCGTCGACTCCTTCGTCGAGGGGATGTGTGGACGCTTGACGATCAGGAGCAGATCGGCGACGAGGATGAGCAGTAGAACGACGAGTGAGCCGATCTCGAACCAGACGGGGAGGTCCATGCGGGCCTTTCAGCGGGATGACGGATTCTCGAAAGTCTCTCCCCCGCACGACGCGGCGCACGCCCGGGACCCCAACCGACGGGTTCCGTGATGACGGACGTGCAAGGACGGGATACTCCCTCTCGCTGAACGACCACTCTACAGGGCGGATGTTACGAGCATGAGACGAAGTCCGCGTCGCCGACACTGATCAGGTGAGAGACGATGGGAGCGGCATGATCGGAACGGATGCACGCGACGACCTCGAGCTGGTCGCGGCCGCCGCGGGCGGCAGCGAGCACGCGTTCCGCGCGCTCTACCGCCGGCACGTGCGCCCCGTGTTCTGGCTCGCGCACGGGCTCGTGGGGAGCACGGCCGACGCCGAGGATGTGACCCAGGAGACCTTCGTCGTCGCATGGCGCAAGCTCCCCGGCCTCGACCTCGCCGGCGAGTCGCTGCTGCCGTGGCTGGTCACGATCTGCCGCTACCAGTGCGCGAACCGCATCCGGCGTCAGCAGCGCGACCGGCTGCACACGTCCGAGGCCGCCGACGACGCCCTGCCGTCGACGGTCGACGTCGAGCGCCAGGTCGCCGACGCGCAGCTCGTCGAGCGGATCCTCGCGGAGGTCGCCGCGATGAGCCCGCTCGACCAGCGGATCTTCCGTCTGTGCGCCGCCGAGGGGTACGCGTACCAGGCGGCGGCCGCCGAGCTCGGCGTCAGCCATGGCGTCGTGCGCAACCGTCTCTCCCGCATCCGCACACGCGTGCGGACCGCCGTGGACCCGGAGGGATCATGAACGCCGAAGACATCGCACTGCCGCCTCTCGCCGACGCGCGCATCGACGAGATCGAGGATGCCGTGTTCGCACGGATCGCGCGCGAGCGCACCGCCGCCGCGCACGCCGAGCGGACGCGTCGCACGCGTCGCCGCCGCTGGTGGGCCGCCGGCGGCGCGGCGGCCGCCGTCGTGGTCGTCGCGGCCGTCATCGCGCCGACGGTGACCGGACTGATCGCCGGCCCCGCCGGCGGCGCCCACTCCACCGCCGAGCAGGCGTACGTCGAGCCCGCGCCCGACGCCCGCGACGCGGCCGGCGGTCCGGTCGCGCTCGACCCCGCGACCGGTGCGGCGGAGGACCTCAAGCTCGTCGAGCCCGGGGCCGGCGGCCCCGTGGCGGGCCGCGAGGTGATCACCACGGCATCCGCCACCGTCGAGGTCGACGACGTGCAGGCCGCGGCGCGCGCGATCGCCGCGCTCGCGGACGAGGAGGGCGGCTACGTCGAGTCGATGAGCGTCGGCGACGACCGCGCCGGTGTGAGCGGGTACGCGCCCGAGAGCCTCGTCTACCCGGGACCGACCGGCGCGTGGGTCACCGTGCGGGTGCCCGCCGACCGGCTGAGCGCCGTGACCGAGAGCCTCTCGGAGATCGGCGAGGTGTCGGGCTCGCGCATCGACCGCGCCGACGTCACGACCGCGGCCGTCGACCTGCGCGCGCGCGTGGCGGCGCTCGAGGCCTCGGTGGCGCGCCTGACCGAGCTGATGGCGCAGGCGACCAGCACGGGCGACCTCATCGCCGCCGAGAGCGCGCTGGCGCAGCGCCAGGGCGAGCTGGACTCGTACCGGCAGCAGCTCGAGGGGCTCGAGGGCCAGGTGGAGCTGTCGTCGCTGACGGTGTCGCTCGTGACGCCGGTCGAGCACGTCGAGGCCGATCCGGCGGGCTTCGTCGACGGCGTCCTGGCCGGCTGGAACGGGCTCGTGGCGACGCTCAACGGCATCGTCGTGGCGCTCGGCTTCCTGCTCCCCTGGCTCGTCGTGCTGGGCGTGCTCGGCATCGCGCTGTGGGCGGTGCGCCGCGTCGTCCGTCGCCGCCGCGCGCGCCGCCGCGCGGGCGACGACGCACCCGCGGACGCGCCTCGGCCCGGCGAGGAGCGCGTGCGCCCCTAGCTCTCGTCCGCGACGTCGAGGACTCCGTTGACGACCGCCGCCTGGATGCGCTCCGTCCGCAGCACCGCGCCGCCGGCGGCGGCGACCTTCTCGGCCAGCACGCGCATGTACGCGAGCTCGAATGCGACGATCACGGCGGATTCTCCCGGTGGAATGTACTCCGCCATCTCGTCGATGTCCTCGGCGCTCGCGATGCCCGCCTCGAGCAGCTCGATCCCCTCGATGCCGTAGTCGGCGGCCACGTCCGCGAAGTCGGCCACCGCGATCTCGCCGAACTCGGACTTCGTGACGAGCACGAGATCGAGCAGGCGGAGCGTGCCGCCCTCGACGAGCTCCATGAGCGCCCGGGCGACGGCGGGATCGGGACGCTCGCCGGCGAAGCCCACGAGATGCAGCTCGACCGGACCGTACGTGAAATGTGCCATTCGTGCTCCTTCGCTGCGCGGCGGTCGACGTGCTCGCGAGGCCGGTCGCGCCGAGACGGCGAGGTCGCGGCCCTCTGCCACTGAACCTATCGCGCGTCGAGGGACGGGCGCAGCGCCGACGGCGGCGGCGGGATGCCGTCCGCTCAGCGCCCCAGGAACCGGAGCACGCGTGCCCGCACGAGCCCCGCGCGCCGCCGCAGGCGCATCGCCCGCGGAGCGTCGGCGACGGCCGCCATGCTGCGCCCCGCCCGCAGGCCGTGGAGCTCGCGCGCCCACCGGCGTGTGATCGCGGCATCCGAGAACTCGCGCGCCCGCGCGCGGGCACGTCGCCGCATCGCCTCGAGGCGCGCGTGCGGCATGCGCTGCAGGTCGACGATGCGGCTCGCCATCGCGTCGATGTCGCCCTCGGCGACGAGGAAGCCGTCGCGTCCGTCGCGGATCATGTCGGCCGGTCCGTAGCGGATGTCGTAGGCGATCGGGATGCAGCCCGCGCCCATGCTCTCCACGAGCACGAGCGGCAGACCCTCCGACGACGAGGTCAGCAGGCTGAACCCGGCGCGCTGGAAGGACTCGCGCGCGTGCGGGTCGTGCCCGCGCAGGCGGACGACGTCCTCCGCGCCCAGGTGGGCGATCCGCCGGCGGACGGCATCGGCGTCCTCGCCGTCGCCGTAGACGTCGAGCACGACCCGCGGCTCGGCCGCGTGCGCCCGGACGGCGGCCTCGACGGCGTCGGCGACACGCTTGCGCGGTGTGAGGGATGCCAGCATGACGCCCTGGGCGGGCGCGTGCCCTCGCCGGCCGGAGCGCGGGACGGCGACGCCGTTCGGGATGACGCGGAGCCGGCCGCCGACGCCGTCGGCGACGAGGTCGTCGCGCTGGCGGCGCGTCAGCACCACGATCGCGTCGAAGTCCTCGGCGCGCCGCAGCGCGTACTCGCGCGACGAGCGCAGCTCGCCCGGTGCCGTCTCGTCGCGGTGGGCGCCGTGCACGACGTGCACCGTGACCACGTGGGCGCGGCGGTAGCCGGTGACGAACCGCGCCGCGGTCTTCGAGTCCACGAGCAGGAAGCTCTGCCGGCCGCCCGTGACGCGGTCGAGCCACCAGCGGTAGAGCCGCCAGGTCGAGGCCCACGCGCGCAGCGGCGACCCGTCGAGACCGTGGACGACGATCCGATGGTGCTTGCCGACCAGGCGGTCGGTGGCCAGCAGCGTGCCGTCGCGGCGGAAGCGGTCCACCGCGATCGTGCGCCCCTCGGCATCGCGACGCTCGCGGACCAGGACGACGCCCTCGTGCACGACGACGGTGTCGTCGTCGTGCGGCTCGAGCGGGTCGGCCGCGTCGACCGGCTGCCCCTTCGGCCGGGGCGGCCGCTGCCGCAGGTCGTCCCAGAGGTTGCGGATCCGCACGCCCGCGACGAGCTCGCCGGCGCGCAGCAGCCGCTGCTCCAGCTCGGGGTAGTCGGGACGGTCGTCGAGGGTCAGGATGCCGACGTCGACGCCGCCGAGGCGCCGGAACGCCCGCGAGCGATGCAGCAGCGCGCTCGTCATCCCGCCGTACTGGTCGGGGATGCCCCAGGTCAGGGCGAAGTGCCGGCCGCGCGGCAGAAGGGCTGATCCTCGGAGCACGTGATCAGGATAGGGGTCGGCGGCACCGCCGCGCGGGCCCTTTCAGACCGGCCGCGTTGCTGCTATGGATCCGCCGATGCCGTGAACGACGAGAGAGCCGGCCCTTGCGGACCGGCTCTCTCGTCATTGGTGACCCCAGCGGGATTCGGCCACTCCGCCACTCCACACGCCGCTGCGCGGCGCGCGGAGCCTCGGGCGGAGCGGGACCCCCCGAAGCGGGTCCTCCGCACCAACCGGCACCAGCAATGACAAGAGAGCCGGCCCTTGCGGACCGGCTCTCTTGTCATTGGTGACCCCAGCGGGATTCGAACCCGCGTTACCGCCGTGAGAGGGCGGCGTACTAGGCCGCTATACGATGGGGCCGCTGACAACCGTTCAAGTATGCATGACGATCACCCGCCGTACAAATCGGCGGCGACCGCCTTGCCCCGGCCGCCGCGGAGGGGCTTGACTGGAGCCATGCGCGTCACGAAGCACGAACACGCCTGCCTCCGTCTCGAGGAGCAGGGCAAGACCCTCGTGATCGATCCGGGGAACTTCACGCGCCCTCTGGAGGGCCTGCACGACGTCGTGGGGATCGTCCTGACGCACGAGCATCCCGACCACTGGACGGGCGAGCACCTCGACCGCATCCTGGCCGGCTCCCCCGGCATCCCGATCTTCGGTCCCGCCGGGGTCGCCGCGGCCGCGTCGGGCTACGACGTCACCGTCGTGGCGCCCGGCGACACCGTCACCGCCGGCCCGTTCACGCTCTCGTTCTTCGGCGGACGGCACAACGTCATCCACGAGTCGATCCCGGTGATCGACAACGTGGGCGTGCTCGTGAACGGCGCGTTCTACTACCCGGGCGACTCGTACGCGGTGCCCGGCGACGTCGACGTGCAGCTGCTCGCCGCCCCGGTGGGCGCCCCCTGGCTCAAGATCGGCGAGGCGATGGACTTCGTGCTCGCCGTCGCCCCGCGTCGCGCCTTCGGCACGCACGACATGACCCTCTCGGCGATCGGCCTGGGCATGCACCGCCAGCGCCTCGACTGGGCCGTCCAGCAGGGCGGCGGCTCGTTCGTCGCGCTCGATCCCGGCGACCACGCCGACGTCTGATGCGACGGGACGGAAGACGATGACACCCTTGCGGATCGCGCTGTTCGCGATGCTCTGGCTGCTGCTCGGCATCTGGGGGCTCGTCGGCGGCAACCTCCTCTTCGGCTTCGGCGGCGCCGCCCTCGCGCTCGCCTTCCTCGTCTACGCGTGGGTGCTGCGGCGCGGCTCGGGACGCGGCTCCCGCCCGCGCGACTGACGCCGCGCGAGCGCGCCAGGCCGGCGAGTCGGCGGGACGAGAGAAGCGGATGCCGTGGGCGTGAACCCACGGCATCCGCTCTTCGTCCGCGCGATCAGGCCGCGTCGTGGTCGATCTCGAGGAACGCGACGAGGCTGTCCAGCGCCTCCTCGGCGCCCTCGCCCTCGGCCTTGAGGGTCACGACGCTGCCGTGCGTCGCGCCGAGGCCCATGAGGGTGAGGATGCTGCCTGCGTTCAGGTCGGGACCGCCCTCGACGGCGATCGTCACGGGCACGCCGGTGGCCTGGACGGCCTGCACGAAGAGCTTCGCGGGACGGGCGTGGAGGCCCGAGCTGCTCGCAATGGTGGCGGTGCGTTCTGCCATGTTCTTCTCTTTCTGGTTGGGGTTGTGACGGATGGAAGGGTGTGCTCAGGCGGCGACGGCGACCGGCGCGGCGGCCTCCTCGACCACCGGACGCTTGCGCACGAACGCCTTGAGGGCGATCACGACGAGCGCCGTGACGACGGTCCCCGCGGCCAGCGCGACCACGAAGCCCCAGAAGGGGTCGATCGCGAAGAACACGAAGATGCCGCCGTGCGGTGCGCGCGACTCCACGGCGAGGGCCATGCTCAGGGCGCCGGTCACGGCGCCGCCCACCATCGAGGCGGGGAGCACGCGGAGCGGGTCGGCGGCCGCGAACGGGATCGCGCCCTCCGAGATGAAGGCCGCTCCGAGCAGCCACGCCGCCTTGCCGTTCTGCTGCTCCACCGGGGTGAAGAGCTTGCGGCCGAGCACCGTGGAGGCCAGCGCCATCGCGAGCGGCGGCACCATGCCGGCGCACATGACCGCGGCCATGATGAGGTACGGCGTGGTGTTGGTCGCCGAGCCGGCGCTCAGACCCGCCGCGGCGAACGCGTAGGCCGTCTTGTTGACCGGACCGCCGAGGTCGAAGCACATCATGAGGCCGACGATGATGCCGACGACCACGATCGCGCCCGTGCTCGCGAGGCTGTTCAGGCCCTCGGTCATCGCCGCCATGAGCGAGGCGATGGGCCGCCCGAGGAACGCGATCATGAGGCCCGACGCCACGATGGAGGCGAGGAGCGGGATGATCACGACCGGCATCAGGCCGCGCAGCCAGCGCGGCACGTCGAGCCGGCCCAGCCACCAGGCGATGAAGCCGCCGAGGAGACCGCCGATGATGCCGCCGAGGAAGCCCGCGGACATGATGTTCGCGACCGCGCCGGCGACGAAGCCGGGCGCGATGCCGGGTCGGTCGGCGATCGCGAACGCGATGTAGCCGGCCAGCGCCGGGACCAGGAAGCCCATCGAAGTCGAGCCGATCATGAACGCGACCGAGCCCAGGTACTGTCCGACGCCGCCCGCGGGCAGATCCCACAGCGAGTTCTGGATGATCACCGTCGCGGCGTCGTCGGTGACGTTGTAGCCGCCGAGCAGGAAGCCCAGCGCGATCAGCAGACCGCCGCCGGCGACGAACGGGATCATGTAGCTCACACCGGTGAGCAGCCACCGCTTGATGCGTGCGCCGACCGACTCGCTCGGCGCGTCGGCGGCGGCGGCCGCCGCGGCGGCCGAGCCGCTCACGCGCTCCGCGCTCGGGTCGTTCACGGCCGCCACGGCCTGCCTGATCAGCTCGCCGGGACGCTCGATGCCCGCCTTCACGCCCGCGCGGACGACCGGCTTGCCGGCGAAGCGCTGCGGGACGCGCACGTCGACGTCGACGGCGAAGATGACGGCATCCGCGCGGTCGATGACGTCCTGCGGGAGCGCCTTGTAGCCGCTGGAGCCCTGCGGCTCGACGATGAGGTCGACGCCCTCCTTCTTGCCGGTCGCCGTGAGGGCGTCGGCCGCCATGAAGGTGTGCGCGATGCCGGTGGCGCACGCCGTGACCGCGACGATGCGCGCGGGGCGCCCGTCGACGGTCAGACCGCTCGCGACCGGTGCGGCGGCCGCTGCCGCCGCGACGGGGGCGGCGGTCTCGGCCACGGGTGCGGCCTCCTCCTCGCCGATCGCGACGCGCACGATGTGCGCGACCTCGTCGGCGCTCGAGGCGGCGCGCAGGCTCGAGGTGAACTCGTCCTGCATGAGGCTGCGGGCGAGCTTGGAGAGCACGGCGAGGTGCTCCTCGGCGGCCGTGTCGGGCGCGGCGATGAGGAACACGAGGTCGGCCGGGCCGTCCGGGGCGCCGAACTCGACGCCCGGCTTCAGCCGCGCGAACGCGAGCGAGGCCTGCTGCACGGCGGGGCTCTTCGCGTGCGGGATCGCGATGCCGCCCGGGAGGCCGGTCTCGTCCTTCTGCTCGCGCGCCCACGCGTCGGCGGCGAGCCGCTCGGCGTCGTTCGCGCGTCCCTGAGCGGTCACGCGCGCGGCGAGCGACGCGATCACGGCCTGCTTGTCGGCTCCCAGATCCTCGTCGATGCTGATGAGCGCGGGCGTGATCGTGCCGGTCTCGGCGACGGGCGCCGGCTCCTCCTCGCCGATCGCGACGCGCACGATGTGCACGACCTCCTCGGCGCTCTTGGCCGCGCGCAGGCTCGAGGTGAACTCGTCCTGCATGAGGCTCCGGGCGAGCTTCGACAGCACGGCGAGGTGCTCCTCGGCCGCGGTGTCGGGCGCGGCGATCAGGAAGACCAGATCGGCGGGCCCGTCGGGTGCGCCGAACTCGACGCCGGGCGTCAGGCGGGCGAACGCGAGCGAGGCCTGCTGCACGGCGGGGCTCTTCGCGTGCGGGATCGCGATGCCGCCGGGAAGCCCGGTCTCGTCCTTCTGCTCGCGCGCCCATGCGTCGGCGGCGAGCCGGTCGGCATCGGACGCACGACCTTCGGCGGCCACACGCGCCGCCAGCGACGCGATCACCGCCTGCTTGTCGGCACCGAGATTCTCGTCAAGGCTGACGAGCGCCGGTGTGATGGTGTCGGACACGTGGACCTCCTCTGGTCAACGGGGGTTCAGGGGCTGGACCGACACGTCCCCGGCGGGGAGATCGGCGGGAGTGGGGGCCTGGGTGCCGGGCAGCGACGCCGCGGCCGCGCCGTAGCGGATGCTGTGGCGGAGGCTCTCGTCGGCGGCGCTGCCGGCGGTGTCGGCGAGCAGGAAGCCGGCCAGCGAGCTGTCGCCCGCGCCGACCGTGCTGCGCACCTGGATGCGCGGCGGCGTTCCCACGAGGGCGCCGTCGGCGGTGACGAGCACCGCGCCGTGCGCGCCGAGGGTCACGAGCGCCGCGCGGGAGCGCTCCGGCACCAGCGTGCGCGCGACCGAGAGCACCGCGTCGGCGAGCTCGGCGGACGGGTCGAGGTCGATGCCGGCGAGCTCGGCGAGCTCCTCGTCGTTGGGCTTGATGAGATCCGGGATGCCGTCGGCCACCACCGCGTGCAGCGCCGGGCCGGACGTGTCGACCGCGATGCGCGGCGCCGCGCTCCCCCAGCGCTCGCGGACGGCGCGGATGACGGTGACGTAGAAGTCGGTCGGCAGCCCCGGCGGCAGCGAGCCGGCCAGCACGAGCCACGTCGCCCCCTCGGCGGCGTCGACGACCGCGTCGACGATCGCCGCGGCATCCGCGTCGGTGAGGGTCACGCCGCGGAGGTTGAGCTTCGTGGTCGTCCCCGCTGGATCGGTCACGGCGATGTTCGAGCGCGCCGACCCGGTGATCGGGACCGCCCGGGTAGGGATGCCGGTGCCCGCGAGCGCCGCCGCGAACGGGTCGGCGTCGTCGAGCGGCAGCACGGCGATCGTGGGCACGCCCGCCGCGGCCACGACGCGCGACACGTTGATGCCCTTGCCGCCGGCGTCCTCGCGGACGTCCGTCGCGGTCTGCACCTGGCCGGGCCGCAGCGGGGCCTCGAGCGTGATGGTGCGATCGAGCGAGGGGTTGGCGGTGAGAGTGACGATCATGCGATCCAGACCTCCGTGTCGGCGTCGCGAAGCGCTGCGGACAGCGCGGTCGGTGGGGGGCAGTCGGTGACGAGCACGTCGATCTCGGCGAGGTCGGCGAACGAGAAGAGCAGCTCGTGGTCGAACTTATCGGCGTCGGCGACGACGATGACGCGACGCGCGGAGCGGACGATGGCGCGCTTGACGGCGGCCTCGTCGGGGTCGGGCGTGCTCATGCCGAACGCGGCGGAGATGCCGTTCGTACCGACGATCGCGAGATCGGGGCGCAGCGCCGAGATCGCCTGCACGGTGCCGGCTCCCACGGCCGCGGCGGTCAGGCTGCGGACGCGTCCGCCGATCGCGGTGAGCTCGACGCCGGGCGCGCCGGCGAGGATGTGGGCGATCGCCATGGAGTGGGTGACGACCTCGACCTGGCCGCCGCCGTGGCGCACGCGGTCGGCGAGCTGCTGCGCGACCGCGGCCACCGTCGTGCCCGCGTCGAGGTAGACCGAGCCGACCGCGGCGGTGTCGACGGCGGCGAGCGTGCGGTGCCCGATCGCCTGCTTGCTCTCGTTGTGCCGGAAGGCGCGCTCGGCGATCGACGGCTCGGCGGTGCTCGCGCGGCCCGGGGCCACCGCACCGCCGTGCACGCGGCGCACCGCGCCGGCGCGCTCGAGCTGGTCGAGGTCGCGACGCACCGTCTCGGTGGTGACCCCGAAGCGCTGCGCGAGCTCGACGACCGCGACACGACCGTCGACGGCGATCAGCTGCTCGATGTGCTGCTGGCGCTCCGTCGCGTACATGCGGTCCCCTTCGGGTCAGGCCACACGTTACAACACAGACCAAAGCAAAGACAACGGTGCGCACCGGGAAAAAGCGGCGCCCCGGTCCGCGTGGACCGGGGCGCCGTGAGGGAATCGCCGTGCGATCAGGCCTCGCTCATCGCGAGGACCTCGGCCTGGCCCTTGGCGGCGTAGTACGCCGCGCGCGCGGCGTCCTTGCGGGCCTGCTCGGCGTAGCCGGCGTCGAGGATCTCCTGCGGCACCTCGACGCTCTCGACGTGGTTCACGCCGTTGTGCTTCTCGATGTAGGCGTCGAGCTCGGGGCCGCTCGTCCACGACGTGATCAGGCAGTAGCGCGGCTCGGTGCCGTTGTGCGTCGCGGCGTGCCACAGGCGCTGCGTGTCGATGATCAGCTGCGCGCCGGCCGGGAGCGCGATGCGGACCTCGCCCTGCGGGTCGGTGCGGTTCTCGCGCAGGACGAAGTAGCTGTCCTTGTCGTCGGTGAGGTTGAAGAAGCCGCGCACGACCCAGCCGGTGCCGTCGGGGTTGAGACGGTTGTTGTCGTCCTGGTGCAGGTTGTAGAGGCACTCGCCGTAGGGCGTGGGCTGCAGCTCGATGACGCGGCAGCGGCCGACGTTGGCGCCGGGCTCCTGCGCGCGGCGGGTGAGGTTCGGGGCCTTCTCGACCTGCGAGTCGATCCAGACGCCGTCCTTGTCGGTGCGCGGCGGCTTGTGGTTCCAGAAGCCGTTGCACTCGATCTCGCCGAACGCGCTCGCGAGCGGCGCGAAGCGGGTGTCGCCCGAGGACTTCCAGTCGTTGTACTCGATGTCGAGCCACTCCTTGGGGTCCAGCTCCTGGTTGTAGCTGTCGAGGACCACGTAGCCGGTCTCCTCGAGAGCGGCGGACTTGATGTAACCCATGATGTGAATCATGCCTTTCGTAGGGGGCCAGCACGTTTTAACAGGCCCGACTTAGGCGAGCCTACCTTCGAGGGTCTGAAAGGCCGCTCAATCACGGCCGAGGATATTCGCGCGTACTAGACTCGGCGGCGTTTGGAGAGGTATGAGCACTGCCACGAACGTCGAAGCGACCGCCGTCAACACGATCTCCTGGCTCTCGGCATCCGAGACCACGATCGTCGTCCCCGTCTATCAGCGGCAGTACCGCTGGGACATCGGCGGGTGCGAGCAGCTGCTCGGCGACGTGCGCGCGGTGGCCGCGGCCGACGACGCGCACACCCACTTCATCGGGTCGATCCTGTCGACGGCGAGCACCCACGGCGACGACGACGCGCACCTCGTGCTCATCGACGGCCAGCAGCGCATCACGACCCTCATGCTGCTGGTCGCGGCCCTGCACCACTCGCTGAAGGGTCAGGACGCCGCCCTCGCGGCCGAGCTGGAACGCGTGCTCGTCCGCGCCGAGGACGCCGGCCGCACGAAGCTCCGCCCCCACCGGGCGTGGGCGGACGTGTTCGAGAGCGTCGTGCTCGACCGCCGCGCGCCCGAGGACGCGCAGCGCGAGTCGCGCTTCGACGACAACTACGCGTTCTTCCGCAGCCAGATCCGCCCCGACGAGGCCGCGCACGTCTGGAACGGGCTCCGCAAGCTCGAGCACGTCTCGATCACGCTCGGCGAGGACGCCAACGCCCAGCAGATCTTCGAGAGCCTCAACTCCACCGGCGAGCCGCTGCGCGACCACGAGCTGATCCACAACTACGTGCTGATGGGCCTCTCGCACGCGGAGCAGAGCGAGATCGAGGACGAGTACTGGCTGCCCATCGAGCAGAACACGGGCGAGGCGATCGGCGCCTTCTGGCGCCACTACCTCGTCATGCTCACCGGTCGCGAGGTGACCGCCGCCGGCGGCCGCGGCGTGTACGACGCGTTCCGCCAGGAGTTCCCCCGGCTGGAGGCCGAGACCCTGCGCGAGCACGCCGCGCGCTGGCGCGAGCTCTCCGAGATCTACGGGCTGCTGCTCGACCCGGCACGCGTCCCCGACCCCGGCATCGGCCGCCACGTGGCCCACCTCAACACGTTCGGGCGCGCGACGTACCCGCTCGCGATGCGCCTGTACCGCGATCACGCGCACGGGTCGCTGAGCCGCGACGAGCTGATCGCCGCGCTCGAGCAGCTGCAGTCCCTGCTGCTGCGCCGCAAGGTCGTCGGCATCGGCGACGACCGGCTGGTCGCCCGCCTGTGCCGGGCCGCCGACGAGGGCGGCGACGCGCTCGCGCGCGCGTTCGCCCGCATCACCCCCTCCGACGAGCGCATCCGCATCGCGCTCCGCTACAGCGCGCTGCCGCACGCGGCCTACGTGCTGGGCCGGCTCGCCGACGTCGACCCGCGCGGTCTCGACGTCGAGCACGTGTTCCCGCTCGTCCCCTCCGAGGACTGGAGCGGCGACGGCATCCGCCCCTGGTCGGAGTACTCCGACGACGAGCAGAACAGCCATCGTGCCCTCGCGCCCACGCTCGGCAACCTGGCCCTCCTCGAGCAGCCGCTCGCCGAACGCGCGCTCGACGCCTCGTTCCCGCAGAAGCGCGCGCTGTACGCGCGCAGCGCCGTGCCGCAGACGCGTGCGCTGGCGGATGCCACGGCGTGGGGCACCGGGGCGATCGCCGCGCGCACCGAGGCGCTCACCGACCTGTTCGTGCGGGTGTGGCGCCGGCCCGTGGTGACCGACATCGACGACGACGGCCTGACCCCGATCCTCGACGCCCGGCAGCGCCGCGGCTGGCCGCCCGGCTGGCAGCGCGAGTTCGACTACGTCGAGTACCGCGGCGAGCACTGGGAGGTGCCCGACGTCAAGTACCTCTTCAACCGCATCTTCAAGCGGCTGTGGGCCGACTCGCGGCAGAGCGTCGTCGACTTCAGCGCCCGTCGCGGCGGGCCGGTCTATCCCGCGCGCGCGTGGAACGGCCAGTGGGACGAGCTCGGCGAGGGGCAGTACCTCTACATGGGCTGGGACTCGAAGTACATGCTCACCGCGGTGCAGGGGGTGCTCGACGAGGCGGGCTACGCGCCCGAGGTCTTCCTCAAGTACTCCTACATCGGCGACGCGATGTAGCCGACGGCGTCAGTCGACCGCCGGAGGCGCGGACGCCTGCGCCCTCCCCCACGCCGCACCGAGCGAGAAGTGGCTGGTGACGCCGAAGTGGGCCATCGCCTCGGCGACGCGACGACGTCCCGTGCGCGGGGTGAGGCCGAGCGCGTGCGCGGCCGCCTCCATCGTCAGGCCGCGGCTCATGAGCCGCAGCATCGGCTCCCACGAGCGCGGTCCCGTGCCGCCCACCGGCAGCGCCTCGCCCCAGAGCCGCTCGAACAGCCACGCCAGCACGGCGGCCAGAGCGGGCGACTGCACGGCCATGACGCTCGTGGGCCATCCCTGGCCCCATTCCAGGGGGATGCCGACGGTGTCGCGATCGGACACCCAGAACAGGCTCGGGAGGTGCGGGTGCATGCGAACCTCCACGCCGGCGTCGAGCTCCGCCTGCAGCCGGGCGCGCGCGGCCGGGTTCGTCGCGTCGGCGACGCTGAGCAGCAGCCGGACGCTCAGCCCGTCGCCGACCCGCGCCGCCCACAGCGACGCGGCGTCGCGCGGGCGGTCGAACAGCAGCGAGGTCTCGGGCATGCACAGGTCGCAGTGCGCCGGAGTGCTGCGCGCGAAGTGCAGCGTCCACATCTCGGCGGGCGCCCACGGGCCGTGCAGCACGTCGATCGGCAGCGCGTGCTCGCCCGAGTTGCCGAGGTTCCACGCCTGGATGAGGCCGGGCAGCGCCTGCAGCACGTCCTGCGCGTTCGCGATCGTCTCGTCGAGGTGCTCCGACACCGTCATCAGCAGGCGTCGCGACACGCCCGAGACCGTGACGTCCGGGCGACGGTAGGTGATCACGCCGCTCGTGACGCTGAGGAAGCCGAGCCGCTGGAGCTGGCCGACCGCCTCGCGCGTGGCCTCGGGATCGGCGTCGGTCAGGGCGACCAGCTCGTCGACGCTCGCGACGCGCGTGCGCAGCGCCGTGTTCAGCAGCGCCGTGAGCTCCGGCATCCGTCCCATGCGTCCTCCTCGCCCGCTGTGGGCCAGTATTCCGCATCGCGCGGTGGACGGGAGCGGCCATTCGCCGATGCGGCCGCGAGACGCTAGGAGAAGAACGCGCCGGAGTAGCGGTCGAAGTGGATCGCGTCGCCGATCAGGTACTCGTACAGCTCGTCGACGATGTCGACGCCCTCCCGCAGCGACCGCTCATAGCGCTCGTGCTCGGGCTGGCCCGGGTAGCGCACGCGATCGACGCCCTCGGCCGGGCGCGACGACGTCAGCTCGTCGAGCATGCGGCCGATCTCGGCGGCGAACCCGCCGTCGCCGCGGAAGACGGCGGGGTCGAGCGCGATCTGCAGCTGGCCCAGCTCGCGGCCGGCGGTGAGGTCGCCGTACATCGACGTGACGTGCGGACCGAACGGCAGGCCGAGCATGGGGCCGGACAGGATGTCGACCATCGCCATGAGGCCCATGCCCTTGGGGCCCGCGATCGGCAGCAGGCCGTGCACGTCGTTCGGGTCGGTCGTCGGCAGGCCGTCGTGGCCGACCGCCCACGTGTCGGGGATCGCGACGCCCCGAGATCGGGCGTCGAGCACCTTGCCCCACGCCTGCACGGTCGTGGCCATGTCGACGACGAACTCGCGGTCGTCGTCGACGGGCGCCGCGAACGCGATCGGGTTGGTCCCGAAGAACGGGTCGGCGCCGCCGAAGGGCACCGCCATCGGATCGGACTGGCACAGGGTCAGGCCGACGAGGCCGGCCGCGGCCAGCTGCAGCGAGTAGTAGCCGATCGGGCCGGAGTGGCCCATGCGGCGCGTGCCGACCACGGCGACGCCGTGCTCGCGCGCGGTCTCGATCGCGAGCGCGGTCGCCGCGCGGGCGGCCACGAAGCCCGAGCCGTTGCCGGCGTCCACGACGTGCGTCGTCGGGGTGCGCGAGGTGATCTCGATCGGCGCCGGCACGGTCAGGCCGCCCTTGGCGATGCGCTCGCAGTAGTACTCGACCCGCACGACGCCGTGCGAGTGCACGCCGCGCGCGTCGGCCCAGGCCAGCACGTGCGCCGTGAAACGCGCCGCGTCGTCGTCGAGCCCGGCCGCGCGCAGCTTGGCGTCGATGAGCTCCTCCAGTCGATCGATCGGGACGAGCACGGCGGACCTCCACGGGACGATGGGGCGGACGATGTGCCCACATGGTATGCCATCAGAGAGGATCGTGCACCCTGGCCGTGGCGCCTTCGCTCGAGCCGCGCCAGCATCTACTGTGGTGGTAACGAATATCCACGGTGAACCGGTCCCGTGGTCGATTCTCGCTTGGTATACAACCGAGACGAGAACGTCTGAACGAAAGGATGCCGATGTCCACATCGACCGAGACACCGCCGCGCGCGACGACGCGATGGTGGGTCGTCGCCCTCCTGTTCTTCCTCGGCTGGGTCTTCATCTACGCCGATCGCACGATCCTCAACCCCGTCATGGCGGACATCGGCGCGGAGTTCGGCCTCGACAAGGCGGGACTGGGCCTGCTGAACTCGGTCTTCTTCCTCGTCTACGCGATCGTGCAGGTGCCCTCCGGCATGCTGGGCGACAAGTTCGGGCGCCTGAAGTTCATCGTCATCGGCTTCTTCATCTTCGGCATCTTCACCGGGCTCACCGGGTTCGCCGGAGCCGTCGGCATCCTCTTCCTGATGCGCGCGTTCGCCGGCTTCGGCCAGGGCTTCTACTACGGCCCGCAGTACTCGCTGTCGGGTCAGATGATCCCGGAGCGGTTCCGCACGCTCGGCACCGCGATCATCAACTCCGGACAGGCCTTCGGCATCTCGATCGGCCTCATCGCCTCCAGCTACATCGCGTTCGACCTCGAGGCCGGCTGGCGCGCACCGTTCTACGTCTTCGCGATCCCGACCGTGATCGCCGGCATCCTGATGTGGATCTTCATCAAGGAGCCGCCGCGCAAGGCCTTCGACGCGGACGCCGGTCCCAAGCCGGGCCTGTCGAGCCTGTTCAAGAGCCGCAACCTCGTGCTCACGTTCATCATGGTGTTCTGCTCGATCTACGGGTTCTTCGTCATGATCACGTGGCTCCCGACCTACCTCGCCGAGGTGCGCGGGGTGCCCGCCACCGAGACCGGCTTCGTCTCGTCGCTGACCGCGTGGACGTCGGTGCCCGCGGCGCTCCTGATCGCGTACTTCTCCGACCGGATCGGGCGCCGCAAGCCCCTGCTCATGGTCGTCTTCCCGACGGCGATCGCCTCGATCCTGCTGCTGATGTTCGCCCCGTCGATGCCGCTCGTCATCACCGCGCTCATCCTGTACGGCGTGTCCGGCAAGCTCGCGACCGACCCGCTGCTGGTGGCCCTCGCCGGCACCAACGCCCCGCCGCAGATCACCGCGACGGCGTTCGGCATGTTCAACTTCATCGGCATGTCGTCCGCGATCCTCGCGCCGTACATCACCGGCTTCCTCGTGGACGCGACCGGATCGTGGGACACCGGCTTCTACTTCGCGATCGGCCTGCTGGCGATCGCCTTCATCGCCGCCCTCGCCCTCAAAGAACCCAGAAAGGCCGTGAGCTGACGTGCTGTCGATCGTCATCAAGCCCAACACCTATCAGGACTCCGTCAGCCTGATGATGCTCAGCTCGCAGCTGAGCGGACTGCCCGAGGTCGACCGCGTGTCGATCATGATGGGGACCCCCGCCAACAAGGACATCTTCGCCGACACCGGGTTCGGCTCCCCCGACCTGGAGCCCGCCGGCCCCACCGACATGGTGATCGCGCTGGAGTCCGCGGACCCCTCCGCGGTCGCCCTGATCGAGGAGAAGGTCGCCGAGTTCATCAAGAACCAGGCGAGCCGCTCGGCCGCGGCGACCTACCCGCGCGTGCGCTCGCTCGAGCGCGCCCTCGCCGCCGAGCCCGACGCGAACCTCGCGCTCGTGTCCATCCCCGGCGAGCAGGCGGCTCCCGAGATCGAGCGGCTCATCGACAAGGGCCTGCACGTGTTCGTCTTCTCCGACAACATCCCGGTCGACGACGAGGTGCGCCTGAAGTCGAAGGCCCGCGACAAGGGACTGCTCGTCATGGGCCCCGACTGCGGCACCGGGAGCCTCGGCGGGCTGCCGCTCGCGTTCACGAACGTCGTGAACCCGGGCCCGATCGGCATCGTGGGCGCCTCCGGCACCGGCACGCAGGAGGTCATGGTCCAGATCGACAAGGCCGGCGGGGGCGTCAGCCAGGCCATCGGCCTGGGCGGCCGCGACCTGTCCGAGAAGGTCGGCGCGATCACGTGCCTGCAGGCCCTCCGGGCGCTGGATGCCGATCCCGCCACGCGCGTCATCGTGCTGGTCTCCAAGCCCCCGGCCCCCTCCGTGCGCGCCCGCGTGCTCGAGGTCTGCCAGGAGCTCGCCACGCCGGTGGTCGCGATCCTCCTCGGCGAGCGTCCGGAGACGGAGCAGGACGGCAACATCCGCTTCGCCGGCACGCTCGAGGAGGCGGCGCGCCTCGCGGTGAGCGTCGCCGGCCCGGTCGGCGAGGCCCCCGCGGCCTTCGCCGCGGGGCAGCGCACGATCAGGGGCCTCTTCTGCGGCGGCACGCTCGCCAGCGAGGCGGCGATCCTCATCGCGCGGGCGCTCGACGTGCCCACCGACGCCGACCACCACGCCGGGTTCATGCTGCACCACGACGGCCACACGGTCATCGATCTGGGCGACGACATGTACACGCAGGGCCGCCCGCACCCGATGATCGACCCGTCGCTGCGCGCGCACATGATCCGCGACGCGTTCGACGACCCGGAGCTCGCGGTCCTGCTCCTGGACGTCGTGACCGGCTTCGGCTCGCACGCCGATCCCGCCGGCGCGATCGCCCCCGCGCTCGTCGAAGGTCAGGAGGCCGCTCGCGCCGCCGGGCGCGAGGTCGTCGTGATCGCCAGCGTGTGCGGCACCGACAAGGACCCGCAGCCGCTCGACGAGCAGGTGCGCATCCTCGAGGACGCGGGCGTCGTCGTCCTCGACTCCAACGCCGCCGCCGTCCGCCACGCCCTCGCCGTGCTCGAGGGCATCGGCGCGTCGCGCACCGCGCAGGAGGTGCCGGAGGCGACCCGCCGGCTGGTCTCCGAGACCCCGCAGGTCGTCAACGTGGGCCTCCCCGCCTTCGCCGACCCCATCCAGCAGTACGGCGGGCGCGTCGTGCAGTACACCTGGTCGCCGCTGGCGGGCGGCAACCGCCGCCTGCAGCGCATCCTCGCGGCGCTGACGTGACCCGCTCCGACTCTCACCTGACAACCAAGGAGGTCCCCATGAACCACGCCGCCACCATCGAGGCCGCGAACGAGCGGGTCGTCGAGAAGATCGCCGCCGCTCAGCCCGTGCTCGTCGACGTCGTCCGCGCCGGCGACGTCATCCCCGAGCTGGAGGAGGGCAAGGTCCTGCTGCACGCCGGACCGCCCATCACCTTCGAGGAGATGACCGGCCCCATGCAGGGCTCGTGCGTCGGCGCCGCCCTCTTCGAGGGCTGGGCCGACAACGAGGAGGACGCGCGCGCGCTCCTCGCGTCGGAGGTCGCCTACATCCCGTGCCACCACGTCGGCGCCGTCGGCCCGATGGGCGGGATCACGAGCCGCTCCATGGCCGTGCTGGTCGTCGAGGAGCGCTCGAACGGCAACCGCGCCTTCTGCACCATGAACGAGGGCATCGGCAAGGTGCTGCGCTTCGGCGCCTACGACGACGAGGTCGTCGCGCGCCTGCACTGGATGGCCGACGACCTCGGCCCGGCGATCGCCGGCGCGCTCGCGACCATGCCGGACGGCCTCGCCCTCATGCCGCTCATCGCGCGCGCCATCACGATGGGCGACGAGTTCCACCAGCGCAACATCGCGGCATCCGCCCTGCTGTTCACCAAGCTCGCCGGCCCGATCGCGACGCTCGACCTGGAGCCGGCGCGCAAGGAGCGCATCCTCACGTTCCTCGCCGACACCGACCAGTTCTTCCTCAACGTCATGATGGCGACCTGCAAGGCGATCATGGACGCCGCGCGCACGATCGAGGAGGGCTCGATCGTCACCGCGATGACCCGCAACGGCAAGAACTTCGGCATCCGCGTCGCGGGCCTGGGCGACCAGTGGTTCGAGGCGCCGGTGAACACGCCCGAGGGCCTGTTCTTCACCGGGTTCAGCCAGGACGACGCCAACCCCGACATCGGCGACTCGGCCATCACCGAGACGTACGGGGTGGGCGGCATGGCGATGATCGCCGCTCCCGGCGTCACGCGCTTCGTGGGCGCCGGCGGGTTCGGCGACGCCCTCGCGGTCTCGAACGAGATGCTCGAGATCGTCCATGGCCACAACTCGGGCCTGCCGATCCCGACGTGGGACTTCCAGGGCGCGTGCATCGGCGTCGACGTCCGCAAGGTCGTCGCGACCGGCATCACCCCGCTCATCAACACCGGCATCGCGCACCGCATCGCCGGCAAGGGACAGGTCGGCGCGGGCACCGTGCGCGCGCCCCTCGCGTGCTTCGAGCAGGCCCTCGAGGCCCTCGCCGCGAAGTACGGCGTCGAGGTCGACTGATCCCGATGGAGCCGATGTGGGTCGGGGCGACGGCGGCGGAGCACCTCCGCCGTCGCCGCCGGTGGCGCGTGCACAGCCTGTTCGCGTCGTCGGCGAACCTGCGCCTCGAGCCGGACGCGTCAGGCCCCGCGCCCGCCCTGATCCACATCGGCGCCGGCGCCGTCGAGGCGCCGTTCGGCATCGACGTCACCGCCGCGGACTGGCGCGCCTGGCGGAGCCGCCTGCACGGCGCCTCGGCCCGCGGCGACTGGGACCCGGTGCGAGGCCGCCTCGGCGGCGTCGCACCGCTCGACCTCGGCGCGCGGTGGCGGGAGGCGACGGGCGACAGCACCGTCCCCGCGCTGCCCTCGGCGGCATCCGTCGCGGTCCAGCCGCCGGCGCCGGTCGTCGCGGTGCACGCGTCCGGCCTGTCGGCCGGGTCGGATGCCGCGACCGTGCTCGATCGGGTGCGCGCCGCCTTCGACGGGCTCCTGGCCGGGAGGACGGATGCCGCGACGTGGCTCCTCGGTCGCGGCCCCGGCGTCACCCCCAGCGGCGACGACGTGCTCGTCGGCATGCTCGGCGTCCTCCACCGGACCGGGCTCCCGGGCCGGTCGGCCGACGCCGCCGCGTCCCTCCGCGAGCGCGTCACGGCCGACCCGGTCACCACCGACGTCTCGATCGCCTACCTCGACGACGCCTGCCGCGGGCGCTTCGCCTCGCCCTTGCGCCGCGTCCTCCTCGCGGCCGACCCGGCCGAGGGGGTCGCGAGGCTCGCGGCCCTGCGCACGATGGGTCACACCTCGGGCGCCGACACGATCCTGGGCCTCGCCATCGCCGTCGACGCCCTGCGCCACCTCCCCGCCCCCTCTCCACACACGCCGAGGTCGCACACATGGGCCGCATGACCCGCCCCCAGCCGAATCCCGCCGAGACGGACGGCAGTCGCCGCTGGGTGCTCTACAGCATCCTGTTCTTCCTCGGCTGGGTGATGATGTACGCGGATCGCTCGATCCTCGCCCCCGTGCAGTCGCTGGTCGCCGACCAGTTCCAGCTCACCAACGCCGAGGTCGGCCTCGTCTCCAGCGTCTTCTTCGGCGTGTACGTGCTCACTCAGATCCCCTCCGGGATCCTCGGCGACCGCGTGGGACGCGTGCGGCTGATCTTCGTCGGCTTCCTGATCTTCGGCGTCGCGACCTCGCTCACCGGCGTCACGGGGCTCATGCACGTCTTCGGCCTGTTCCTGCTGATGCGCGCCTTCGCGGGGCTCGGCGAGGGCCTCTACTACGGTCCGCAGTACGCGAAGTCGGGCGAGGAGACGCCGCTGAAGCACCGCGCGCTGGGCGCCGCGATCATCAACTCCGGACAGGGCTTCGGAACCGCGATCGGCATCACCGCGGCATCGTTCTTCACGTTCACGCTCGGCTGGGAGTGGCCATGGACGTTCGTCGTCTTCGGCGGGCTGACCCTCGTCGTGGGCCTTCTCATCCGCTTCCTCATCCCGGAGTCCAAGCCCGCCCGCGAGCCGGAGCGGCTCTCGAGCGAACTGCGCCGGTTCGGTTCGCTCCTGAAGTCGCCGGTGCTGCTCGGCACCTTCGTCATGCTGTTCTGCGGCGTGTACACGTTCTTCGTGATGGTCACGTGGCTGCCGACCTTCCTCGAGGCCGAGTGGGGCCTCGAACCCTCCCAGGCGGGCCTGATGGCCTCGCTCGCGTTCTGGATCGCGATCCCCGGCGGCATCCTCATGGGCTTCCTCTCCGATCGCGTGCGCAGCCGGCGCCCCTTCGTGCTCGTGCTGGTGCCGCTCGCCGTCGGCGCGATCCTGCTCCTGACCTTCGCGCCCAACGAGGGCGTGCTGCTCGCCGCGATCCTCCTCTACGGCGCGTTCGGCAAGCTCGCCCTCGACCCGGTGCTGATCAGCTCGGTCGCCGACAACATCCCCAACGACATGCGCTCCAGCGCCTACGGCCTCTACAACTGCATCGGCATGGCGGCGGCGATCCTCGCACCTCCCGCCACCGGCGCGCTCGTCGACACGACGGGGTCGTTCCAGACCGCCTTCCTCGTCGCCGCGGGCCTGCTGGTGCTGGGGGCGGTCGTGTTCCTCAGCCTCTTCCGCGAGCGGAAGAACCCGATCGGACCCCGCGAGAACGCCGTCACCCCCCACACCGCACCCGTCGCCGACGCGGCATGAAAGGACACACCCCATGAAGATCGTCGCAGCCCTCGGCGGCAACGCCCTCTCCCGGCGCGGTGAGGCCATCACCGCGCAGAACCTCCGCAAGAACGTGCGCGAGGCCGTCACGCCGCTCGCACGTCTGGCACTGGAGCACCAGCTCGTCCTCACGCACGGCAACGGTCCGCAGGTCGGCCTCCTGGCGCTGCAGAACCTCGCCTATGGCGAGGTGGCCGCCTACCCGCTCGACATCCTCGGCGCCGAGACGCAGGGCATGCTCGGCTACGTCGTCGGCCAGGAGCTCATGAACGCCGTCAAGCTCAAGAAGGAGATGGCGACGATCCTGACCACCACCGCGGTCTCGGCCGACGACCCGGCGTTCCAGAACCCGACCAAGTTCGTCGGACCCGTCTACCCCGAGGCCGAGGCGCGCGCGCTCGCGGAGAAGTACGGGTGGGACATCGCGCAGGACGGCGACTGGTGGCGCCGCGTCGTGCCGTCGCCCGAGCCGATGCACATCCGGCAGGCCGACACGATCAGCATGCTCTCCGACACCGGTCTCATCGTCCTGTGCGTCGGCGGCGGCGGAGTGCCGGTCATCGCCGACTACGAGAAGGGCACGATGCGCGGCGTCGAGGCCGTCATCGACAAGGACCTCGCTTCGGGCGTGCTCGCACGCGACGTGGGGGCCGACGTGCTCCTCCTCCTCACCGACGCGGATGCCGTCTACCTCGACTGGGGCACGCCCGAGCAGCGCGCCATCAAGCGCGCCACGGTCGACCAGCTCGCCGGCTTCGGCTTCGCCGCCGGCTCGATGGGGCCCAAGGTCGACGCCGCGCGCCGGTTCGTGAGCGAGGGCAGCGGCGAGGCGATCATCGGATCGCTGGCGCGGCTCGACGACATCCTCGACGGCACGTCGGGGACCCGCATCGTCGCCGAGGGCGAGCTGGAGTTCTACTCTTGAACACGTGACCTCGCAGACCCCGCCGCTGAAGGCCTCGGCGCCCAAGGCGCCGGCACGGCGCATCGACGTGGTCGACCGCATCCGTCGGCAGATCGTCGAGGGCGACCTGATCGACGGCCAGCGACTCAACGAGCGCGACCTGTCGCTGCAGTTCGGCGTGTCGCGAGTACCGGTGCGCGAGGCGCTCCTCGTGCTCGCCGGCGAGGGCATGGTCGAGATGCGTCCGCGGCAGGGGGCCTTCGTCGCGCCGCTGACGCGGCGGGTCGTGCGGGAGCTGTTCGAGGTGCGCGGCGCGCTCGAGCCCATGGCGGCCCACTGGAGCGCTCTGCGCGCCACGCCCGCCCACCTGGTCGAGTTCGGCGCGCTCGTGGAGCGGGCGCGCAACGCGGCCCTGTCGCACGACATCGACAAGGGCTCGCACGCGAACACCGACTTCCACGAGCTGCTCTTCCGCGCCTCCGGCAACGACCTGCTCGGGGGCGTCATGCCCGCCGTCATCGGCATCACGCGCCGCGTGTTCCGGCTCAGCATCGTCGATCACGAGACGATGATGTGGGAGGAGCACCGCGACATCGTGCGGGCGATCGAGCGCGGCGACCCCGACGAGGCGGCGGCGCTCACCGCCGCCCACCTCGAGCACACGCGCCGGCACACGTTCGAGATCTTCGACTCGATCGACGACGAGCCGCCCCGACAGGGGTCCGACGGCGGGGCCGCACCGACCAGGTGACCGCTCCGCGTTCCCCGCGCGCACGATGCCCGGGTCAACCCTCGAGCTGATCGTCGGTGACCGGGCCCCGCTCGTGGCGCGGCCGGATCCATCGCGTCAGATCGTAGCCCTGTCGCTCCGCCTCCCCGAGGAAGACCTCCTCGACGGATGCCGCGACGCCGGGATCGCGTGCCAACAGCCACAGGTACCTGCGATCGGGCGTTCCGACCAGCGCGTGCCGGTAGTCGGCATCCACCATCAGCACCCAGTAGTCCGCGCGCGTGAACGGGATCCAGCGCAGCACCTCGGGCAGAAAGCTCACGCGCAGGCGCCCCGCGTGCTCGTCGTCGACGACCGCCTGTCCGAGCGCTCGCGTCGGTCGCCCCTCGTCGTCGTAGCAGCGATTGTCGACCCGCACCGTGCCGTCGTCGCGCAGCGAGTACTCGGCCGTGACGTCCGTGGCTCCCTCGTCCTCGAACCGGAGGGGCAGCCGTCCGACCTCGTACCACAGTCCGAGGTAGCGACCGAGGTCGAGTGCGGGCACGGAGGCGACCGAGGGTCGTGTGTCGTCGTCCATGCCCTCACGCTACGCGCCCGAGCCGCGATGCGGGCCGGTCAGTGCGTTCCCGCGACGCGGACGAAGCGCAGCGTCGCGATCTGGAAGCGGCCGAGCTCGAGGTGCACGACGCCGTCGTTCACGGCGCGCACCGCGCGGGTCGGCACGGTGCGCTCCAGCAGGTCGGTCTCCTCGACGCTCCGCCACGCGAAGCCGGGTCGCACGCGCGCGCGACGGAACGACCCGAACGCCTCGTAGAGGCGCACGATCACGTCGCCCGAGCGGTCGTCGGCGAGCTTGACCGCCTCGACCACGACGCCCTCGTCGGCCTCGACGAACGGCGCGATCGCGCCGGTGGCCTCGCGCAGCGGCAGGTTCAGCCGGAAGCCCTCGGCGATGGCATCCGCGACCCCCGCACCGGGCAGGAGCGACACGGTGAACTCGTGTCGGCCCTCGTCGGCGGTCGGGTCGGGGAAGAGCGGCCCGCGCACGAGCGTCACGCGGGCGATCGTCAGGTGGCCGCCGTCGGTGCCGCCGCCGCGACGGACGTCGTGCCCGTAGCTGGCGTCGTTGGCGACGCAGACGCGGTACGCCCCCTCGTCGAGGAGCATCCACCGCTGCGCGACCGTCTCGAACCGCGCGGCATCCCACGACGTGTTCGCGTGCGTGGGACGCGACAGGTGGCCGAACTGGATCTCGGAGGTCGCCGTGTCGGCGGCGAGGGCCAGCGGGAACGCCAGCTTCAGCATCTTCTGGCGCTCGTGCCAGTCGACCTCGACCCGGATCTCGAGGGCGCCGGTGCCGGCCACGCGGTACGTCTGGACGATCGAGGTCCGGCCGACATGGCGGCGGACGACGACGGACGCGCCGTCATCGCCCACCGCCACGTCGTCCACGACGAGAGGCTCCGCCACCAGATCGGAGTCCTCTCGGTCGATGTTCCACGCGTCCCAGTCGCGTGGCGTGTCCCGCAGCAGCTGCAGGGCACCTGCCGGGTGCGCCGGATCGACCAGCTCGCGGTCGGTCGTCTGGTCGACGGCCGACACGACGAGCCCCAGCGGACCGATGGTCCAGCGCATGCTCCCGGCCGCGAGGACGTGACCCCGCTCCGCGACGGTGAGCGACGGCACGGATGCCGCCGCCCCGGGGGCGGCCGACATCGCCGGCACACCCCCCACCGCCACGGGCGCCCCATTGACGAGCGCGGCCGGTCCGGTCTCCCCACCGAGTCCGGCCAATGCCCGTCCGATCACATCCTCGACATCTTCTCGTACTTCCTCGTATCTCCGCTCCGCCTCGCGGTGCACCCACGCGATGGACGACCCGGGCAGGATGTCGTGGAACTGCTGCAGCAGCACGGTCCGCCACGCCCGCTCCAGTCGTTCGTAGGGGTACTCCGCCCCGGTGCGCACCGTCGCCGCCGTCGCCCACAGCTCGGCCTCGCGCAGGAGGTGCTCGCTGCGCCGGTTGCCGCGCTTGGTGCGCGCCTGCGCGCTGTAGCAGCCGCGGTGGTACTCGAGGTACAGCTCCCCCGACCACACCGGCGGGTGCGCGTACTCCGCCTCGGCGTCGGCGAAGAACGCCGCGGGCGACGCCATGCGCACGCGCGGCGAGCCCTCCAGGTCTGCCGTGCGGTGCGCCTGGGCGATCATCTCCCGCGTCGGGCCGCCGCCGCCGTCGCCCCAGCCGAACGGCACGAGCGACGAGCCCGCGTGCCGCTTGTCGGCGTACTGCCGTTCGGCGCGCGCGAGATCGGCCGCCGACAGGTCGGAGCTGTACGAGTCGACGGGCGGGAAGTGCGTGAACACGCGCGTGCCGTCGATCCCCTCCCACAGGAAGGAGTGATGCGGCATGCGGTTCGTCTCGTTCCACGAGATCTTCTGCGTCAGGAACCACCGGGAGCCCGCCGCGGCGAGGAGCTGCGGCATCGCCGCCGAGTAGCCGAACGAGTCGGGCAGCCACACCTCGCGCGGCTCGACGCCGAAGCGGTCGAGGAAGAAGCGCTTGCCCGCCACGAGCTGACGGGCCAGCGACTCGCCGCCGGGCAGGTTGGTGTCGGACTCCACCCACATGCCGCCGACCGGCACGAAGCGACCCGCGCGCACGGCATCCGCGACGCGCGCGAACAGCGCCGGATAGTGCTCCTCGAGCCACGCGTACTGCTGCGCCGACGACGCCGCGAACACGAACTCGTCGTCGGACTCGATCAGCTCGAGCACGTTCGAGAACGTGCGCGCGACCTTGCGGACGGTCTCGCGCGCCGGCCACAGCCACGCCGAGTCGATGTGCGCGTGCCCGACGGCCGTGACGCGATGGCCAGTGGCGGATGCCGGCGACGAGAGCACGCCGGCCAGTTCGGCGCGCGCGCGCGCCGCGGTGCCCGCGACGTCGTCGGGGTCGAGCGCGTCGAGCGCGTCGAGCATGGCCTGGACGACGCGCGCGCGACGCGTGCGGTCGGGCTCGAGCACGTCGACGAGGCCGCGGAGCGTCGTGAGGTCCTGATCGAGCTCCCACACCTCGAGGTCGAGGAGGGCGAGCTCCAGGCGCTCCAGCCGGTACAGCGGGCCGTCGCCGGCCGTGGCGAGGTCGCCGTACGGCGTGGGCTCGAAGGTGAACTCGCGCGCGACGTTCGGGTTCGCGGCGGCCTCGACGAACAGGTCCACCCGGTCGCCGACGACCCGGACCTCGCGGTTGCGCGGCTCGACCGCCTTGACGACGTGCCCGTCCGGCCGGAACACGAGCCCCTCGGCCTGGAACCCGGGCAGCGTGGACGACACGAAGCCGAGGTCGGCGACGAGCACCGTGGCCGCGGCATCCTGCCCCGCCCACTCGGCGGGCACCGCGCCCTGCACGCGGAACCACACCGTGCCCCACGGGCGGCCCCACGCGTCGCCGACGGCCACGGGCGCGAACTCCTGCGCCGCGGCGACCTCGAACGGCACGGGCTCGCCCGGCACGGTCCACGCGGTGATCTGCAGCGGCGCGGTCGCGCGGTAGCGGGCCGGCTCCACGCGGTCGCGGCGCAGGCGGTCGATGCGCTGCAGGCTCAGTCGGTCGTCGGTGTGCATGCGGTCATCCCTTGACGGCGCCGGACATCGCGAAACCCCCGCCGAAGACTCGGGTCACGAGGACGTAGAGCATCAGGACGGGGAGCGAGTAGAGGATGGAGAAGGCCGCGAGGCGCCCGTAGGCGATCGCCCCGTACTGGCCGAAGAACGAGTAGATCGACACCGCCGCCGGCTGCCACTCCGACGAGGTGAGCAGCACGAACGGCACGAAGAAGTTGCCCCACGCCTGCAGGAAGCTGAAGACGAACACGACCGCGATGCCGGGGCGCATGAGCGGCACGACGATGCGCTGCAGCGCCACCATGCGCGAGGCCCCGTCGACCCAGCCGGCCTCTTCGAGCGAGACCGGGACGGAGTCCATGAAGTTCTTGGTCATCCAGATGCACATCGGCAGCGAGCTGGTCGCGAGGAACAGCACCACCGCCCACGGCTTGTCGATCAGCTGCAGGCGCACGAACAGCGAGTAGACCGGCACCATGATGGCCGTGATGGGCAGGCAGCTGGCGAACAGGATGCCGTAGAGGAACGGCCCGTTCACGCGCGAGCGGTAGCGCGACAGCGGGTAGGCGGCCAGCACCGACACGATCACGGTGAGCGCCCCGGCGCCGAACGAGAGCAGGAGGCTGTTCGCGAGCGGCAGGAGGGTGAGCTCGGGCGTGAGGATCGAGGAGAAGTTCTCCAGCGTGAACTGCTCGGGGATCTTCGCGCGGTAGTCGGCGCGCGCGTCGAACGCGGCGAGCACCACCCACGCGAGCGGGATGAGGAACAGGAGCGCCACCGCGAGGAGGACGACGTCGGCGGCCACCCGGCCGCCGCGGCGCCGCGCGGTCATGGTGGCGGTCACGACTCGCGCTCCCCGCGCCGCAGCGAGAAGACGTAGGCCGCGGCGAACACGGCCCCGATCGCGACCATCACGACGGCGATCGCGTTGCCGTAGCCGATGTCGCCGAACTTGAACGCCTCGCGGTACGCGAGCACCGGCAGCGTGCTCGACAGGTCGCCGGGCCCGCCTGCGGTCATGACCCAGATGAGGGTGAAGACCGACAGCGTCTGGAGGGTCGTCAGCATGAGGTTGGTGAAGATCGAGCCTCTGATCATCGGCAGGGTCACGTACCGCAGCCGCTGCCACGCGGTCGCGCCGTCGAGCATCGCCGACTCGGTCAGCTCGGGCGGCACCTCGTTCAGTGCCGCGCGGTAGATGAGCATCGAGAACGCGGTCCCCCGCCACGTGTTGGCGAGGACGATCGCCGCGAGCGGCGTGGCGTAGAGCCAGTTCTTGCCGGTGACGCCGAACCACGCGAGCACCTGGTTGAGCGTGCCGTCGCCGGAGAAGTACGCGTAGCTGATGAACGCCGCGACGATCTCGGGCAGCACCCACGCCGTCACGACGATCGTCCCCGTGACCGCGCCGCTCCAGCCGCTCGAGACCCGCATGAGGAGGGCGAGGCCGATGCCGAGCACGTTCTGGCCGACGATCGCCGAGCCGACCACGAACGCGACGGTCACGCCGAGCGAGAGCAGCAGCACCGGATCGGCGAACAGCCGCTCGTAGTTGTCGAGCCCGACGAACTGCGGGTTCGCCGCGGCGGGGCCGGTGAGCGCCGTGTCGGTGAGCGAGCCGACGACCGCCCAGACGATCGGGCCGGCGAGGAAGATCGCGATCAGCGCGACCGCGGGCAGCAGCGGCGTCATCCGGAGGCCGCGGCGCGACCCCGGTGACACGCTGCGGCCCGCGGACGCGCGCGGGCGCGCGTCCGCCGACCCGACCGTCGGGAGGCTCATCGTCTGCGGCGGGTCAGCCGGTGGTGACCTTGTCGTCGCCCACGATGCGGCGCACGGCCGCGTCGTAGTCGGCGGCGGCATCCTTCGCCGACTTCTGACCGGTGATGACCGCCTCGGTCGCCTCCTGCACCGCGACGGAGATCTGCGGGTAGTCGCTGTCGGCGGGCCGGAAGTGGGTCACCGGGACTGCGGCCGTGACATCGGCGACGAAGGGGTTCGCGGCCTGGTAGCTCGGCTCGTCGGCGACGTCGGAGCGCACCGCGATCTGCGCGTTGTTGATCGCGTACCAGAGCGCGTTCTCCTTGTTCAGCGCGTAGGTCATGTACTCGAACGCCAGGTCCGCGTTCTTCGTCTTGGCGGATGCCGCGAGGGTCCAGCCGCCCGACATGCTGACGCCGCCGGGCTCCTCGCCGTTCTGCGTCGGGAAGAGCGCCACGCCCATGTCGTCGGCGTACTCGGGCCACGCGTACGAGCCGCCCTCGATCCAGAACGACGGCGTGTACGAGCCCTCGACGGTGCCGCCCATGCGGCCCTGCGGCAGGTACTCGCCGAACACGGCCTTCCAGATGTTCGGGTCGAGCGCCTGGTCGACCGGCAGCGCGTAGCCGTCGGCGTAGAGGCTCTCGAGGAACTCCAGCGAGTCGACGAAGCCCTGCGACTCGACGATCCACTTCCCGCTCTCGTCGTCGAACAGGCCCTTGCCGTCGCCCGTCCCGTAGAGCAGCTCGTAGAAGCTCTGCATGACGGTGCCCTCGCCGGTGCCCGTGCCCGCGTACATGTTGAACGGCACGACGTCAGGGCTGCTCGTCTTGATCTGCGCGGCCGCGTCGAGGATGTCCTGCCAGGTCTCCGGCTGCCACGGGACGTCGACGCCGGCGGCCTCGAGGACGGTCTTGTTGTACCAGATCACCCGGGTGTCGGTGCCGAGCGGGATCGCGTAGACGGTGCCGTCGGCACCCGCGCCGGCGAGCTTGGCGTTGTCGTCGAACAGCTTCCAGTCCGCCCAGTCGGCCAGATGGTCGTCGAGGTCGAGGAGATAGCCGGCCTCGGCGTCGCTGCGCACCGTGAAGGTGTCCTCGTAGAACACGTCCGGCGCGGAGTCGCCGGATCCGAGGGCGAGCTGGAGCTTGGTCTTGTAGTCGTCGTCGCTGGCGGTCACCGGCTCGAGCTTCACCGTGACGCCCGGATTGTCCTTCTCGAAGTCCTCTTTGGCCTTCGTGAGCACGGTGTCGAGGGCCGTGAAGGAGTCGGTCTTCGAGTACATCACGGTGATGCTCTCGTCCGCCCCGTCGTCGGAGCCGGAGGGGGCGCCGCCCGAACATCCGGCCAGTCCTGCCATGCCGACGGCCGCGATCGTCGCGGCGGCCAGCGTGCTGCGCGCTTTCATGATGCTCCTTTGCCGTGCGCCCGATCTGGGGGTACGGGCGTCTCTGATTAGTAAAACAATTGGAAGTATTGAGGACAAGGGGGTCGCGTGCACGCGGCTCGCGATGCGTGTCCGAGCATCGGGTCGCTCACTGCAGGATCAGCGAGCTCGTCCGCGGCGTGTGCACGGCGTCCAGCACCAGGCAGGCGGCGCCGACGGCGCCCGATCCGCCGCCGAGCAGCGAGTCCTCGACCTCGACGCGGTGCACGCCCCGCGCCGCGCGCAGCTCGTCCAGCAGGGCGGCGACCCGCGCGAACACCTGTCCGCCGATGCGGTCCCACGCGGGTCCCCCCAGCACGACGCGGTCGACGTCGAGCAGGTTGCACACGACGGCGGTCGCACGCGCGAGCCGCTGGGCGAACCGGTCGAGCACCGCGACGGCGCCCGGGCGGCCCGAGGCGGCGAGGTCGACGAGGGCAGTGACGCGGTCGTCGATCGTGCCGACGTCGTCGCCGGTGCCCGCGGCATCCAGCACGCCCGCCTCCTCCGCCTCGCGGACCAGGTCGGCCGGGCCCAGGGTCACCGCGATGCAGCCGCGCATGCCGCACGAGCACGGCGGACCGTCCGGGTCCACGATGATGTGCCCGATCTCGCCCGCGTTGCCCGATCCGCCGCGTACGACCTCGTCGTGCACGACGAGGCCGACGCCGAGACCGGTGCCGAGATACAGGTACGCGAAGCTCGCGCCGACCTGCTCGCTCATCCACAGCTCCGCGACCGCGGCGGCGGTCACGTCCTTCTCGAGCACCACCGGCAGGCCGGTGGCCTCGGCGACGGTGTCGCGCAGCGGCACGCGATGCCAGCCGGACAGGAACGGCGGGTCCACGATCGCGCCGTGCGCGACGTCGATCGGGCCGGGCGCCGCGATGCCGATGCCCGCGATGCGCGCCCGCTCGATGCCGGCGCGATCGACGATCCGCTCGATCTCGTGCGTGATGTACGAGCTGATCTCCTGCGCCGGGATCTGCGCCGGGGTCGCGCGGCGCTCGGTCGCCACCACCCGCCCGCTCAGGTCGAGGATCGAGAACGTCACGACCGACGGATCGATGTGCACGCCGACGGCGAACCGGCTGCCGGGGTTCAGGCGCAGGAGGGTGCGGGGCTTGCCCGGCTTGCCCTGCTCGCTCGTGCGGCCGGCCTCCTCGATGAGGCCCTCGTCGAGGAGGCGCTGACAGATGTTCGAGACGGTCTGGGCCGAGAGCCCCGTGCGACCGGCGAGCTCCACGCGGCTCACCGAGCGGGCGCGCCGGATCTGGTCGAGCACGACCGCCTGATTGAACTCCGCCACGCTCGGCAAGTTCGTCCCCCTGCGCACGGCCCTCCCTCCGTCCGGCTCCAGCATCGTCCCCATCGACGGTACTCCCCCGCGCCGCGCGGGCCTACCGTCGTCCGCGCCGAGACGGCGACCGAGATCGGGACACGTGTCCCGTGACAGCGGGACACGCGGGCTGACACGATGATCGGATGACCCGCGCCGACCCGATGATCCCCTCTCAGGGCATCGACACGGGCCGCGTCGCAGGTCTCGCGTCGAGCCGGGTCGCGACCGTCGTCGCGATCTGCGTGTCGGCGATCGCCGCCGTGGGCGCGCTGGCGTTCGACGCCGTGCTCCTCTCCGCGAACGCACCCGCTCCGCTGTCGTCGGGGTGGTCGGGAGTGCTGCCCGGCGTCGCGATGCTCGTGCCGGGATGCCTTCTGCTCTGGCGGCTGCCGTGGCATCCGATCGCCGTCGTGCTCACCGCGTTCGGCACGCTGTGGGTGCTCGACGGGCTCGCCTCGGCCGCCGTCAACGCGGCGTGGTCGTTCGACCGCACGGCCTGGTGGGCGGTGCCCGCCTTCTGGTTCTTCAGCCGGTTCGGCGCCGTGCTCATCTACCCGATCGTGCTGCTCCTCGTGCTGTTCCCCGACGGACGGCTCCGGCGCGGCCCGTGGCGCCTCGTGTCGATCGCCGCGATGGTGCTCGGCCTCGTGCTGCCGTTCGCGTTCCTGTTCGCGCCGGCCGACGCCCTGAGCGCCGACAACGCCGACCGGACCGACCTCATCGACGCGTTCGAACCGCACCTCGCCACTCTCCCGCTGCCGCACGAGACCTGGCTGGTGCTGCTCGCGGCGGCGGGACCGTGTCTCGCCCTCGCGCTGCTGCTCGCCCTCGCCGTGTGCGTCGGCCGTCGCTTCGGCGCCTCGCCCGAGGAGCGCGCGCAGCTGCGCTGGCTCGTGTGGTCGGGCTCGCTGTTCCTCGTGGCGCTCGTCGTGGTCTTCCCGCTCGTGCCCACGGTCGTCGTCGACGTGCTGCTCGGCGTCACGATCGGGCTGGTCAGCGCGTCGGTCGTGGTCGCCGTCACCCGGTACCGTCTGTACGCGATCGACCGGCTGCTGTCGTGGACGCTCGTGTACGGCATCCTCGTCGCCGGGATCGTCGCCCTCGACGTCGTGCTCGCCCTCGCGATCGGCGGCGCGATCGACGACCGCGTCGCGATGCTCCTCGCGGTGGTCGCCGTCACGGTCGTCTACGCGCCGCTGCGCGGACGCCTCTACGCGCTCGCGACGAGGCTCGTGAGCGGCCGTCGCGGCGACCCGTACTCGGTGGTCTCGTCGCTCGGCGACCGTCTCGACCGGTCTGCGGATGCGCGCGCGCAGCTGGCCGAGCTGGCCGCGGCGATCGCGGAGGCCTTCGCGTCGCCGTACGTGCGGGTCGAGCTCGACCGCCCGGGCGGCGAGCCGGCCGTGGCCGATCACGGATCGGCGCGGGCCGTGCCGGAGGAGCTCCCCATCACGCACGGGGGCGCCGTGATCGGCCGCATCCTCATGGAGCCCGGACGCCGTCCGCTCGTGTCGTCGCGCGATCAGCGACTGCTCGGCGACCTCGTGCGCCTCGCGGCCGCGTCGCTGCACGAGGCCGAGCTGAGCCGCGAGCTGCAGGCCGGGCGCGAGCGGCTCGTGCTCGCGCGCGAGGAGGAGCGCTCCCGCCTGCGACGCGAGCTGCACGACGGGCTCGGGCCGTTGCTGGGCGGGGTGAAGCTGCGCCTCGAGACCGCCCGCAACCTCGCCGCGCGCGAGCCCGCGCGCTCGCTCGAGCTGCTCGACGCGGCGATCGCCGAGCAGGCGGACGTCATCGACGAGATCCGGCGCATCGTCCACGACCTGCGTCCGCCCGCTCTCGACGACCTCGGACTCGTGCGCGCGCTCGAGCAGCTCGCGGCACGCCTCACCGGTGCCGGCATGACCGCTGAGGTGTCGGGCGAGGCGCCGGCGACGCTGACCCCGGCCGTCGAGGTCGCCGCGTACCGCATCGCGTCGGAGGCCCTCGCCAACGCGCGCAAGCACTCCGGCGCGCGCCGCGTGCGCGTGCGGATCGACCACGACGAGCGCGTGCTGCACGTCGAGGTGAGCGACGACGGCACCGGCATCCCGGCCGACGCGGTGCCCGGTGTGGGGCTGCGCTCGCTCCGCGAGCGGGCCGCGGAGCTCGGCGGCACGCTCGAGGTGCGCACGGATGCCGGGGGCACCGTCATCCGCGCCGCGCTCCCGCTCGCGCACGAACGGCCGGGGGCGTTGCCCGCGTCC
>NZ_JBDIAB010000004.1:0-49545 GCF_039812165.1 Microbacterium sp.
GTGACAAGAGAGGGCTGTCGCACGGCGGTCGTGTGAGGGAGAAAGCCCACACGCAAGCCAAACACCGAGTCTATCAGGTCGGCTCGGCGATCCGTGCCTCGAGCGTGGCGAGCGCCACGTCGAGCACGGCGTTGAAGACCGCCGGCCGCATCGCCGTGACGAGATGGCTCGTGCGCGGCACGACCAGCAGCTCGGAGTCGGGCACGAGCGACGCGAACAGTCGCTCGTTCACCCGCAACTGGTCGAACTGGCCGTTCACGAACCAGGTCGGCACGTCGATGCGGCGCAGGGCCGCGAGCAGGTCGAGCACCGACAGGCTCCGCAGCGCCGCGTCCTGCGCGTCGTACGCGTAGCCGCCTGCGCCGAAGTCCAGTCGCGTCTCGGGCGGCAGCGTGCGGTCGAGCACGAGGTCGGCGAGCCACTGGCCGCGGCGGGGGAGCCGGTCGAGTCCGCGCGCGAGCGTGCGGTAGGCGGCGAGTCCGACACCCCTCGGCAGCGCGGTCGCCGACGCCGCGACGAACCCGTCCACCGGCGGCCGGTCCTCGTCGCCGACGTAGGCGATCGACAGCAGCCCGCCCATCGAATGCCCGACGAGCAGCACGGGGCCGTTCGCTGCGGCATCCCGCACGGCGGCGTCGATCGTCGCGAACGCGCCCTCGAGCGTGAAGGTCTCTGCCATGCGGACGCCGTGCCCGGGCAGCTCGACCGCGGTCGCGGGGTTGCCGCGCTCCGCCAGGTGCGCGAGCTGTGCGCGCCACATCGTCGCCGACGTGCGGATGCCGTGCACCAGAACCACCTGCACAGTCATGACGCCAGCCTACGAGGCCGCGCCGACACCCCCGGCAGCGGGACCGCCGGGTCCGCTCCTCACCTCGAGTCACTGCCCTCCCGCCGACTCACTGCGGTGCAGCACAGTGAGCGGGCACGAGGGCAGTGACTCGCGAGACGAGAGACCGACGCTCTGCCGCATCCTGCTAGGGAAGCGTGCGCACCTTGGCCTTCGAGCTCGTCGACGGGGCGGCCACGGCGGGGTCGGCGGGCACGAACACCGCGGTGTACGTGTGCGTCCCGCGACTGAGCGTGCCCAGGCGCAGGGTCGCCAGCCCGTCGTTCACCGCGCCGGTGCCGACGACTGCGCCGTCGGCACCGCCCTCGCGGAACTCGACCAGCCCCGACGGCGTGCCGCCGCTCTGCTGCACGTAGGCCACGAGCGTCGTGGGCAGGATCCTGTTGATGTGGATCGGCAGCACCGCGAGGAGCGTCGTGCGCGTCTTCGCCGCGGGGGCCGGCGCCGCCTCGATCGTCACCGGCACACGCACGACGGTCCCCGACGGCGATGCCGTGAGCGTCACCGTCGCCGCCCCCGCCGGCTGCGCGGCCGGGACCGTGACCGAGACGGCCGCGGCGCCGGCGCTCACCGGGATCTCGCCGAGCGCCGTGTCGCCGAGCGCGACCGCGAGCGACGTGTTCTCCGGCGCGCCGCGGCTCGTGAGGTTCAGCCCCGCCACCGAGAACGACAGCGTCTGCCCGGCGACGACCGAGGCCGGCACGCCGCTCACCTGCACCGCGTGCCGCGCGAACGAGGGCGCCACGGGGGAGTTGTCGGCGATGTAGTCCATCCACGCCTCGTAGTCGAGCAGGCCCGTGTCGACGACGTCGGCCCCCTCGGTGAACACGCGGAAGTTGTCGCCGCCGCTCACGAGGAACGAGAACGTGCCGATCCGGTACGAGCCGTCCGGGTCCAGCGGCGCCCCGTCGACCGTGACCGACGTCACACGCTGACCCTCGGGCAGGGTCGGGTCGAACGTGTAGCTCACGTTGTCCGACAGACCGAGCTGCAGGTAGGGGCGCTGGGGCACGTTGCCGTCGGCGTCGCGCTGCCACTGCTGCTCGAGCAGAGTCTTGAACTGCGCGCCCGAGAGCGTCACGAGTCCGAGCGTGTTGTTGAACGGCAGCACCGCGTTCGCCTGCGAGAACGAGATCGTCCCGTCCGGCAGGCCGGGCACGGCCGTGGGGCCGAACTCGGCCTGGGTGTCCCACAGCTCGTTGCGCAGGCCTCCCGGATTGGTGACGCCGATGGTGGCGCCGTTGGGCAGCACCGACAGCGAGTCGCGCAGCATGTTCGCGACGGTGTTGCCGAGCGCCGACTCCGAGGCGCGGTCGTCGCGCAGCCCGCCGGTCCAGACGCCGTTCACGAACGAGCCGCCCGAGAAGGCCGTCGTGATGTCGCCGGCGACCTCGCCGATCGCGGTGTTCCCGATCTCGGCGGCCGCGGCGATCGCGGCGGTCGTGATCTCGGCGACGGCCGCGACGCGCGGGTACTGCGCGATGAGGTCGGCCTGCGGCGTCGTGGTGCGCGGCACGTTCCGCTCGGTGTGCGCGGCGACCTCGCCGGTGTCGGGATCGACGGTCAGCGTGATCTCGCCGATCCGCTCGCCGTACGACCCGGTCTGCACCACCGGGCGGGTGCGGTCGGTGCCGGGGATCGGCGCCGACCACGCGTACTCCTTGTGCGTGTGGCCGGTGAAGATCGCCGACACGGCGGGGGACGTGTCGTTCACGAGGGTGGCGAACGGGCCGCCCGCGGCGAGCTCCTGCTCGAGCGTCGCGCCGTCCGGCGTGCCGGCGCCGGCGCCCTCGTGGTACAGGGCGACCAGGACGTCCGCCTCGCCGTTCGCGTCGTCGCCGTCGGTCAGCTGCGCCGCCACGCGGTTCACGGCCGCGACCGGGTCGCCGAACGCGAGGTCGACGATGCCGGCGGGCGACACGAGCGACGGCGTCTCCTCGGTGACCGCGCCGATCACGCCGACCGTGACGCCGTCGGCGTCGAGCAGCTCGTACTCGGGGAGCGCCGGCGTCTCGGTGCCTGCCAGGTAGACGTTGGCGCCGAGCTGCGGATAGTCGCTGGCATCCGTCACGCGGCCGGCGAGATCCTCCCAGCCGCGGTCGAACTCGTGGTTGCCGACCGCGGTGGCCTGCAGCCCGAGCGCGTTGAGCACATCGATCGTGGGCTGGTCCTGCGCGACCGACGACGCGAACAGCGACGCCCCGATGTTGTCGCCGCTGGAGAGGAACAGGACGGGCCCGGATGCCGCGTCCCTGAGCTCCTCGATCGTGCCGGCGAATGCGACCGTGTTGCCGTCGATGCGGCCGTGGAAGTCGTTGATCCCGAGCAGGGTCACCGTCACCGGATCGGCGGCGCTCGCCGCCGTCGGCGCGAATGACAGCCCGGCGACCGCGGTCGCGGTGCCGGCGAGCGCCGCGATCCACCGACGGCGACGGGAACGGGCGGGCAGGGCTTCGCTGGCGTTCATCGCATTCGTCTCCCGCGGACCGGGCGCGTGTCGAGCTCGCGCAGCTGACCGGCCGCCCTACGAGCTTCGCCTCCGACCGCGTGGATGGCAAGGGTCCGGACGGTGAACTCCTTCTCATCCGGGGCCGGGCCGGATCCGGCGCGGCTCGTCGTGGATGGCCGGTCGCGGCATCCGACCCGCATAGAATCGTCGGGACATGTCACCGCGCGCCCTCACGCCCCTCGAGCCGTCCGCGACGCCGCCGGAGCTCATCCGCAACTTCTGCATCATCGCCCACATCGACCACGGCAAGTCGACGCTGGCCGACCGCATGCTGCAGATCACCGGCGTCGTCTCCGATCGCGACATGCGCGCGCAGTACCTCGACCGCATGGACATCGAGCGCGAGCGCGGCATCACGATCAAGAGCCAGGCGGTGCGGATGCCGTGGGCCACCGACGCCGGCACCCACGCGCTGAACATGATCGACACGCCCGGCCACGTGGACTTCACGTACGAGGTGTCGCGGAGCCTCGCCGCGTGCGAGGGCGCGATCCTCCTCGTCGACGCGGCCCAGGGGATCGAGGCGCAGACCCTCGCGAACCTGTACCTGGCGCTGGAGAACGACCTCCACATCATCCCGGTCCTCAACAAGATCGACCTGCCCGCGGCCGATCCGGAGAAGTTCGCGCTCGAGCTCGCGAACCTCATCGGGGGCGACCCCGACGACGTGCTGCGGGTGTCGGGCAAGACCGGCATGGGCGTCGAGGCGCTCCTCGACCGCATCGTGCGCGACATCCCGGCGCCCCGCGGCGAGGCCGACGCGCCCGCCCGTGCGATGATCTTCGACTCGGTCTACGACTCTTATCGGGGCGTGGTGACGTACGTCCGCATGGTCGACGGCACGCTCAGCCCGCGCGAGCGCATCCAGATGATGTCGACGAAGGCCACGCACGAGCTCCTCGAGATCGGGGTCTCGAGCCCCGAGCCGACGCCCACGAAGGGGCTCGGCGTCGGCGAGGTGGGCTACCTCATCACGGGCGTCAAGGACGTCCGCCAGTCGAAGGTCGGCGACACCGTCACCAACGCGCGCAAGCCCGCGGCCGAGGCGCTCGCCGGCTACACCGACCCGAAGCCGATGGTGTTCTCGGGCATCTACCCGATCGACGGCAGCGACTACGCGGAGCTGCGCGAAGCGCTCGACAAGCTCAAGCTGTCGGACGCATCGCTGCAGTACGAGCCCGAGACCTCGGTGGCGCTCGGCTTCGGCTTCCGCTGCGGCTTCCTGGGCCTCCTGCACCTCGAGATCATCACCGAGCGCCTCGCGCGCGAGTTCGACCTCGACCTCATCACGACGGCGCCCTCGGTGATCTACGAGGTCACCACCGACACCGGCCAGACGATCACCGTCACCAACCCCAGCGAGTATCCGGACGGGCGCGTGGCGACCGTCTCGGAGCCGATGGTGAAGGCGGCGATCCTGACGCCGAAGGACTATGTCGGCACCGTCATGGAGCTGTGCCAGTCGCGGCGCGGTGCCCTCCTCGGCATGGAGTACTTCTCCGAGGAGCGCGTGGAGCTGCGCTACAACATGCCGCTCGGCGAGATCGTGTTCGACTTCTTCGACCAGCTGAAGTCGCGCACGCAGGGCTACGCCTCGCTCGACTACGAGCCCAACGGCCAGCAGGAGGCCGACCTCGTGAAGGTCGACATCCTGCTGCAGGGCGAGAAGGTGGATGCCTTCAGCTCGATCGTCCACCGCGACAAGGCATACGGGTACGGCACGATGATGGCCGAGCGCCTGCGCAAGCTCATCCCGCGGCAGCAGTTCGAGGTGCCCATCCAGGCCGCGATCGGCGCGCGCATCATCGCGCGCGAGAACATCCGCGCGATCCGCAAGGACGTGCTCGCCAAGTGCTACGGCGGCGACATCACCCGCAAGCGCAAGCTGCTGGAGAAGCAGAAGGAGGGCAAGAAGCGCATGAAGATGGTCGGTCGCGTGGAGGTCCCCCAGGAGGCGTTCATCGCCGCGCTCTCCGGCGACATCGAGACCAAGAAGTAGCGTCGTCCTACCATCGAGAGATGCGCACGCATCCGCTCTGGCGCCCGTACGGTCCGCCCTCGCTGGAGGAGATCGAGGCGGGCCGCGTCGCACCCGTGACCGACGTGACGCGCATGGAGGTCGTCGCCCCCGATCCGACCTGGCCGGAGTGGTTCGCGTCCGTGCGCGAGCGCGTCGCCGCCGCACTGGGGGAGCGCGCGCACTCGATCGAGCACGTCGGCTCCACCGCCGTGCCCGACCTCTGGGCGAAGCCGCTGATCGACGTCGACCTCGTCGTCGACGACTCCGCGGACGAGGACGCGTGGCTGCCCGACCTCGAGGCCGCGGGCTTCGTGCTCACCCGGCGTGAGCCGGACTGGCAGGAGCACCGGCTGCTGCGGGGCACCGCGCCGCGCACCAACCTGCACGTGTGGTCGACGACGGCGGAGGAGCCCCGGCGGCACGTGATGTTCCGGGACTGGCTGCGGACGCACCCCGCCGCCCGGGAGCGGTACGCCGCCGTCAAGCGCGACGTCGCCGCGGAGGGGCACACCGTCGAGATGCTCTACAACAACGCCAAGGCGTGGGTGATCTACGACATCTACGAGGAGATCTTCGCCGCCGATCCCGCGCACCCGCACGACCCGCATCCCCGCGTCGCGTCGTAGCGGACCGGGCCGGGCTCAGCCCAGGAGGTGCCGGAGGTAGCGCTGCGGGGCGTCGAGATAGCTGCGCCAGTGGCGCACGAGCTCCAGCTCCTGCCAGGCCGTCTCGCGCATGCCCCACTCGCCGAGCTCGAGCAGCCGCGCGCCGGGGAGCGCCGCGAGCACGGGGGAGTGCGTCGCGCACAGGACCTGACCGCCGTCGCGGGCGATGCGGTCGAGCGTGGAGATGAGCGTCAGCGTCGACTGGAACGACAGCGCCGCCTCCGGCTCGTCGAGGCAGTAGAAGCCGGGCGCGTCGAACCGCGTGTCGAGGATCGCGAGGAACGACTCGCCGTGGCTCAGCTCGTGGAAGACCGGCTCCTCGCGCGCGCTGGGGTTGTGCTCGAGGTACGTGTAGAACGAGTGCATCGTCTCGGCCCGCAGGAAGAAGCCCCAGCGGCTGCTGCCGACGCCGCGCTGCAGCTCGATCCACTCCGACAGCGGCGACTCGCTCGCGCGCGTGCTGTGCCGCGCGTGGCGCGAGCCGCCCTCGGGGGAGAACCCGTAGGCCAGCGCGATGCCCTCCAGCACCGTGGACTTGCCGGATCCGTTCTCGCCGACCAGGAACGTGACGCCGGGCGAGAGCTCGAGCCCCCCGTCGAGCAGCTGGGCGACGGCCGGCACGGTCGCCGGCCAGCTCCTGCGGTCGCCGACGCGCTCGTCGTGCACCCGCACGCGCGTCACGGGCGGCTGGGAGAACATCCCGCTCATGCGCCGAGTCTGCCATCCCTGCCGCCGCCGGCGTCCACCGATCGATCAGGCGGGCGTCATAGGCTGGGCTCTATGCGCCGCGGAAACTTCCAGGACGGCACGGTCGACTACGCCGCCGTCGGAGCGACCCACGCCCCCGACCTCATGCAGTACCCGCCGGAGCGGAGCATCCCGGCGGAGCAGTCGTGGCGGATCGGCAGCGGCGAGGAGCGCTTCCGCGCCGCCGGCGACGCCCTGCTGTCGTGGGGCGCGCAGCGCGGTGCGGGGCTCGTGCTGAGCGACATCCGCCCGGCCTCCGGCCCCGCGTACTCGGGCGTCGGCTTCGACCCCGAGGGCCACCCGATCGCCCCCAGCCGCTCCGACGTCGACCAGCACTACGACGCCGACGGCACGCCGCTGGTGGGCCCGGGCACCACGGTGCGCGTCGCCGGGCACTTCCGTCGCATGGATGCCGGCGGAGAGCTGCGCGTCATCTCGGTCGTCGAGGAGCCCCGCCGCGTCGGCTTCACGCTCGGGACGATCGGCGGCTCCGTGGTCAGCGGCGAGGAGTCGTTCGTCGTCGAGTGGCTCGACAACGACGAGGTGCGCTTCACGGTGCGCGCGTTCGACGCCCCGGTCGCCCGCGCCTACCGGCTGCTCCCGTTCCTGGTGCGCCGTCGCCGCCGCGAGCTGTTCACGCGGTACCTCCGCGCGATCTCGCCGCTGTACACGACCCCGGCCTGATGGGCGCCGCCCTTCCCCCGGGCGAGCCCGCGCCGCCGGACGGCGCCCTCCCGGACGACCTCGTCGTCGACCCGTCGACGCCGTTCAGCGCCTACGTCCACGTGCCGTTCTGCCGTGTGCGCTGCGGCTACTGCGACTTCAACACCTACACCGCGACCGAGCTGCGCGGCGCTCGGCGGGACGCCTACGCCGACGAGGTCCTGCGCGAGATCGCGCTCTCGCGCGCCGTCCTGGGCGAGCGCGGACCGCTCCGCCCGGCCGACACCGTGTTCTTCGGCGGCGGCACCCCGACCCTCCTGCCGCCGGGCGACCTCGCGCGCATGCTCGCCGGCATCCGTGACGCGTTCGGCCTCGCGGACGGCGCCGAGGTCACCGTCGAGGCGAACCCCGACACGGTGACGGATGCCGTCGCCCGCACTCTCGCCGACGCCGGCGTCACGCGGCTGTCGATCGGCATGCAGTCCGCCGTGCCGCACGTGCTCGCGGCGCTCGACCGCACGCACGATCCCGGCAACGTGCGCACCGCGGTCGCCGCGGCGCGCCGCGCGGGCCTCGACGTCAGCGTCGACCTCATCTACGGCGCGCCGGGCGAGTCGCTCGCCGACTGGAGGACCTCGCTGGAGACGGCCCTCGCGCTCGATCCCGACCACGTCTCCGCGTACGCGCTCATCGTCGAGGACGGCACCAAGCTCGCCCGGCAGATCCGTCGCGGCGAGCTGCCCGCCCCCGACGACGACCTGCAGGCCGCCATGTACGAGACCGCCGACGACGCCCTCACCGCGGCGGGCCTGCACTGGTACGAGGTCTCGAACTGGGCGCGCGACGACGCGCACCGCTCGCGGCACAACCTCGCGTACTGGCGCGGCTTCGACTGGTGGGGGTACGGCCCCGGGGCGCACAGCCACGTCGCGGGGCTGCGCTGGTGGAACGTCAAGCACCCCGCGGCCTACGCCGAGCGGCTCGCGGCGGCCGCCTCGCCGGCGGCGGCGCGCGAGCGGCCCGACGAGGCCGCCCGTCGGCTGGAGCGCGTGCTGCTGGAGTCGCGCATCGCCGACGGCCTCGCGGTGTCGGAGGTGGTCGGCGAGGGGCGGCACGCCGTGGCATCCCTCATCGCCGACGGACTGATCCAGGGAGCCGACGCCGTGCGCGGCCGCATCGTCCTGACCCGGCGCGGCAGACTCCTCGCGGATGCCGTGGTGCGCGCGCTGACCGCGTGACCCCCGCGGTAGGATTGGCACTCAGGGCAGACGAGTGCCAGCGAGGGAGGATCATGGTCTCGGAACGCGGACTGCAGGTCCTCCGCGCGATCGTGGAGGACTACGTCGAGACGCACGAGCCGGTCGGCAGCCGCTCGATCGTCGACCGTCACGCCTTCGGGGTGTCGGCGGCGACGATCCGCAACGACATGGCGCTGCTCGAGGAGGACGAGCTCATCACCGCGCCGCACACGTCGTCGGGCCGCGTCCCCACCGACAAGGGCTATCGCGTGTTCGTCGACCGCATCGCCGAGCTGCGGCCGCTGACCACCGCGCAGCGCGCGGCGATCGCGTCGTTCCTGAAGGACTCGGGCGACCTCGACGACCTGCTCGTGCGCACCGTCCGCGCCCTCACGAGGCTCACCGGCCAGGTCGCGATCGTGCAGTACCCGTCGTTCGCGCGCGCGAACGTGTCGCACGTCGAGTTCGTCCACCTGGGCGGCTCGCGCATCGTCGTGATCGTCGTGACCGACACCGGCCGCGTCTCGCAGCGCACCGCGCTGCTGCGCGGCGAGGTCGTCGAGTCCGACGTCGCCACCGTCAAGGCCACGATCGCCGCCCTCGTGACGGGCCGCGGCATCCGCGACGGCGTGCAGGCGATCGCCGATCTGCTCGCGACCCCCCGCTCCGGCGACCGCCTCGACGACGTCGTGCGCGCGGTCGCCCGCATCGTCTCGGAGGAGCTCGAGGAGTTCCGCAGCGACCGCCTCGTCATGGCCGGCAGCGCCACGCTCGCCCGACGCGAGTCCGACTTCCGCGGCAGCATCTCGCCGCTCCTGGAGGCCATCGAGGAGCAGGTCACGCTGCTGCGGCTCATGGGCGAGATGGTCGCCGACGAGCAGGGGCTCGCGACGAGCATCGGCCGCGAGAACGAGTCGTTCGGCCTGGCCGAGGCCTCGGTCGTCACGAGCGACTACGACGCGACCGGCGCGCACGCGCGCGTCGGCCTCCTCGGACCCACCCGCATGGACTATCCCAGCAACCTCGCGGCGGTCCGCGCCGTCGCGCACTATCTCAGCCGCCTGCTCGACGAAGACGAGAAGGCCCGCTGACACCGGCAGACCGCGCCCGGCAGGGCAGGAAAGGCAATTGTGGCTGACCACTACGAGGTTCTCGGCGTGTCGCGCGAGGCGACCCCCGACGAGATCAAGAAGGCGTACCGCCGGCTCGCCCGCGAGCTGCACCCGGACGTGAACCCGGGCGAAGAGGCGTCCGAGCGGTTCAAGCTCGTCACGCACGCCTACGACGTGCTCAGCGACCCCGAGCAGCGCGCGCGCTACGACATGGGCGGGGGCGACGGCGCGTTCGGCGGCGCCGGCGGCTTCGGCGGGTTCGGCGACATCTTCGAGACGTTCTTCGGCGCCGCCGGAGGCCAGCGCGGCGGCCGTCCGCGCTCCCGCCGCGAGCGCGGCCAGGACGCCCTGGTGCGCGTCACGCTCGACCTCGCCGACGTCGTCTTCGGCGTGCACCGCGACATCGAGGTCGACACCGCGGTGCTGTGCGAGACGTGCCAGGGCTCGTGCTGCCAGCCGGGCACGCAGCCGGTGACGTGCGACGTCTGCCACGGCAGCGGTCAGGTGCAGCGGACGGTGCGGAGCCTCCTCGGCAACATGGTCACCTCGCAGCCGTGCCCGAGCTGCCAGGGCTACGGCACGACCATCCCGTACCCGTGCGCGACGTGCCAGGGCCAGGGCCGGGCGCGCGCCCGCCGCACGGTGTCGGTCGACATCCCGGCCGGCGTCGAGACCGGCCTGCGGCTGCAGCTCCCCGGCTCGGGCGAGGTGGGCCCCGCCGGCGGCCCGAACGGCGATCTGTACCTGGAGGTCACCGTCGCCTCGCACGACACCTTCAGCCGCGACGGCGACGACCTGCTCGCGACGCTCGAGGTCTCGATGACCGACGCGATCCTCGGCACGACCACCACGATCGAGTCCCTCGACGGCGCGGTGCCGCTCGAGGTGCGGGCGGGAGTGCAGAGCGGCGACGTGCTCACGATCAAGGGCCGCGGCATCACGCCGCTGCGCGGCACGCAGCGCGGCGACCTGCGCGTCGGCGTGCACGTGGTGACGCCCACGCGTCTCGACGCGCGGGAGCGCCAGCTCATCGAGCAGTTCGCGGCGAAGACGAAGTCGCCGCCGCCGCACCTGGCCGAGTTCCACCAGGGCCTGTTCGCGAAGCTGCGCGACCGCTTCCGGAACGGCTGACCGGCGGATGCCGCTGCACTTCCTGGTCGACGCGCCGCTGCCCGCGCGACCCGACGGCACCGTCGTGCTCACCGGCGCCGAGGCGCACCACGCCGCGGCGGTCCGGCGGGTGCGCGTCGGCGAGCGGGTGGCCGTCGGCGACGGCGCCGGCGCGTGGGCGAGCGGCGAGGTCGAGTCCGTCGCCCCGAAGGCGGTCGTCGTCCGCCTCGCGGACGTCGCGGTGCTGCCCGCGCCGTCGCCGCGCGTGGTGCTCGTGCAGGCGCTCGCCAAGGGCGACCGCGACGAGCTCGCGGTGCAGGCGGCGACCGAGCTCGGCGTCGACGAGATCGTGCCGTGGCAGGCGGCGCGCAGCGTGTCGCGGTGGGCCCACGCGGCCAGAGGCTCCGCGCAGCGCGAAGCGATGCGTGGAGAAGGCCGTGGGGAGGACGCGGCCAGGTCGGCCAAGGGCGTGGCCCGCTGGAGCACGATCGTGCGCGAGGCGGCGAAGCAGGCCCACCGCGCGTGGCTGCCCGACGTGACGGCGCCGGCCGCGACGCGCGACCTAGTCGCCCGCGCGAGCGGCGCCCGGATGCTGGTGCTCGAGCCCACGGCATCCGCCCGGCTCTCCGACACGACGCTCGACCCCGCCGACCCGCGCGACGTCGTGCTCGTGGTCGGTCCCGAGGGCGGCATCGCGCCCGACGAGCTGACCGCGCTGCAGGATGCCGGGGCGACCCTCGTGCGGCTGGGCGACACGGTCCTGCGCACCTCGACAGCCGGCCCCGCCGCGCTCGCGCTCGTGAACGTGGGCCTCGGCCGCTGGTAGCGTTCACGCCGCCGCGCCTGTCGGGGGCGCCAACTAGACTGGGATGCCATGAGCGAGCCCTCGATCTTCACCCGCATCCTGAACGGGGAGATCCCGTCGGAGATCATCGCTCAGACCGACCGGCTCTTCGCGATCCGCGACATCGCGCCGCAGGCCCCCGTGCACCTCCTCGTGATCCCCACGTCGCAGGATTACCGCGACGTGGTCGAGCTCGCCGCCGGCGACCCGGGGCTGCTGGCCGAGCTGGTCGCGTTCGCCGCCGAGCTCGCGGCCGAGCACACCGACGGGCAGTTCCGGCTGATCTTCAACACCGGTGCCGCGGCCGGGCAGACCGTCTTCCACGTGCACGCCCACGTCCTGGGCGGCGGGCTCGCAGAGGGGACGCTCGGTGGCTGACGATACCGACGGCGACCGCACCGAGGAGCGCATCTACGCCGACGGCGTCGCGATGGTCCAGCTGCTCGGCCCGCAGGACCGACTGCTGCGGGTCGTGGAGCACGAGCATCCCGAGGTCGACGTGCACGTGCGCGGCAACGAGATCACACTGAGCGGGGGGCGGGATGCCGTGGCCTCCGCCCGCGCACTCGTCGAGGAGCTCATCGCGCTCGCCCGCACGGGTCAGGGCCTCGACCCCGCCGACGTGCGCGTCTCGAGCCGCATGCTGCGCACCGACGGCGGCCAGCGGCCGTCGGAGCTGCTCGGCGAGGCGATCCTGTCCACGCGCGGCAGGACGATCCGCCCGAAGACCCCGGGCCAGAAGGCGTACGTCGACGCGATCGACGACAGCACGATCGTGTTCGGCATCGGCCCCGCCGGCACGGGCAAGACCTATCTCGCGATGGCCAAGGCCGTCCAGGCGCTCCAGCGCAAGGAGGTCGACCGCATCATCCTGACCCGCCCCGCGGTGGAGGCGGGGGAGCGGCTCGGGTTCCTGCCCGGGACCCTCACCGACAAGATCGATCCGTACCTGCGCCCGCTCTACGACGCCATCAACGAGATGATGGATCCCGAGCTCGTGCCCAAGCTCATGGCGTCCGGCACGATCGAGGTCGCGCCGCTCGCATACATGCGCGGCCGCACCCTGAACAGCTCGTTCGTGGTGCTCGACGAGGCGCAGAACACGACGCCCGAGCAGATCAAGATGTTCCTCACGCGCCTCGGCTTCGGCACGAAGATGGTCGTCACCGGCGACATCACCCAGGTCGACCTGCCGCAGGGGGTCTCGGGCCTGCGGCTCGTCACGCGCGTGCTCAAGGACATCGACGACATCGAGTTCGCGTACCTGACCAGCGACGACGTCGTGCGGCACTCGCTCGTGGGCCGCATCGTCGACGCGTACAGCGCGTACGACGAGCAGCGGCTCGCGGCGCGGCGCGAGCGCGACGAGGCGTCCGAGTTCGCCAACCGCGCCGAGCGTCGTGCGGCGGCGCGCCCGGCGGGACCGCGCGACCGCCTGCCGAAGCGAGGACGGCCATGACGATCGAGATCACGAACGAGTCCGGCGTCGAGGTCGACGAGACGGTGCTGCTGCGCCTGACCGCGCACAACCTCGCCGAGCTGAACGTCAGCGCCGAGGCCGACGTCGCCATCCTGCTCGTCGACGAGGGCGCCATGGAGTCGCTGCACGTGCAGTGGATGGACGAGCCCGGCCCGACCGACGTGCTGAGCTTCCCGATGGACGAGCTGCGCCCCGGCACCGAGGACACGCCCACGCCGCCGGGCCTCCTCGGCGACATCGTGCTGTGCCCGCAGGTCGCCGAGACCCAGGCGAAGACCGCGGGGCATCCGCTCGTCGAGGAGCTCATCCTCCTGACGACCCACGGCCTGCTGCACCTGCTCGGCTTCGATCACGCCGAGCCCGACGAGGAACGCGAGATGTTCGGGCTGCAGCGCGACCTCATCGTGGCGTTCCACGTGAGCGAACGGCGGCGCCGCCGCACATGACCGCGACGCTCCTCCTCGTCGCCGCCGTCCTGCTGGTCGGCGTCGGTGGCCTCATGGCGGCGCTCGACGCCGCGCTCGGCGTCACCTCGCGCGCCGAGCTCGTCGAGCTCGCCCCGTCCGGTCCGCGCCGCGAGCGGCTGGAACGGATCGCCGCCGACCCGGAGGCGCACGGCAACGCGGTCGTGTTCATCCGCATCCTCACCGAGACGACCGCCGCCGTGCTCGTCACGATCGCGTTCTTCCTCCTGTTCGACAACATCTGGTGGGCGATGCTGGCCGCCGCGGTGCTCATGACCGGCGTCTCGTTCGTGCTCGTCGGGGCGAGCCCGCGCAGCGTCGGACGGCAGCACGCGAAGGGCATGCTCCGTACGTTCGCGTGGGCCGTGCGCGGGGCGAGGATCTTCCTCGGCCCGCTCGCGCACCTGCTCGTGGTGCTCGGCAACCGCGTGACGCCCGGGGTGTCGCGGCGGGCGTCGTTCGCCTCTGAGGAGCAGCTCCTCAGCATGGTCGACGAGGCCGCGTCGCAGGACCTCATCGAGGAGGACGACCGCGAGCTCATCCACTCGGTGTTCGAGTTCACCGAGACGTTCGTGCGCGCCGTCATGGTGCCGCGCACCGACATGGTCACGCTCGATGCCGCGACCACGACGCAGGACGCGATGGCGCTGTTCCTCGACAAGGGCGTCTCGCGCATCCCCGTGGTCGACGGCGACGACATCACCGGCGTCGTGTACCTGAAGGATCTCGTGCAGTTCGCCTACCGCGACGAGAGCGCGTGGCGCGGGGCGCCGGTGAGCCCCATCGCCCGGGCCGCGGTGTTCGTCCCCGAGTCGATGAAGGCCGAGACGCTCCTGCAGCAGATGAAGCGGGATGCCGTGCACGTGTGCCTCGTGGTCGACGAGTACGGCGGCGTCGCCGGGCTCGTCACGCTCGAGGACCTCATCGAGGAGCTCGTCGGCGACATCTCCGACGAGTACGACCCGCGCCAGGCCGAGGTCGTCGACCTCGGCGGCGGCCGGTATCGCGTCAGCGCGCGCCTCGGGCTCGACGAGGTGGGCGACCTGTTCGGCATCGAGCTCGACGACGACGACGTCGACTCGATCGGCGGCCTCCTCGGCAAGGTGCTCGGCCGGGTGCCGCAGCCCGGCGTCATGACCGAGCACGGCGGCATCGTGATGACCGGCGGTGCGTCGCGCGGACGCGGACGCGGCATCGCGACCGTCTTCGTCGAGCGCGCGGAGGATCACGAGCCCGAGCACAGGGCGCCGCGCACCGGCGAGGTGCGCACCGTGGAGCGGACGAACGGCAGGGGAGAGTGAGCATGACGCGATCGGGCTTCGTGACCTTCGTGGGGCGGCCGAACGTCGGCAAGTCGACGCTGACCAACGCGCTCGTGGGCGAGAAGGTCGCCATCACGAGCGACAAGCCGCAGACGACGAGGCGCGCGATCCGCGGCATCCTGAACCGGCCGGACGGCCAGCTCGTCGTGGTGGACACGCCCGGCATCCACAAGCCGCGCACGCTCCTGGGCGAGCGCCTCAACCACCTCGTGGAGCAGGTGCTCGGCGATGTCGACGTCATCGGGTTCTGCGTGCCGGCGACCGAGAAGGTCGGCCCGGGCGATCGGCGGATCGCCGCGTCGCTCGACGGCTACCCGCGCGCGAAGAAGGTCGCGATCGTGACCAAGACCGACGCCGCGACGCGCGACGAGATCACCGAGCGGCTCATCGAGGCCGACAGCCTGCGCGAGGACTGGGATGCCGTCATCCCGCTGTCGGCGCTCACGCGCGACCAGCTCGACGTGCTCGCCGACGAGTTGCTCAGCCTCATGCCGGAGGGCCCGGCGCTGTACCCGGACGACGTCGTGACCGACGAGTCGACGGCCGACCGGATCGCCGAGATCATCCGTGAGGCGGCCCTGGAGGGCGTGCGCGACGAGTTGCCGCACTCGATCGCGGTGACGGTCGACGAGATCGCCCCGCGTGAGGGGTCGGACCTCACCGACGTGTACGCCGACATCGTCGTGGAGCGCGACAGCCAGAAGGCGATCATCATCGGGCGCAAGGGCTCGCGCCTGCGCGACGTCGGCGCGACCGCTCGCGCGGGCATCGAGCCGCTCATCGGCGGCAGGGTGTTCCTGTCGCTGCACGTGCGCGTGGCGAAGGACTGGCAGCGCGACCCGAAGCAGCTGGGCCGCCTCGGCTTCTAGCCGCGCTCGGCGGGCCCGGCCGGGCGGCGCCGCTCCGGCGCATCCGTCGTGTCCGGGATACCGGACACGTGCGCGCCGTCACCCGTTGTCCGGGCGCGCACGGCGCGCTGGAATGGAGGCAGTCCCGTCCGGCTGCGACGGGCGGAAAAGCGAAAGGATGCCTCGATGACCCTCCCCGGCGCCCGTCCCGTCCGCGCTCCGCGCGGCACCGAGCTCAGCGCGAAGAGCTGGCAGACGGAGGCCCCGCTGCGCATGCTCATGAACAACCTCGACCCCGAGGTCGCCGAGCGCCCCGACGATCTCGTCGTGTACGGCGGCACCGGCCGCGCGGCCCGCAGCTGGGACGCGTTCGACGCGATCGTCGACACGCTCCGCGATCTGGAGGACGACGAGACGCTGCTCGTGCAGTCCGGCAAGCCCGTGGGCGTCTTCCGCACGAACGTGTGGGCGCCGCGCGTGCTGATCGCCAACTCCAACCTCGTGGGCGACTGGGCGACGTGGCCCGAGTTCCGCCGGCTCGAGGCCGAGGGCCTCCTCATGTACGGGCAGATGACCGCGGGCTCGTGGATCTACATCGGCACGCAGGGCATCCTGCAGGGCACGTTCGAGACCTTCGCCGCCGTCGCCCGCAAGCGCTTCGGCGGCACCCTCGCCGGCACCATCACTCTCACCGGCGGCTGCGGCGGCATGGGCGGCGCGCAGCCGCTGGCCGTGACCCTCAACGACGGCGCGTGCCTCATCGTCGACGTCGACGAGACGCGCCTGCGCCGTCGCGCCGGCAAGCGCTACCTCGACGAGGTCGTCACCGACCTCGACGAGGCGCTCGCGATCGTGCAGCGGGCCAAGGACGAGCGCCGCGGCTGGTCGGTCGGACTCGTCGGCAACGCGGCCGAGGTGTTCCCCGAGATCCTCCGCCGTCACCGCGCCGGCGAGATCACCGTCGACGTCGTCACCGACCAGACGAGCGCCCACGACCCGCTCAGCTACCTGCCCGTCGGCTACACGGTCGACGAGTGGCAGGAGCGCGCGGCATCCGACCCCGAGGGCTTCACGCGCGACGCGCGCGCGTCGATGGCCGCGCACGTCGAGGCGATGGTCGAGTTCCAGGACGCCGGCGCCGAGGTGTTCGACTACGGCAACTCCATTCGCGACGAGGCCCGCCAGGGCGGGTACGACCGCGCCTTCGCGTTCCCCGGCTTCGTGCCGGCCTACATCCGCCCGCTCTTCTGCGAGGGCCTCGGCCCGTTCCGCTGGGCGGCGCTGTCGGGCGATCCCGAGGACATCCGCGTCACCGACGAGGCGATCCTCGAGCTCTTCCCCGAGAACGAGCACCTCCACCGCTGGATCCGCGCCGCGCAGGAGCGGGTCGAGTTCGAGGGCCTGCCGGCGCGCATCTGCTGGCTCGGCTACGGCGAGCGCGCCCGCGCGGCGGTGCGGTTCAACGAGCTCGTCGCCGAGGGGAAGCTGTCGGCGCCGATCGTGATCGGCCGCGACCACCTCGACTCGGGCTCGGTGGCCTCGCCCTATCGCGAGACCGAGGCGATGGCCGACGGCTCGGACGCCATCGCGGACTGGCCGCTGCTGAACGCCCTGACCGCGACCTCGTCGGGCGCGACCTGGGTGTCGCTCCACCACGGCGGCGGCGTCGGCATCGGCCGCTCCATCCACTCCGGGCAGGTCTCGGTGGCCGACGGCACGCCGCTCGCCGCCGAGAAGCTGCAGCGGCTGCTCACGAACGACCCCGGCATGGGCGTCATCCGCCACGTCGACGCCGGCTACCAGCGCGCCGTCGACGTCGCGGCCGAGCGCGGCGTGCGCGTGCCGATGGAGCCCGTGGTCCGCAACACCGACCAGGGCTGGTGATCCGTCCCATGCCCGACGCGCTGCTCATCGACGGCATCGGCGAGCTGACCACCAACGACGAGGCGAACGGCGGTCGTCTGCACGACGCCGCCGTCGTGATCGAGGGTGATCGCATCGCCTGGGTCGGGCCGTCGGCGCACGCTCCCGCCGCCGACGAGCGCGTCGAGGTCGGCGGTCGCACGGTGCTGCCGGGCTGGGTCGACTCGCACACGCACATGGTCTTCGCGGGCGACCGCACGGCCGAGTTCGAGGCGCGAATGGCCGGCGAGGCGTATGCCGCCGGCGGCATCAACGTGTCGGTCGCGGCGACCCGCGCCGCGACCGACGCCGAGCTCGAGGCGAACCTCGAACGGCTCGTCGCCGAGGCGCGCCGCGGCGGCACGACGACGATCGAGACGAAGACCGGCTACGGCCTCACCGTCGCCGACGAGGTGCGCGCCGCGCGCATCGCGGGCCGCCACGTCGACGCGGTCACGTTCCTGGGGGCGCACGTGGTTCCCGCGGGCGCGGATCCGGGCGACTACCTCGACCTCGTGACGGGGCCGATGACGGATGCCGTCGCGCCCTACGTCAGCGCCGTCGACGTCTTCTGCGAGACCGGCGCCTTCGACGAGACGGCATCCCGTCGCGTGCTCGAGGCCGGCCGCGCCGCGGGGCTGGCGCTGCGCGTGCACGGCAACCAGCTCGGCGAGGGCCCGGGCGTGCGCGTCGCGGTCGAGGAGGGCGCGCTGAGCGTCGACCACGTCGGCTTCCTGAGCGACGCCGACGTCGCGGCGCTCGCCGGCTCGTGGTCGGCGTGGGACGGGGGAGCGGGCCGTCGCGGCACGGTCGCGACGGTGCTGCCGGCGTGCGACCTGTCGACCCGCATGCCGCTCGCGCCCGCGCGTCGCCTGCTCGACGCGGGCGCGGTCGTCGCGATCGCCTCCAATTGCAACCCGGGCACGTCGTACACGTCGTCGATGGCCTTCTGCGTGGCGACCGCGGTGCTGCAGATGGGTCTGACGGTGCAGGATGCCGTCCGCGCCGCGACGCTCGGCGGCGCGATCGCGCTCGGCATGCACGAGGACGGCTGGACCGACCCGCGCGGGAACGCGCAGCCGGCGGTCGGCGCGATCCGCCCCGGTGCGCGCGCCGACCTGCAGCTGCTCGACGCGCCGTCGATCACGCACCTGGCCTATCGCCCCGGCATCCCGCTCACCGGCGCCGTCTGGCGCGCCGGCCAGCGCGTGGTCTGAGCCGGCCGGGTCAGCGGTCGCGTGCGACGCGGCCGTGGATGCGCGCTGAGAGGATCTCGGCCGTCGCGCGCGCCTCGGCGGCGAGCGCGGAGAGCCGCGCATCGGGCACCGAGCCCTCCGGGAAGGTCAGCGCGATCGCCGCGACCGGCCACCCGCGGTGGTCGAGCACGGGCACGCCGACCGACTCCAGCCCCGGCGTGACCGAGCCGCGTTCGAGCGCGAACCCGCGCGTGACGGTCTCGTCGAGCACCGCGCGCAGGCGAGAGTACCGGTCGATGCCGTCGCGGTCCTCGTGCCGGTGCACGAACGCGGCCCGGTCGGGGAACAGCGCACGCGCCTGCGCCTTGGGGAGCGCGGCGAGCACCGCCCGTCCGGTCGCGGTGAGGGGCATCGGCAGGCGCACGTCGACGTCGGTCACGAGCGACGGCGCACCGGGGGCGCGCTCCTCGACGATGTACAGCACGTCGCGGCCGTGCGGCACCGCGAGGTGCGCGCTCATGCGCACGCGGTCGACGAGCGCCGCGACGAGCGGTCGCCCGAGCCGACTGAGCGGCTCCTGCCGCGCGTAGGCGGAGTTCAGCTCGACGGCGGCGAGCCCGAGGCCGTACCGCCTCTCCTCGGGCAGGTGCATGACGTAGCCGTGCTCCTGCAGCGTCGTGAGCAGGTGGTACACCGTCGAGCGCGGCAGGCCCAGCTGCGTGGCGATCATGCTCGCCGGCAGCGGCCCACGGGCGCGGGCGAGGAGCGTGAGGACGCGCAGGGTCTGATCGGCCGCCGGCACCTTCGCGCTCATGTCACCATGCTCGCCGACGCGCGTCGGCTATGCCAGCGGCGCGCCCACGGCGCGCTCGACCTCGCCGACGACCGCGCCGCTGACGACGAACTCGTGGGCCGCGGCGATCGTGGGCGAGAGGAACGTGTCGGTGTCGGGCGCCGGGATCCGGGTGCGGAACAGGCGGTGCAGCGCCGCCGTGGCCGCCGCGGGCGCCTGGTCGCGGAAGTCGAGGGCGCGCGTCGAGGCGAGCAGCTCGATGCCGAGCACGTGCGCCAGCCCGTCGAGCGCGCGGCGCAGCTTGCGACCGGCGTGCCAGCCCATCGAGACGTGGTCCTCCTGCATCGCCGACGACGGGATCGAGTCGACCGACGCGGGCACGGCGAGACGCTTGAGGTCCGAGACGATGCCGGCCGCGGTGTACTGGGCGATCATGAGCCCGGAGTCCAGGCCCGCGTCGGCGGCGAGGAACGGCGGCAGGCCGTGGTTGCGCGCGACGTCGAGGAAGCGGTCGGTGCGCCGCTCCGAGATGCTGGCGAGGTCGGCCACGGCGATCGCGAGGAAGTCCAGCACGTACGCGACCGGGGCGCCGTGGAAGTTGCCGTTGGACTCGACGCGCCCGTCGGGCAGCACGACCGGGTTGTCGATCGCCGATCGCAACTCGATCGCGGCGACGGATGCCGCGTGGCCGGCCGTGTCGCGCACGGCCCCGTGCACCTGCGGGGCGCAGCGCAGCGAGTAGGCGTCCTGCACGCGCGTGAACTCGCCCTCGCGCGGGCGCTGGATCAGCTGCGAGCCGGCGAGGACGCTGCGCATGTTGGCGGCCGAGGCGGCCTGTCCCGGATGCGGGCGGAGCGCCTGCAGGTCGGCGGCGAACACCGCGTCGGTGCCGGTGAGGGCCTCGACGCTCGCCGCGGCGGCGATGTCGGCGACGCGGAGCAGGCCGGCGAGATCGTGCAGCGCCAGGCACAGCATCCCCAGCATCCCGTCGGTGCCGTTGATGAGGGCGAGCCCCTCCTTCTCGGCGAGCACGACCGGCGCGATGCCGGCCGCGGCGAGCGCGTCGGCGGCGGGGACCGGCACCGCGTGCGGGTCGGGGCTCACGCGCACGGTGCCCTCGCCCATGAGGGTGAGCGCGCAGTGCGCGAGCGGGCTCAGGTCGCCCGAGCAGCCGAGCGAGCCGTACTCGTGGACGACGGGCGTGATGCCGGCGTTGAGGATGGCGGCGTAGGTCTCGGCCACGACGGGGCGGACGCCGGTGCGTCCGCTCGCGAGCGTGTTGAGGCGCAGGAGCATGAGCGCGCGCACGACCTCGCGCTCGACCTCGGGGCCGGTGCCGGCGGCGTGCGAGCGGATGAGGCTGCGCTGCAGCTGCTGGCGCTTGGGCGGCGCGATCTGCACCTTGGCGAGCGCGCCGAAGCCCGTCGACACGCCGTAGTGGGGGCGGTCGTCGTTCGCGAGGTCGACGATGATCCGCTGGCTCGCCGCGATGCGCGAGGCGGCGCTCGCGCCGATCTCGACGGGCGCGTCGGCGCGCGCGACGGCGACGACGTCGGCGATGGTCAGCGGCGTCTCGCCGAGGACGACCGTGGATGCTGCGGAGGTTCCCATGCAACGATCACACCGCATGCGCACCGCCCGCGGGCGCGTGGACGGCCGGCTGTCGTCTGGGATACCGGACAGCGACGGGCGGGGCGACGACGCCCGGCCGGAGCCGGCTTGGCATGCTGGTATCCATCACCCCCGACCGAGGAGGACCGGCATGGCGCAGACGCTCTCGCACGACCCGTCGTGGCCCCGCGCGGGCGGCTGGCCCACCCCGGCGCCGGACGCCGAGTTCGACCTGGCGCTCATCGGCGTGCCGACCTCGCGCACGTCGCTGTCGCCCACGAACGCCCACGAGACGCCGGCCGCCGTGCGCGACGCGCTCCGCCGCTACTCGGGTCACGTCGTCGCCCCCGGGGCGCCCGGCGAGCGAGGTGCCGAGGCCGAGCTCGTGCTCGACGAGGCGCTGCGCCTCGTCGACGCCGGCGACGTCGCCGACCCCGACACCGAGGCCGGGGAGCGCGCCGCGACGGAGCGCATCGCCGACCTCGCCCGCCGCTCCGCGCTCGTGGTGGCCGTCGGCGGCGACAACGCCCTGACCGTGCCCGCCGCCCTCGGGGTGGCGGGGGAGTCGCTCGCGACGGCCGGGCTCGTCACGCTCGACGCGCACCACGACCTCCGCGACGGGCGCAGCAACGGCTCGCCGGTGCGCCGTCTCGTCGAGGCGGGGCTCGACCCGCGCCGCATCGTGCAGATCGGCATCGCGGACTTCGCCAACTCCCGCGCCTACCGCCGGCGCGCGAAGGAGTGGGGCATCACGGTCGTCCACCGCGACGAGCTGCACGACCGGTCGATCCCCGACGTCGTGGCCGAGGCACTGAGCATCGCGGGCGCCGCCGGCGGACCGGTGCACGTCGACCTCGACGTCGACGTGTGCGACCGCTCCGTGGCGCCCGGGTGCCCGGCATCCGTCCCGGGGGGCCTGCAGGCGCACGAGCTGCGCCGGTTCGCGCGCCTCCTGGCCGCCGACGGGCGCGTGCGCGGCATCGACCTCGCCGAGGTCGACGCGACCGCCGACGCCCCCGACGGCCGCACGGTGCGGCTGGCCGCGCTCTGCGTCCTCGAGGCGGCCGCCGGGCTCGCGCGGCGCCTCGGCGTCTGAGGCCCGGCCCTCCCGGCGCCACCTCCACCGCCCCGTCCGTCCCCCGCGAGGCTCCTCGACGGGAAGCCGACGGGGCGACACGGCGGGCGCGGATGCCGTCGGGCTCCGGTCGATGCGCAGGGTAGCGTGTACCCGGCACATTCCGACCGCTGAAAGGCAGCCATGCACCTCATCGAGGCGATCATCCTCGGGCTGATCCAGGGATTGACCGAGTTCCTGCCGATCTCCTCCAGCGCGCACCTGCGCATCGTGGGGGAGTTCCTGCCGTCGGCGACCGACCCGGGGGCGACCTTCACCGCCATCACCCAGATCGGCACGGAGCTGGCCGTGCTCGTCTACTTCTGGAACACGATCGTGCGGATCATCGCCCGCTGGGCGCAGTCGCTGTCGGGCCGCGTGCCGCGCAACGACCCCGATGCGCGCATGGGCTGGCTCATCATCATCGGCTCGCTCCCCATCGGTGCGCTCGGCTTCCTCTTCCAGGACGTCATCCGCGACACGTTCCGCAACCTCTGGCTCGTCGCGATCGTGCTCATCGTGTTCGGCCTGCTGCTGGGCGCGGCCGACGCGCTCGGGCGCCGCACGCGCGAGCTGTCCGACCTCACCTACCCGCACGGCCTCGCGCTCGGGTTCGCGCAGGCGCTCGCCCTCATCCCCGGCGTGTCGCGCTCGGGCGCCACGACCACGATGGGCCTCGCGCTCGGCTACTCACGGCCCGCCGCCGCCGAGTACGCGTTCCTCCTCGCGGTGCCCGCGGTGTTCGGCAGCGGCCTCTACGAGCTCTACCAGGCGATCAAGGAGCCGGGAGCCGCCGTCTTCAGCCTCGGCGAGACCGCGGCGGCCACCGTCGTCGCGTTCGGCGTGGGCCTGGCCGTCATCGCGTTCCTCATGCGGTACCTCAAGCGCGGCAGCTTCCTGCCGTTCGTGCTGTACCGGCTGGCGCTCGGCGTGCTGCTGATCGTGCTGCTCCTGGCCGGCGTGCTGCAGCCGTACTGACGCGCGCGGTTCGACCGACCCGGACGGCGTCGCCCCGCCGACACGACGGCGGCCGTCAGCGGCGCGGGTCGTCGCGGCCGGGCTTGCCGTCGCGCCGGCGCAGGTACCGCTCGAACTCCTGCGCGATCGCGTCGCCGGAGGCCTCGGGGGAGTCCCACGCGTCGCGCGTGCGCTCGAGCTGGTGGATGTACTCGGTCATCTCCTCGTCGTCGGCCGCGGCGGCGTCGATCGACGCCTCCCACGCGACCGCCTCGCCGGCGAGGTCGCCGCGCGGCACCTCCGCGCCGGTGATGTCCTCGAGCCGGTCGAGGAGCGCGAGGGTCGCCTTCGGCGACGGGGTGTGGCCGGCGACGTAGTGCGGCACGCTCGCCCACAGCGAGGCGGTCGGGATGCCGACCTCCTCCGCCGCGGCGGTGAGGACGCTCAGGATCCCGACCGGACCCTCGTACGTCGAGCGCTCGAGGTCGAGGGCGGTGCGGATGCCCTCGTTGTCGCTGCCGGCGTGCACCGAGATCGGGCGCGTGTGCGGCACGTCCGACATCATCGACCCGATCGCGACGAGCCCGGTGATGTCCTCGCTGAGCGCGGCGTCGATGACCTCGGCGGCGAACGCCTGCCACGAGCGCGCCGGCTCGACGCCGCTCAGCACCCACAGGCGCGTGCCCCGCGACGCCCGCGCGGGACGCCACAGCGTGGCATCCGGCCACGTGAGCGTGCGCCGGCCGTCGGCGTCGAGCGTCAGCTGCGGCCGCGTGTACTGGTAGTCGAAGTACAGCTCGGGGTCGACGGCGAAGACGCGCTCATACCGATCGGTCGAACGCAGCTGCGCCGCGGCGGCCGACGCCGCCTCGCCCGCGTCGTTCCAGCCGTCGAACGCGGCCACGAGCACACGTCGTCCCAGAGTGTCCACCCGGCTCCTCTCCTCGGTCTGACGTGTATCCACGATACGCCCGGGGCCCGACAGGGGGCGCGCGGGCGAGGGCGCGCCGACGGCCCGTCGGTAGCATGGACCGGTGACCTCAGCGCTTCCGGCCGCCGTCCTGTGGGACATGGACGGCACCCTCGTCGACACCGAGCCGTTCTGGATGGCCGCCGAGGGCCCGCTCATCGAGAGCTACGGCGGCACGTGGTCGCACGAGCAGGCCCTCGGCCTCGTCGGCCTCGGGCTCGAGGACTCCGCCCGCATCCTGCAGGACGCCGGCGTGCGCATGCAGATCGACGACATCGTCGACGTCCTGACCGCACGGGTCATGGCGCAGCTCGCCGAACAGGGCAACCCGTTCCGCCCCGGCGCCCGCGAGCTCCTCGCCGACCTGCGCGCGGCGGGGGTGAAGACCGGGCTCGTCACGATGTCGATGCGGCGCATGGCAGAGACCGTCGTCGACCAGATCCCGTTCGAGGCGTTCGACGTCATCGTCGCGGGCGACGACGCGACGCGCCCCAAGCCGTACCCCGACCCCTACCTGCAGGCGTGCGACGCGCTGGGGGTGGCGGCGACGGATGCCGTGGCCATCGAGGACTCGCCGAACGGCCTCCGCGCGGCCGTCGCGTCGGGCGCGGTCACGATCGGCGTGCCGCTCATGGTGTCGCTCGCGGGCGCGGGCGCCCACGAGCTCTGGCCGACGCTCGAGGGCCGCACGACGGACGACATCGCCGCGGCGTTCGCGCGGCACCGTCACGGACACGTCGCATGAACGCCGACCTCCTGCCGCGCGGCCCCTTCCGCTACGGCGACCGCGTGCAGCTGACCGGCCCGAAGGGACGCCTGCACACGGTCACCCTGCGCGAGGGCGGCGAGCTGCACACCCACCACGGCGTGCTCCGCCACGCCGACGTCGTGGGACAGCCGGACGGCTCGGTCGTCACCAACAGCGGCGGCAACGAGTACCTCGCCCTCCGTCCGCTCCTGCGCGACTTCGTGATGTCGATGCCGCGGGGGGCCGCGATCGTCTATCCCAAGGACGCCGCGCAGATCCTCGCCGCGGCCGACGTCTTCCCCGGCGCCACGGTGGTCGAGGCCGGCGTGGGCTCGGGAGCGCTGTCGCTGTGGCTCCTGCGCGCGATCGGACCGTCCGGGAGCCTGGTGTCGTTCGAGCGGCGCGAGGAGTTCGCCGAGGTCGCCGAGGCCAACGTGCACACGTTCCTGGGTCACGCGCCGGAGACCTGGCGGGTCGTGGTCGGCGACCTCGCCGAGCGGCTGCCGGTCGAGGCGGCCCCGGCATCCGTCGACCGCGTCGTGCTCGACATGCTGGCCCCCTGGGAGTGCATCGACGTCGTCGCCGAGGCCCTCGCGCCCGGCGGCGTGGTGCTGTGCTACATCGCGACGGCCACCCAGCTCAGCCGCGTCGCCGAGTACATCCGCGGCACCGGACTGTTCACCGAGGCCGAGGCGACCGAGACGATGGTGCGCGGGTGGCACGTGGAGGGCCTCGCGGTGCGTCCCGACCACCGCATGGTCGCGCACACGGGCTTCCTCCTCACCGCGCGTCGGCTCGCCCCCGGCGCCGTGCCGCCCGACGTGCGCCGCCGCGCCCTGAAGAAGCCCAGCTACGGCGACGAGGACGTGGAGCTGTGGACCCCGGGCGCCGTCGGCGACCGGCAGATCACCGACAAGAACCTGCGCAAGCGCGTGCGCGAGGCGCAGCGCGCCGCGGAGGGCGCACGCACCGCGGCGGGCTCCGGGACGACCCCGCACGACGACGTAGACTGAGCCGATGCGCAGGATCCCCGCCGCCGTCGCCGTCCTCGGACTGACCGCTCTCGCCCTCGTCGGCTGCTCCGCTCCGGGGACCTCGTCCTCGTGCGCCCGCGTCGAGGCCAATCCGCAGGCGCTCGACGCGGTCACCGTGTCGGGCAAGGCCGGCGGCAAGCCGACCGTGAAGGTCGCCGCCCCGCTGTTCGTGAACGAGACCTCGTTCGTCGACGTGACCGAGGGCGAGGGGCTGCCGATCACCTCGATGCGGCAGGACGCCGCGTTCGAGCTCACCGTCTTCGACGCCGCCACCGGCGACGAGATCGTCGGCTCGGCGTACGACCCCGAGCAGCCCACGGTGTTCCCGCTCACGCGCTGGGAGGAGGCGTTCCCCGGCTTCGCCGCCGCGCTGCAGTGCGCGACCCCGGGCACGCGCGTCGCGATGCTCCTCCCCGGCGACGCGGTGGCCGACGACATGCGCGCCAACCTGCGGCTCGCGAAGGGCGCGCCCGCGCTCGTCGTCCTCGACGTGAACCGCGTGTACCTGGCCGCCGCGAACGGCGCGCCGCGGTTCAACGACCGGCCGGGCATGCCGACGGTCGTGCTCGCGCCCGACGGCCGTCCGGGCGTCGTGATTCCGGATGCCGCTCCGCCGGACGAGCTCGTCGTGCAGGTCCTCAAGAAGGGCGACGGCGAGACCGTCACCGGCGACGCGCCGGTGCGCATCCACTACACCGGCCTCACGTGGGCCGACCGCACGGTCTTCGACAGCTCGTGGGAGCGCGGCGAGTCGACGTCGATGGAGCTCGCGTCGGTCGTGCCCGGGTTCGCCGAGGCGCTGAAGGGCCAGACCGTGGGCTCGCAGGTGCTCGCCGTCATCCCGCCCGACCTCGCCTACGGCGACGCGGGCCAGGGTCCCGTCCCCGGCGGGACGACGCTCGTGTTCGTGATCGACATCCTCGGCACCGACGAAGCGCGCTGACCCCGACCGCCGGCCTCCCGCCCACCTTCGATCCACGCACCTAGGATGGGTCGCGTGGTCACCGAAGCCGCGCGCATCGCGCCCGAGGAGCGCCTCGTCAACCTCGTCGTGGCGCTCATGGCGACCGAGCAGGGGCTGACCAAGGAGACGATCCTCACGTCGGTCTCGGGCTACCGCGAGCAGAACGAGGCCGGGGCGTCGAAGGACGCGCTGGAGAAGATGTTCGAGCGCGACAAGGAGAACCTGCGCGGCCTCGGCGTCCCCATCGAGACGATCGGCGACCACGCCGACCCCGACGACCTGCGCGAGGCGCGCTACCGCGTGCCCACCGCCGAGTACGAGCTGCCGGTCGACATCGCCTTCACGCCGGCCGAGCTCGCCCTCCTGAACCTCGCCGGGGGCGTCTGGAGCGAGAGCTCGATGTCGGCTCCGGCGCGCACGGGCCTGCGCAAGATCCGCGCCCTCGGCATCGAGGTCGACGAGCCGATCATCGGCTACTCGCCCCGCATCAGCCTGCGCGAGCCCGCGTTCGCGCCCCTGCAGCGCGCGATCGAGCAGGGCCGGGTCGTCGAGTTCGACTACCTGAAGCCGGGGGATGCCGCCGCGCTCCGCCGCCGCATCCGCCCCCTGGCCCTCGTCGACTACGAGGCCCGTTGGCACGTCTACGGCTTCGACCTCGGCCGCGGCGCCGAGCGCACCTTCCTCCTCACGCGCATCTGCTCGGACGTGCAGGTGACCCGGGCCTCGTTCGACCTCGCCGAGCGCGAAGGGGCGGGGGAGCGGGCCCTCGCGGGCCTGGCGGAGGTCGCGGCGCGCCAGCGCGCGCTCCTCGAGGTCGCCCCCGGCACCGAGGCGGCGCTGCGGCTGAGCCGCCGCGCGATCCCGGCGGGCCAGGGCATCCACGTCCCCTACGTCGACGTGCACATCCTTGCCGACGAGCTAGCCTCGTACGGCCCCGAGGTGCGCGTAGTCGAGCCCGCCGACCTCCGCGACCGCGTGATCGCGCGCCTCGAGGCGACGCTCGCCCGCCACCGCGACGGAGCCGAGCGATGAGCGCGCAGCCGCTGCTCGCGACCGACCGGGCCGCGCTCATCCTGCAGCTCGTCCCGTACCTCATCGGCAAGGGCGAGGTCTCGGTCGCCGAGGCCGCGGACGAGTTCGACGTGACGCCCGAGCAGCTGCGCGGCATGGTCGAGAAGCTCACGGTCATCGGCCTTCCCGGCGAGGGCGGGTTCTGGCAGATGGCCAACGACCTCTTCGACATCGACTGGGACCTGCTCGACCAGCAGGACCTCATCGTCATCACCAACGCCGTCGGGCTCGAGCGCGCGCCGCGGCTCACCGCCCGCGAGGCGGCGGCCCTGCTCGCGGGCCTGCAGCTGGCCGCGAGCCTCCCCGGCGTCGGAGACAGCGGCGTCGTGCAGGGCCTGCTCGCCAAGCTCGCCCGCGGCGCGTCGAGCGCGCCGGCGGACGTCATCGTCGCGCCCGACGCCGTCGACGACGTGCGGGTCACCGTCGCCGAGGCCCTCGCGCGCGGCGTCGCCGTCTCGTTCACCTATCGGGCTCCGGATGCCGCGCCCACCACGCGCACGGTCGACCCGGTCAAGGTGCACATCGCCGGCGGCCAGTGGTACCTGCAGGGGTGGTGCCACCTGCGCGAGGCGATGCGCACCTTCCACCTCGAGCGCGTGAGCGAGCTCGTGCTCACCGGCATCCCGGTCGCGCACGGCGGCGAGCGCGTGCCCGAGCTGTTCGAGCCGAGCGACACCGACGTGGTGGCCGAGCTGCGCTTCCGCGCGGCGGTGGCGCCGCTCCTGGGCGAGTACCTCGACCGTGCGACGGTGTCGACCGCGGGCGACCACAGCGTCGCGCGGCTGCGCGTCGCCGACGCGCGCAGCCTCAAGCGGCTCGCGGCGCGCCGCGGCGGCGACGTCGAGATCCTCTCACCGGATGCCGCACGCCGCGCGGCCGCGGCGTGGGCCGAGGCGGGACTCGACCAGTACCGCTGATCGCACTCACCGAGATCGCTGGCCGCGTTCATAGACGCCGTGGGTAGACTGTCGGTCAAGCTCTCGACAAGGGGATGTTATGGGTAACCTGTTCGCCGGTCCGCACCTGTGGATCCTGCTCATCGTCATCCTGCTGCTGTTCGGTGCCGCCAAGCTCCCCGCGCTGGCCAAGAGCATGGGTCAGTCCGCTCGCATCTTCAAGGGCGAGATGAAGGCCATGAAGGACGACGATGCGCCCGCCGCCGGAGGCACGGTCGCCGCCTCCGCCGCCGAGCCGACGCCTCCCGCCGACCCCGCAGCCGGACCGAGCGGCATCGCTGATCCCAAGCCGTAGCCTCCGTGGCCACGGCCGAGCATCCTCGCGTGGACGAGGACGGTGTCCCGCGCCGGGACAAGCGCATGTCCCTCGCCGGGCACCTGCGTGAGTTCCGGCGACGTTTCGTCATCTCCGCCATCGGGCTCGTCGTCGCGATGGTGGTCGCGTTCTTCCTGACCGACTGGATCATCTGGGCGATGACCGAGCCGATCCGCATGGTCGCCGAGCGGCGCGGGGAGGAAGCGGCCGTCAAGCTCATGTACTCGACCATCACCGGTCCGTTCGACATGCGGCTGCGCATCTCCTTCGTCGTCGGCATCATCCTCTCGGCGCCCGTCTGGCTGTGGCAGCTGTGGGCGTTCCTCGTGCCCGGACTCACCCGCAAGGAGATCCAGTACACGGTCGGCTTCGTCGCCGCCGCGATCCCGCTCTTCTTCGGCGGCTGCTTCGTCGGCTGGCTCGTCATGCCGCACGTCGTCGAGATCATGGCCACGTTCTCGCCCGAGAGCGCGGCGAACTACTACGAGGGCAAGTACTACTACGACTTCGTCTTCAAGCTCATCATCGTGGTCGGCGTCTCGTTCGTCCTGCCGGTGTTCCTCGTCGCGCTCAACCTCGCCGGCGTCATGACCGGCAAGGACATCCTCAAGGGGTGGCGCGTCGCCATTCTCATCGCGGCGGTCTTCGCCGGCCTCGCGACCCCCGCCGCCGACGTCGTCAGCATGCTGATCCTCGCCGGCATCCTGGTGGTGCTGTTCTTCGCCGCCGCCGGGCTCTCGATGCTGTTCGACCGGCGCCGCGCCAAGCGGGAGCGCACGCTCCTGCCGCCCGAGGTCTCGCCGTGACCGACCCCGCGGAACGGTACGCGCGCGCCGCCGAGAGCAGACGGCATCCGCTCACCGCCGGGTTCGCGGACCTGCAGCGCTTCGACCTCGATCCGTTCCAGCTCGCCGCCTGCCACGCGCTCGAGGAGGGGCGGAGCGTGCTGGTCGCCGCCCCCACCGGGGCCGGCAAGACGATCGTGGGCGAGTTCGCGATCCACCTCGCGATGCACGAGCCCGCCGTCGGCGGCCGCGGTGACAAGGCGTTCTACACGACGCCCATGAAGGCGCTGTCGAACCAGAAGTACCGCGAGCTCGTCGACGTGTACGGCCCCGACGAGGTGGGCCTGCTCACCGGCGACGTCACCGTGAACGGCGACGCGCGGATCGTCGTGATGACCACCGAGGTGCTCCGCAACATGCTCTACGCCGACTCGGCGGCGCTGCGCGACCTGCGGTTCGTGATCATGGACGAGGTGCACTACCTCGCCGACCGGTTCCGCGGCGCGGTGTGGGAGGAGGTCATCATCCACCTCCCCGCCCACGTGCGGCTCGTGTCGCTGTCGGCCACGGTGTCGAACGCGGAGGAGTTCGGCGACTGGCTCGGCACCGTGCGCGGCGACACCGAGGTGATCGTGTCGGAGATCCGCCCGGTGCCGCTGGAGCAGCACGTGCTCGTGCGCGGCGACCTGCTGCCGCTGTTCGACGATCGCGCCGGCGTCGCCACCGCGCAGGTGAACCAGGAGCTCATGCGCATCCGGTCGGTGAAGGGCCCGACGTTCGAGAACAACCGCCGTGCGCAGCAGTACCGCAGCGGCGACCGCGGCGAGCGCGCCCGCTACGCCGGAGGGGGCGGCTACGAGGGCACGCACAAGCGCCCGAACCGCGGCGGCAAGCGGCCGGTGCGCCCGTCGAACGTGCGCCGCATCGAGCGGCTCGACCGACCCGACGTCGTGGAGCTCCTCGACCGGGTCACCCTGCTGCCGGCGATCTTCTTCATCTTCAGCCGCGTCGGCTGCGACGCCGCCGTGCAGCAGGTGCGCCGCGCCGGCGTGCGGCTCACCACGGCCGAGGAGCGGACGGAGATCCGCGAGCTCGTCGAGGAGCGCACCCGCACGCTGCGCGACGAGGACCTCGCCGTGCTCGGCTATTGGGAATGGCGCGAGAACCTCGAGCGCGGCGTCGCCGCGCACCACGCGGGCCTGCTGCCGGCGTTCAAGGAGGTCGTCGAGGAGCTGTTCCAGCGCAAGCTCGTGAAGGTCGTGTTCGCGACCGAGACGCTCGCCCTCGGCATCAACATGCCCGCGCGCACGGTCGTGCTCGAGAAGCTCGAGAAGTTCAACGGCGAGGCGCGCGTCGCGATCACCGCGGGCGAGTACACGCAGCTCACCGGGCGGGCGGGCCGCCGCGGCATCGACGTCGAGGGCCACGCCGTCATCCAGTGGACCGAGGGGCTCGACCCCCAGGCGGTCGCCGCGCTCGCCTCGCGCCGCACGTATCCGCTGAACTCCAGCTTCCGCCCCACCTACAACATGGCGGTCAACCTCATCGACCGGTTCGGCCGCGAGCGGGCGAGGGAGATCCTCGAGTCGTCGTTCGCGCAGTTCCAGGCCGACCGCGCCGTCGTGGGGCTCGCGCGGCGGGTGAAGGATGCCGAGGCCTCGCTCGCCGGCTACGAGAAGGCCATGACGTGCGACCGCGGCGACTTCGCCGACTACTCGCGCCTGCGCCGCGAGCTGAGCGACCTCGAGAAGCTCAACCGCGCCGACCGCACGGCATCCGCCAAGCTCCGTCAGGAGCGCCAGCACGAGATCCAGTCGCTGCGCCGACGGCTGCAGCGTCACGCCTGTCACGACTGTCCCGATCGCGAGAGCCACGCGCGCTGGGCGGAGCGGTACTGGAAGCTGCGGCGCTCGACCGACAAGCTCCGCCACCAGATCGAGACGCGCACCGGCACCGTCGCGCGCGTCTTCGATCGCGTCGTGGACGTGCTCGCGGCGCTCGGCTACGTCGAGGTCGACGGCGACGGCACGACGACCGTGACCGCGGCGGGCGCGACGATGCAGCGCATCTACGGCGAGCGCGACCTGCTCGTCGCCGAGTCGCTGCGGCGCGGGGCGTGGAACGACCTCGACGCGCCCGCGCTCGCGGCGCTCGCGTGCTGCCTGGTCTACGAGCCGCGTCGCGACGAGACGGGGCCGGGGGAGCGGGGCCTGCCGCGCGGGCCGTTCCGCGACGCGCTCACGCGCACGCAGGACCTGTGGGCCGTGCTCGACGACCTGGAGCGAGACCACCGCCTGCCCGGCTCGGAGCCCGTAGCCACGGGGCTCGCGCGGGCGATGCACGCGTGGGCGCGGGGAGCCGCGCTCGACCACGTGCTCGACGAGGCCGATCTCGCCGCCGGCGACTTCGTGCGCTGGACGAAGCAGACGATCGACCTGCTCGACCAGCTCTCGCTCGTGGCCGCACCCGAGGTCGCGGTGACCGCGCGTCGCGCGCTGGAGGCGGTCCGCCGCGGCATCGTGGCATACTCCTCGGTCTCGTGACCCCCCGGCATCCCGTCGCCGGATCAGGAGATCTGGCGGGCACAGGACGATCCGCCCGGAAACGTCCTGTTCCGGTCAGATCTCCTGATCCGGGCGATGCCACCTCTCCGACCACGGATGCCGGGCGGCCGCGGTACCCCGTCGCCCCGACGTCCGCCGCCCCGCGGCATCCCGTCGCCGGATCAGGAGATCTGGCGGGCACAGGACGATCCGCCCGGAAACGTCCTGTTCCGGTCAGATCTCCTGATCCGGCGGGGTAGCCGCCATGCCCGGCGGACCGCATAGGCTCGTTCGCGTGCCCGATCCGTCCCGCCCGCCGCTGCCGCTGTGGGCGGCGGTCGTCGCCGCGGGGATCGCCGGCTGGCTCCTGACGCTCGCGTTCCCGGCGATCAGCTGGTGGCCGATGGCCTTCGTCGCGATCCCGCTCGCGCTCCTGACCCTCATCGGGCGGCGCGTCCGCGGGGCGCTCCTGGTCGGCTTCGCGTTCGGCCTCGTGTTCTTCCTCGTGAACGTCTCGTTCACCGCGCGCTATCTGGGTCCGGTGCCGTGGCTCGCGCTGTCGGTGTTGGAGGCGATCCTCACCGCCCTCGCAGCGGTGCCGATCGCACTCGCCTACCGCTGGATGCCCCGCGTGCTGCCCGGCCGGTGGGCTCGGCTCGTCGCCCTGCCCGTGCTCGTGGCCGGCCTGTGGACCGCGCGCGAACTGCTGCTCGGCACGTTCCCCTACGGCGGCTTCCCGTGGGGTCGCGTCGGCATCAGCCAGGCGAACGGGCCGCTCATCGGGCTCGTGTCGTGGATCGGCGTCGCCGGCCTCGGCTTCGTCGTCGTCCTGGCGTGCGCGATGGCGATCGAGTACGTGCGCGTCGTGCGGGTCCATCGCGTGCGCGCCGCGCTTCCCGTCGCGGCGGTCGTCGTGGTGCTGGTCGCAGTGCCGGCGTTCCCGACGACGGATGCCGGCACGATCCGCGTCGGCGCCGTGCAGGGCAACGGCCCCGCGGGCTACTTCGACGAGCGCGACCGGGACGACGTCATGAACGCCCAGCTCGAGGCGACCGCGCCGCTCATCGGCGAGGAGCTCGACGTGCTGCTGTGGCCCGAGGGCGGCATGGACACCGACCCCACGCGCGACGTCTCCACCGCGCGCACGCTGGACCTCCTCGCGTGGCGGGTCGACGCACCGCTCCTGGTCAGCGCCGTCACGCAGCGCGGCGAGCAGTACTTCAACTCGGCCCTGCTGTGGAAGGCGGATGGCGACGACCCGGCGCAGACGTACGACAAACGGCATCCCGTGCCCTTCGGCGAATACGTGCCCGACCGCTGGCTCTACAACTTCTTCGCGCCCGATCTCATCGGGCTCATCCAGCGCGAGTACAGCCCGGGCACCGCCTCGCCGGTGTTCGACGTGGGCGGCGTCGCGGTGGGCCTCGCGATCTGCTTCGACGTCATCTATGACGACGTGATCCGCGACGGCGCGCGCGGCGGCGCCGAGGTGTTCATGTTCCAGACGAACAACGCGGACTTCCGCGGCACCGACGAGAACCTGCAGCAGCTCGCGTTCGCGCGCGTGCGGGCCATCGAGACCGGACGCGCCGTCGTGAACCTGTCGACCGTCGGCACGAGCCAGATCATCGCACCGGACGGCTCCGAGATCGCCGGCCTCCCGGTCGACACCGCCGGGGCGCTGCTCGAGGACGTGCCGCTGCGCACCGGCCTGACCCCCGCCGTCGTCCTCGGCACCGCGATCGACGCGGTGCTGGGGTGGGGGAGCCTGCTCGCGCTCGTCGCGGTGGGCCTGGCGCTCAGACGAGTCCGAGCGACCGGGCCCGCCGTATCACGTCACGGCGGTTCGCGACGCCGAGCTTCGTGAGGATCGCGGAGACGTGATGGTCGACGGTCTTCGTCGAGATGAACAGGGCGCGAGCGAGCTCCGCGTTCGTCAGCCCCTGTGCGACCAGCCGTGCGACGTCGAGCTGCCGGTTCGTGAGCCCGGACGGATTCGAGCGCGTGCTGCGACGCACCGTGAGAGGCCGGACGACACCGCGCTCCACCAGCGCACGGCGGGCACGCGCGACCGTCGCCGTCACGCCGAGATCCTCCAACGCCAGCAGACCGGCACCGGCGACGCCCGCGTCGTCGTCGAAGACCGCGGCGAGCGCCGACTCGAACGGCGCGCCGATCGCCGCCCACGCGTCTGAGGCCCCGGCCGCACGGCCGGCGAGCTCCAGCTCGTACGGCTCGGCCACCGGTACGGCGGGCACGGCCTGGCCCAGTCGACGGAGCCACACGGCGAGGTCGCCGACGGCCCAGCGAGTGCCCGGCAGCGCGGCCGCCTCGCTCATCAGCCCCGACACCCCGCTCAGCCGCGCATCGTCGACGCCCGTGTGCCACACCCGCTCGGCGACGACCGCGGCGGCCGCGAGGATGAAGAGCGGCTCGTCGAGCTCGTGCGCGAGCGCCCAGGCCGCATCGAGGTGGCCCGCGGCGTCGGCCTCGCCCGTGCCGTGCCTGATGTCGAGCTGGGCGAGCACGAGGTGGGGATGGACCGAGGCGAGCGGCGCGCCGTGCTCGCGCAGGACGGTTCCGGCGTCCTCGTCCGCCGCCGTCCAGCGTCCCCGCATCAGATGGAGCCGGGCACGCTGACCGGTCTGCCACTGGTAGCAGATCGGGATGTCGCGCTCGATCGTCAGCGGCAGCGAGAACGCGAGCTCGCCCTCCGCCTCGCGCAGGCGACGGTGCTCGATGTCGATCGCCGACAGGTTGGAGTAGGCGGTGGTGCCGAGCTCGTCCAGTGCACGCTCGAAGGCCGTCGCAGCGTGCGCGAGGAGGGCTGCGCGCCCGGATTCGCTGCCGCTGACCAGATCGGCCGCCGCGGCCGTGACGCCGATGCGCAGCCGGGTCAGGTCGCCCCGTTCCCCGGGAGGGGCATCGTCCAGCTCGTGCAGGATGCGGCGCGCCGCCACGACGTCGCTGCGCCGATAGGCGAGATAGGCCTGCAGCGCCCGCGCCGCGTCGCGCGCGTCGGTGCCCGCAGCGACGCCGGCGGCGAGCGCGACGTGCTGCTCGGCCGCGTGCCGTCGTGCGGAGTAGTACTCGATGACAGCGCGCCGGTCGTGAGCGGAGGCCGCCCCGTCGGCGTCGTGCAGCTGCTCGCGGAGGCGGAGCGCCGCGTCGATCGACGCGATCGACTCCGCCAGGCTGCTCACCATGTACTGCTCGGTGCTCAGCTGTTCGAGCAGCGCCGCGTGCTCGGCTGCGTCGTCGCCGGGATGGGCGACCGCGCGCATGAGGAAGGCGACCGCCTCCGTGTGCGAGCCGGTCCGCACGGCCTCCTGCGCGGCCAGCGCCGCGTAGCGACGCGTGCGTGCCGCGTCCGCTGCGCCTTCCGCGTGATGAGCGAGCAGCGCGAAGTCGTGGGAGCCGGTCGCTTCGAGCGCGTCGAGCAGACGCCTGTGCAGGACAGGGGCGACGGACCGCGACACCGAGCCGGCGACCGCCTGGCGGGCCAGTTCGTGACGGAAGCGGATGCCGCGGCGACCGCGCACGAGGAGCTCCGTGCCCTCCAGTCGTCTCAGGGTGGGAAGGTCCACTCCGAGCTCGGGCAGCAGCCGGTCGTCGAGTGCGTCGGGCGCCGTGGCCGCGAGCTGGAGGATCTCGAGATCGGCGCTCTCGAGCGCCGCCGCGCTGGCGAGCACGGCGGCGCGCACCGTGCGCGGCAGCGACTCGCCGGGGTGACGCGCGATCTCGCTCACGTAGAAGGGATTGCCGCCGCTCACGGCGTGCACGCGCGCGGGATCGAGCGACGTGCCCGCGAGCATGTCGGCGACGGCATCCGGCGACAGCGGACTCAGCTCGATCGTGACGGAGCCCTCCAGCCGGGCGATCTCGCCGATGAGAGCCAGCGTCGGATGCCCGAGGCCGAGCGACGTGCTCCGGCAGGTCACGATCAGCAGGAGCGGCAGGCCGTCGATCCGCCGCACGAGGTAGCGGAGCACCTCGATCGACGCGGCGTCGATCCACTGCGCGTCCTCGACGACCAGGACCGTGGGCTCCGTCGCCATCGCGGCGACGAACGCGCTTGCGGTCTCGGCGAGCCCACCCGCTCCGGGCTGATCGTCGATGCGCATCGGTGAGCCGCTGTCGGCCACGAGCTCTCGGATCGGACCGAGCGGTCGCGGAGTGGTGAGCGGATCGCAGAGCCCCCGCACGATGCGCAGGTCGTCTCGCCCGCTCGTGGCGGCTCGGACGAGGCTGGACTTGCCGGCGCCGGCGTCGCCGACGACCGTGACGACACGGCCGGAGTCACCGATCAGCCCCAGTTCGTGTCGCAGTCGGGCCAGCTCCGGCGCCCGCTCGAACAACCGCATACGCACAGCTTAGGAGCGCGGCTCCGCGCGGTGTCGGCGGGAGCCCGCGAACCGACCGGCGTGGGGAGTGCGGATGTCCGAGCGGGCGGGAAGCCGGTGCCGCCCGGTCAGAGCGGCCGGCCGAGCAGGATGCCGTCGCGCACGGTGTCAGCGCGGAGGAGCGACGCCTGGCGCCGGGCCTCGCGATGCAGGGCGACCTCCTCGTGCGTCGCCGGCCGCGCCGTCGGGCGACGGTGGTCGGCCGCGAAGGCGCGGGCGGCACGGGCGATCGCCCGGAGCAGCCGGGGCACGCTCGTCGCCGCGTGCTCGACCTGGGCGGCCGGCGTCGAGAAGACGGGCGAGATCTGCAGGCTGCTCATGCCGCGACCTCGTCCGCGGTGTGCGGGCCGAACTCCGCCACGACCTCGACGACGAGGTCCGCGGGGAACCCGCCGCGACGCGCGTGCTCGCGGACGGCCTCGGCGTCCTCGGTGCGGTGGATGCAGTACAGCTTGTCGCCCGCGACGTACGTGACGATCCACGTGTACGGGATGCCGAGCGACTCGACGGCGCGGTTCGAGGTCCGCGAGATGTCCGCGAGCTCGACGTGCGTGAGACCGGCGGCGCCGGGGACCTCCCGCTCGATGAGGAAGGTCTTCATGCCGGTGGCCTGGATGTCCATGATGGTGTCTCCTTTGTCGTGGGCGGCTCTCTGCCGTCGCGTGACAACCATCGCCGACACCTGTCGCCGCTCGCATCGGGAGGAGTTCCCCACGTTTCGCTCGCGCGTTCCCCATGTTCTGGGAGCCTGCTCGCGCTCGTCGCGGTGGGCCTGGCATCCGCTCGCCGCGCACGCCAAACGGCGGTGCCGGGCCCCGAGGGGCCGGCACCGCCGAGTCGATGTCGTAGGACCGCTTACGCGGCGGAGATGTTGGAGTCGCCCCCGCGACGAGAGCGCAGCAGCTCGAGCCGCTCCTCGAGGAGCTCCTCGAGCTCGGGGATGGTGCGGCGCTCGAGCAGCATGTCCCAGTGCGTGCGCGGGGCCTTGTCGCCGGAGTGGTCCACCTCGACGACGCCGTCGCCGACGCGGAGCACGGCCTCGGCGCCGCACGTGCGGCACTCCCATGCCTCGGGGACCTCGGCGTCGACCGCGAAGGTCAGGACGTTCTCGCGTCCGCACTGCGTGCAGACGTAGGTGTGCTTGGTGCGCTCGTGGAAGACGACGCCTTCTTCGCTCTGTAGGCTCGAAGCGCCGAGTCGGATGCCGCGCAGATTGCGGTCTGCCATTGTGTGGTCCTCTCGTCAGTCCTCAGGTATAACGCCGAGACCTGTGCACATCATCCGAACCGGGCCTTCGGAGCGGCCTTTCACAGCCGATCCTCAGCGCCGGCGGGAAGCACCCGGCGTGGCGCCTCGGATACCGGAAACACGCGGGTTTTCAGCGGCGGGCACGGAGCGTCGCGAGCGCCAGATCCGTGCGGTCGGTCACCAGCCCGTCGACCCCCAGATCGAGCAGGCGATGCATGTCGGCGGGCTCGTTCACGGTCCACACGTGCACCTCCACGCCGTGGCGGTGGACGGCCTCGACGAGCCGAGGCGTCACGATCCGCACGCCGCGATGGCGCTCGGGCACCTGGAGGGCGTGCACGCCCTCCAGCGCGAGCCCGACCAGGCGGCTCGAGCGCGTCGCGACCGCGGCGAGCACCCTGACCGTCGTCGCCGTCCCGGCGGAGGTCGCCGGGTCGCCGCCGACGGCCCACGCGGCCTCCAGGGCCGTGCGACGGCGCTCGTCGGAGAAGCTCGTGATGAGCACGCGGTCGGCGTGGCGCGCCACGGTGCGGCCGACCGACACCGCGGCATCCGGAACCTTCACGTCGAGGTTGAACCTCAAGGTCGGGAACGAGGAGAACACCTGCCGCAGCGTGACGAGCCCGCCGCGGTCGGCCATGATCCGCTCCAGCTCGATCGCGCGCACGTCCGACACCGGACGCGGGTCGCCGAGCACGCGCGAGAGGTCGGCGTCGTGGACGAGGACGACCTCGCCGTCGGCGGTCAGGTGGCAGTCCGACTCGACGTACGACGCGCCCGCCGCGTGCGCGGCCGCGAACGCGGCGAGCGAGTTCTCGACGATGCCGTCGGCGTCGCGGGGCACGAAGCCGCGGTGCGCGAGCACCCGCGGGGCCGCGGACGCCGAGAACCAGGGATGGGTCACTCTCGGCCGGCGGGAGGCGCGGGCGGCTCGGGGGCGGCGGACGGCACGGCATCCGGCAGCTTCGCCGCGAAGCCGGCGCTCAGGCCCTTCATCGCCTCGGTGAACTCGCTCGGGATGATCCACAGTTTGCTCGACGCGCTCTCGCTGATCTTCGGCAGCGTCAGGAGGTACTGATAGGCGAGCAGCTTCTCGTCGGGCTTGCCGGCGTGGATCGCGTCGAACACCGTCTGGATCGCGGTCGCCTCGCCCTCCGCCTTCAGGATCGCGGCCTGCTTCTCGCCCTCGGCGCGCAGGATGTCGGCCTGACGACGGCCCTCGGCCTCGAGGATCTGCGACTGCTTCGAGCCCTCGGCGGTGAGGATGACGGCGCGGCGGTCGCGCTCGGCGCGCATCTGCTTCTCCATCGAGTCCTGGATGGAGTGCGGCGGGTCGATCGCCTTCAGCTCGACGCGCGAGACGCGGATGCCCCACTTGCCGGTCGCCTCGTCCAGGACGATGCGCAGCTGGCCGTTGATCTCGTCGCGGCTCGTGAGCGCCTCTTCGAGGTTGAGCCCGCCGACGACGTTGCGGAGCGTCGTGGTCGTCAGCTGCTCCACCGCGCCGAGGTAGTTCGCGATCTCGTACGTCGCGGCGCGCGCATCGGTCACCTGGAAGTAGACGACCGTGTCGATCGAGACCACGAGGTTGTCCTCGGTGATGACCGGCTGGGGCGGGAACGAGACGACCTGCTCGCGCATGTCGACGAGGGGGCGGAGCCGGTCGATGAACGGCACCAGGATGTTCAGCCCCGGGCTCAGCGTGCGCTGGTAGCGGCCGAGCCGCTCCACGACGCCGGTGTAGGCCTGCGGGATGATCCGGATCGACCGGAAGATCACGACCACCACGAAGATCGCGATGACCACCAGCAGGACGATGATGAAGATCTGGCCGGTGAAGGCCCCGATGTCAATCACTGTCGGCTTTCCTTTCCACGACGACGTCGACGGTCGCACCGCGCACCGCCTGCACCACGACCCGCGCGCCCACGTCGACGCCCGCGCCATCGCCCACGAGGCGCGCGGTCCAGGTCTCGCCGTTGTCGAGCTTGACCGACCCCGCGCCGTCGACGAACGGCGCCACCACACGGGCGCCGAGGCCGTAGAGCGCGTCGACGTTCGTCGGGACCGGCCTGCTGCTGCGGTGCAGGGCGCGCAGCAGCAGCGGACGGATCGTGAACAGCAGCAGGGCCGCGACGGCGGCCGCGGCGAGGACCTGGAGCCACCACGGACCGCCCAGCAGGTTCACTCCCAGACCGCCGACGAGCGTGCCCGCGGCGAGCATGAGGAAGGTGAACTCGAGCGTGAGCAGCTCGATGATGACGAACAGCAGTGCGAGGACCAGCCAGGCGATCCACAGATACTGCGTCAGGTCCGGCAGCACGACGACTCCTTCCGCGGGTCTGTTCTCGAACACTAACATCCGTGCCGCGCAGGGCGTCCCGCGCCGGCCGTCCGATAGGGTCGAATCCAGGACGCCGTGCACGTCGCGTCCCTCCCCGACGCCTCAGGAGCACCCACCGATGTCCCAGCTTCTCCCTGCCGGTTCGCTCAGCGGAAAGACCGCGCTCGTCACGGGCTCCTCGCGCGGCATCGGCGCCGACACCGTGCGCTACCTCGCCCAGGCCGGCGCCAACGTCGTCATCAACTTCCGCAACAAGGCCCCGCGCGCCGAGAAGCTCGCCGCCGAGCTGCGCGAGCTGGGCGTCGAGGCGCTCGTGGTGGGGGCCGACCTCACCGACCCCGAGTCGGTGCAGGCGATGTTCCGCGCCGTCGAGGACGCCTTCGGCGGCCTCGACATCCTCGTGCTCAACGCGTCCGGCGGCATGGAGGGCGGCATGGCCGAGGACTACGCCCTCAAGCTCAACCGCGATGCGCAGGTGAACGTCCTCGAGACCGCGCTGCCGCTCCTGCGCGACGGGTCGCGCGTCGTGTTCGTCACGAGCCACCAGGCGCACTTCATCCGCACGACCCCGACGATGGACGCGTACGTCCCGGTCGCCCTCTCCAAGCGCGCCGGCGAGGACGCCCTGCGCGAGCGCATCCCCGAGCTCACCGAGCGCGGGATCGGCTTCGTCGTCGTCTCGGGCGACATGATCGAGGGCACGATCACCGCGACGCTCCTCGAGCGCGTCAACCCGGGTGCGATCGCGTCGCGCCGCGAAGAGGCGGGCAAGCTCTACAACGTGGCCGAGTTCGCGGCCGAGGTGGCCCAGGCCGCCGTCGACCCGGTTCCCGACGACAACACCCGCCTGGTGGGCGACACCGGCTCGTTCGCGGGGGAGTAGCACCACCGACGAGAAGAGCGGATGCCACCGGGCCGGGCTTCGTGGCATCCGCTCTTCTCGTCGCGCGGGCGGCTACTTGCCGAACGTGAAGGCGCGCACGATCTGGATGACGCCGAGCACCAGGGCGGAGATGCCGAGCAGCCACCAGAGCACGGCGGCACCCCACAGGGGCGAGAACAGCAGCGTGAGGCCGGCGATGATCGACAGGATCGCGTAGAAGACCGTCCAGCCCTTCGAGACGGCATCGGCGAGCGTCGACAGCGAGACGACGCCCTCGACGATCCACATCACGCCGACCATGACGCCGACGAAGACGCCGAACCACGCGGTCGCGGCGGGCAGGTTCGCGTAGGCGACGACGCCGGCGACGACGAACAGCAGGCCGAGCACGATGTGCCCGACGCGCGACCAGCCGCCCTTGCTCTTCGAGAAGATGCCGAGCCCGGCATAGATGACGCCGGCGGCGATCGCGTAGGTCGCGACGATGAAGACGGCCACGAACGCGGTGCGCGCGGGCCACACGAGGATCAGGATGCCGAGGATGACGGACAGGACGCCGCCGATCCCGAGGGCGGTGCGGATGCCGTTGACCGCCGCTTTCTCGGCTGCGAATCCGGACATGGAGTGTCCTTTCTGAGAGTTTGCTGAATAGACCTGGATTCAGGGTAACTCCGGCGTCTCACGCCGAGACGGACGGCGCGCGACGTTTCGAAAGCGTTATGCCGCGGCCGACGAACCCAGGAGCGCCATGATCAGCAGGATCACGGGCACGCATCCGACGGTCGTGAGGAACACCGTGTCGCGCGCGATCGTCTCGCCCACGTCGTACCGCTGCGCATAGTTGAACACGTTCTGCGCGGTGGGGAGCGCCGCGAGGACCGTGACGACGAGCACGTCGGCGGGGGAGAGCTGGAAGAGGAAGCGCCCCGCCGCCCACGCGACGAGGGGCATCGCGAAGAGCTTGAGCGCGCTGGCCAGCACGATGTCGCGCCGCCGCCCGGACGCGCCCAGGATCCGCTGCCCGTGCAGCGACATGCCGTAGCTCATGAGCAGCACCGGCACGCACGCGTCGGCGATGAGGCTCGCCGGCTCGAACACGATCGGCGGCAGGCGGATGCCGGTGACCGAGACCAGCACCCCCAGCACGGAGCCGACGACGATCGGGTTGGTGAGCGTGCGGCGGACGATGGGGACGACCCGGCGCTGTCCCGTCGAGATCGCCTCGAAGACCGCCATCGTGAGCGGCGTGAACGCGAGCAGCTGGAGCAGGATCACGGGTGCGGGATACGCCGCGCTGCCGAGCAGGTAGAGCGAGAGCGGGATGCCGATGTTGTTCGAGTTCACCTGCCCCGCCGACAGCGTGCCGATCAGGGTCTCGCCGACGGAGCGGCGCCACACCAGCCGTGCGATCGCCGCGTAGACGACGAAGACCGTGACGGCGGCGACCGCCGACACCGGGAGCAGCGCGGAGAACAGCAGGTGGACGTCGGCCTGCGCGAGCACGACGAACAGCAGGAACGGGGAGAGGACGAAGAACGTCAGCCGCGCGAGCACCGGACGCCCCTGGGGGCCCAGGAGGTCGATGCGCCCGATCAGATAGCCCACGGCGATGGCCAGGCCCACGACGGCGAATCCGGTGAGCGTCGTGAGCATGGTTTCGACAGTAGTGGCGCCCGACGGCCGCTCCGGGGGAGGGGGGAGGGGGACACGACCGCCGGGCGCGAGAGGAGGTGATCTCCGCGCTTCGATTTTACGCGCCGGACCGCACCGCCGGGCCGAGGAGCGCGCGCGTCGGCGTTTTACCAGGAGCGGATTTGCTGACCGCCGTCGAGACCGGCACGATGGCGGGATGCCGCAACGCAAGGTCTGTCTCCTCACCGGCGCCGGGCGCGCCGGCAGCATCGCGCACGGCATCGCGCGCGGGCTCGCCGAGTCGGGCTGGGACCTCGGGCTCGTGACGCTGCCGGCCTACGACCGGGAGGTGTTCGGCACGCCGTCGGGGGAGCTGTCGGAGCTGGTGACGGAGCTCCGCGAGCGCGGCGCCGAGGTCCACGTCGTCGACGCCGATCTCAGCGACGTCGAGACGCCCGCGCGGGTCGTCGACGAGGTGGCCGAGCGCCTCGGTGCACTGGACGCCCTCGTGCTGTCGCACTCGCACTCGATCGACTCGTCGATCCTCGACACCACGCCGGAGGCGTTCGACCGGCACTTCGCGGTGAACGCGCGGGCCGCGTGGCTGCTGATCCGCGCGTTCGCGAACCAGGTCGGGCCGTCCGGCGGCGCCGTCGTCGCCCTCACGAGCGACCACGTGATCCACAACCTGCCGTACGGCGCGAGCAAGGGCGCGCTCGACCGCATCGTCGTGGCCGCCGCGGGGGAGCTCGGCCATCTCGGCATCCGTGCCAACAGCGTCAACCCGGGCCCGATCGACACCGGCTGGATGGACGACGGGATCCGCGCGTCGGGCCTCGCGCGCCAGCCCACGGGACGGCTCGGAACGCCGGCCGACATCGCACGGCTCGTGCGCTTCCTCGTGTCGGAGGACGGCTCGTGGGTGACCGGTCAGCTCATCAAGAGCGACGGCGGCTTCTCGCTCTGACGGCGACGGGGGAGAGCATCACCCGGCGGGTGCTGTCGCGTCGCCTCGTAGGCTTGCCTCGTGTTGAGCCCCAGTGCTGGTCGTGAGCGGTAACGGCGTCGTCCCGCGCTCGCCTCGCGTGCGGAGGCGGATTCTCCTGCTCGCCGGCGCGGTGCTCACTCTCGCACTCGTGGTCATCGTGACGTTGTTCGTGATCTCCGCGACATCCGATCGCGAGGTGTCGGTGTTGATCGGGACCTTCGGGTCCGCGCGGATGGCAAGCCTCGCGGTCATCGTTGCGCTCGCGTGCCTCACCCTGGGGCTGTGTCTCGTTCCGGTGACCCGGCCGTGGCTCGTTCTCCTCGTCCCCGCTCGCCTCGCGGCCATCGTGGCATCTTCTGTGGCCGCGTTCGGGTGGTTGATCACGCCCTCGCCCACGGTTGTCCCCCTTGTCAGCGCGGGATGCGAGACCGGCTACGTCGTGAAGGAGATGGCTCTCCTGCACGTCGCCTCGGGAACCGTGTACCGAACGGATGGCATCCTCGTCACGGCCGTCGAGTGGGTCAGCGGCGACGACGGGTACACCCCGTTCGACGACGGCGCGTATGCCGTGGTCGACGACGGCGAGACTCTTCGGGTCTGGTACAACGTCCGCTTCGACCGCTCGGGTGCGCCGGTGCCCACCGATGGTGCCCCTGACTTCACCCTTCCGAAGCTGAACGACCGGACATTCGCATGCGGCATCAGCACGCACGCACGGACGCCACAGCCGCAGCCACCGTCGCCCACGGCTCCCTTGCACGACGTGCGGGACATGCAGTCGAGCATCCGAGAGATGGTGGGGGTGTCGCTGGCCGCAGCGGTCGGTCCGGTTCGCGACGGCGATGGCAACCCGATCGACTCCCTTCCCATCGAACGGATGGCTATTCGTGACTCCACGTCGATCGACGGTCTCATACACATGAAGATCACGTCCCGGTGCGAGGTCGCCCAGCCCTGAGGTAGTGCGCACGATCCTCCTCATCTCGTCTCTTTCTTCCTAGCGAGGTAGAATCAGACTGTGGCGCTGAACATCAAGGATCCCGAGACCGATCGCATCGCCCGTGAACTGGCTGCGGCGACGGGGGAGAGCATCACCGTTGCGGCGCGCGTGGCCATGGAACAGCGTCTGCGGCGGGTACGCGCGAGCGCGGCCGAGCACGCTGTTCGTGACGAGCTCGAGGCGATCGTCGCGCGCGGGCGAAGCCGTCGCATGATCGATGAGAGGTCTGCTGAGACGATCATCGGCTACGACGAGAACGGGCTTCCGTCCTGATGGCGGTCGTGGTCGACACGTCCGCGCTCGCGGCCGTCGTCTTCGGCGAGACCGATGCGAGGGCGTATGCCTCGGTTCTCGCCGCCCATGCCGGTGACGTCAGCGTCAGCGCAGCGACGGTCGTCGAAGCTCGTATCGTCGTCCGCAGTCGTCAAGGCTCCGAAGCAGCTCGAGACCTCGATGTGCTCCTGACACGGATCTCGGCGCAGATCGTCGCCGTGGATGAGGAGCAGGCCGATCTGGCGGTCGCCGCATGGCAACGGTTCGGCAAGGGGAGACACGAGGCCGGTCTGAACTTCGGAGACTGCTTCGCGTACGCGCTGTCGAGGCATCTGGGGGTCCCTCTGCTCTACAAAGGTGACGACTTCGCCCGCACCGACGTCGCCTCGGCTCTGTGAGCGACGTGACGGCCGATGATGAGCGACGGCGAGATCGTGACCTGCAGGCTGAGGCTGCGTCGTCTTCGCGAGGATGACGAGACCAGAGTGGTCGCGTACCGATCTGACGCACGGGCATCCCGCTACCTGAACCATCCACCGATGGGACCGGGGGTTCCGTGACTGGTTCGCGGAGCGCTCTCCGGAATGGACTTTCGATCGGCCCGGCCATCGTCGCTTCTACGGGATAGACGAGAGATCTTCGGGTCTGTTGATCGGCGATGCCGTTCTCGTCCGCTCGGCAGATGGACGAGAAGGCGAGATCGGGATGTTCCTCTATCCGGCCACGAGCGGGCTCGGCTACTCACTCGAGATCGCCAGGGGCTGCTCGCCGCCGCATTCGAGGGGTTCGGCCTCATCGCGTCGTGGGACGTGCCGACGCGCAGAACCGCGGTTCCGCACGCGCGATGGAGCACCTCCGGATGCGACGCGAAGGCCTCTTCGCTGCGAGCGAGCCGCGCAGCGACGAGCTGGCCGACACGGCGCTGTACGCGATGCTGAAGGACGAAAGGACTGCCCGCGCGGGCGCTCATCGTCGCCGGTAGATGTCCGCTCGATGGTCGACATGGATCACGATGACGCGGACTTCCTCGTCCTCGATCTCATAGAGAATGCGGTACGGCCCACGTCGAGCGCTGTAGAGTCCGGCGAGCTCTCGTTCGAGGCGCTTGCCGACCCTCTGGGGGTTTCGCGCGAGCTCGCCGTATACGAACTCCACGATGGCCGGAACGATCCGCGACGGGATCCGCTCGAGGTCTCGCACTGCCGTGGAGGCAAAGACGACCTCGTAGGTCATCGCTTGGTGACGCCGAAGCGATCCCGGATCTCGTTCTCGGTGAAGCCGCCACCCGAGGCGACCTCCTCACGAGCCGCGTTGATGTCGGCGGTGAGATCCGAGCCCTGGCCCAGCCAGTAGATCCGCTCCTGCAACTCCTCCCACTCATCGATCCCGACGAGCATGGCCGCCGGCGACCCGTTGACGGTGATTGCGATCTCATCACGCGTCTTGGCGGCCGCGTCTACGAGCTCGCTGAGGCGAGCCTTGACCGACGAGATGGGGAGCGTCTGCATATACCTATTATGGTCCGAATTCTAGTCTAGTCAAGACGGCCGCATGGCCGCGAGCATTCGCGACCAAGCCCTCGCAGGTCACGCGAGCCCGAACTCGGCCCTGACTTCCTCTCACGGCACGGACAGTTCACCGGTCTCTTCGATCTCGCGGCGAGCGGCGGCCGCAGCATCCTCCGCGTCTTCCGCCAGATCGCACAGGCGCTGGAAGTCGACGACGTCGACGATCACCGCGACGGGACGGTTGTGACGCGTCGGTAGACAGAAGCGTTCCCCGTTGGCCGATAATGCACATTATGTCAGATCGTAAGAGGACTATTCGCATGATCTGCAGATAGTCCTCCCCTGATACACCTACGCTGCACGGCAAGGAAACTAGACGTGATCGGGATGTTTCACCTGATCTCACGACGATCGCCGTCGAGCCGCAGGGGCCGAACATCTGTCGCCCCGATTCCGTGGCTGACCGGTGATTCTGACACGAGTTCTTGCATGTTTTGCTCTCTGTCTGCAATATTTGCAGTCGTGAGGATCGACGCGTGAGCGACAAGATTGGCCGGGTGAGCTACCTCCCCACAGCGGTGGCCGCCGCTGATCCCGACGAGTTTCTCAGCGACGTCCTCACAGGGTGGAAGCGTCAGCAACTCGCTCAGAACTTCAGCCTTGAGACAACCAAGCGGCGCACGCGCTCGGTGTTGCGGATGGCGTCTTTCGTCGGCAAGCACCCGTGGGAATGGCTCCCGGGCGATGCCGATGACTTCTTCTCCCACCTGCGCGGCGTCGATAATCTCGCGCACAACACGGTCCGGGCCTACCAGACCGACGTCAAGTTGTTCCTCGAGTACGCGACTGCTCCCACATACGACTGGAACGAGCGGTGCGGCCAGCTCTTCGGCACCGTGTTCTCCCAGGTCGTTACAGAGTTCAACCGCTCGACGCACACGGACGAGACAGGCGAAGGTTCGAAACGGCCGTTCAACACTCGGGAACTTCAGGAGTTCTTCGACCTCGCCGATCTCGAACCGGAGCGGATACTCAACTCCGGTCGGAAGGGTGCCTTGGCCGCTTGGCGGGATGCCGTGGTGTTCAAGACCCTCTATGGATGGGGCCTTCGGTTCAACGAGGTTCGCCACCTGATTCCTGCCGATTTCTCCCGCCATGTCCGGACGCCGGCTTATGGCGAATGGGGGCTGCTGCGCGTTCGCCACGGGAAAGCCAAGAAGGGTTCCCCGCCGAAGCAGCGCACCGTTCTGACGGTGTTCGATTGGTCCGTCGACGTGCTCGATCACTGGGCTCGCGTCGGACTCCCTCGCTTCGGCGGCCACCGCGCCTCTCCCCTGTTCCCCACGGACAACGGAACGATGATCGATAACGCCGCACTTCGACGCAGTTTCACTCGCTCCTCGACGAGTTGGGATTCCCTCCCGGGCTGGATATCCACTCCCTTCGTCGCTCCTATGCCACCCACCTGCAGACCGAACTCGGGTTTGACGTGAGCTTCGTCCAGATGCAACTCGGACACGAACATGCGTCGACCACCGGCATCTACACCATCGCCGCACCGGACTACCGGTCACGCGAACTTCAACGAGTCCTCTCCGCAACACTGGAACGAAGCGGAGCAACACTCCCCTCCCCCGACACGAAGGAGTCTCGATGAGACGCGAAGTGGAATATCACTGGCACGTTCGTGAGCTGATGGCACGAACGGGGATGCGCAACAGCCGCGACCTTGTTCAGCCACTCCGCGACCGCGGGATCACCCTCTCCGAATCCCAGATCTACCGCATCGTCGCCCAGGACCCCGAGCGGATCGCCTTCAAGGTGCTCGTCGCCCTCGCCGACATCTTCCAAGTCGAGGTCAACGACCTCGTCACCTACACCGCAACCGACACCCGCGCCCAGCGGCCTCGCAAGGTCGCAGGGTCCGCTTCTGAGATCCCGCTTATCGACGCATACAGACCGGTTCGAGCCCAGGTCGACAGGTCGGGAGACGATGACTGAGCTGCGGAGACGCGGCCGCCCACGCAGCACCGGGACCCTGCGCTGCGACCGCTGCGAGAATCTAGTCCCAAAGATCCGGACCCGCTGGCCCGACGGCGCCATCTGCGGACCCTGCTTCACCACCGCGGTCAACACCTACGGCATCTGCGCACATTGCAGCGAGACCCGAATGCTCCCGGGCCGCTCTCCGTCAGGAGAATCCATCTGTCGGGACTGCGCCAACATCCGCACGAACCTAACCTGCGACACTTGCGGGACAGAAGCTGAGCGCCTGCGCCGCGGGCAATGCGCACCATGCATCATCACGGCAGACCTCACGGCGATCCTCAAGCCCAACGACCCGCCTGATCTGCGGCTACATCGCCTGATCCGAGAACTCGCCACGACGGATCGCCCCCGCAGCGCAATGAATTGGATGCGTCTGCCAGCGCCCCGA
>NZ_JBDIAB010000005.1:0-49003 GCF_039812165.1 Microbacterium sp.
CGTGCGCTTCGTCGTGGACGCGCCGCCCGACACGCAGCTCACCGACATCGCGGTGCGGCCGCGGCAGGAGATCGCGCGCCTGTAGCCGTGTCGCAGCCCGGACGGCACCGGCGTGGCGGGCTCGAAACGCCGAGAGGCCGGGACCCGCAGGTCCCGGCCTCTCGTGTGCTCAGTCGCTCAGCGACCGGAGAGCTTCTCGCGCAGAGCCGCGAGCGCCTCGTCGTCGGCCAGCGTGCCGACGCCGTTCGAGACGTCGGACGAGAACGACGAGCCGCCGCCGAGGTCGGCGGGCGCGGCGGACTCCGCCTCGATCGCCTTGATGACCTGGGCCTTGTGGGCCTCCCAGCGAGCCTGGGCAGCCGCGTACTCCTGCTCCCACTTCTCGCGCTCGGCGTCGAAGCCTTCCTTCCACTGGTTGGTCTCCGGGTCGAAGCCCTCGGGGTACTTGTACTCCCCGTGCTCGTCGTACTCGGTGACCATGCCGTAGAGGGCCGGGTCGAACTCGGTGCCGTACGGGTCGACCGACTCGATCGCCTGCTTGAGCGACAGCGAGATGCGGCGACGCTCGAGGTCGATGTCGATGATCTTGATGAAGACCTCTTCGCCGACCGAGACGACCTGCTCGGCGAGCTCGACGTGCTTGCCGCTGAGCTCGGAGATGTGCACGAGGCCCTCGATGCCGTCCGCGACGCGCACGAACGCGCCGAACGGGACGAGCTTGGTGACCTTGCCCGGGGCGACCTGGCCGATCGCGTGGGTGCGGGCGAAGACCTGCCACGGGTCCTCCTGCGTCGCCTTCAGCGACAGCGAGACGCGCTCGCGGTCGAGGTCGACCTCGAGGATCTCGACGGTGACCTCCTGGCCCACCTCGACGACCTCGCTGGCGTGCTCGATGTGCTTCCACGACAGCTCGGAGACGTGCACGAGGCCGTCCACGCCGCCGAGGTCGACGAACGCGCCGAAGTTGACGATCGAGGACACGACGCCCTTGCGGACCTGGCCCTTGTGCAGGTTGTTGAGGAACGTGGTGCGCGACTCGGACTGCGTCTGCTCGAGCAGCGCGCGGCGCGACAGCACGACGTTGTTGCGGTTCTTGTCGAGCTCGAGGATCTTCGCCTCGAGCTCCTGGCCGAGGTACGGCGTGAGGTCGCGCACGCGGCGCAGCTCGATGAGCGAGGCGGGGAGGAACCCGCGCAGGCCGATGTCGACGATGAGGCCGCCCTTGACGACCTCGATGACCTGACCGGTCACGACGCCGTCGTTCTCCTTGATGCGCTCCACGTCGCCCCACGCGCGCTCGTACTGCGCACGCTTCTTCGACAGGATGAGGCGGCCTTCCTTGTCCTCCTTCTGGAGCACGAGGGCCTCGACGTGGTCGCCGACCTCGACGACCTCGTTGGGGTCGACGTCGTGCTTGATGGAGAGCTCACGCGAGGGGATGACGCCCTCGGTCTTGTAGCCCACGTCGAGGAGCACCTCGTCGCGGTCGATCTTCACCACGGTGCCTTCGATGAGGTCTCCGTCGTTGAAGAACTTCAGGGTCTTCTCGACCGCGGCGAGGAAATCCTCAGCAGATCCGATGTCGTTGATGGCGACCTGCTTGGTAGCCGGGGCGGTCGTTGCGTTAGTCATGTAGGGGGTTGTCCTTGGGTGGTCGGGAGGTCGGGCATGGCCGTGCCGGGACGATCCATGCGGGTGGATTTGTTTCTTGCGGATGCCGCGGATGCACGCCGATTCGCGGCCGCGCGCGCGACACTCCAGCGTATCAGAGCGGCGCTCGCGGCGCCCCTGGGTCGGTCAGTCCGACACGCTCACCGTGAACGTGACGTCCTGGATGCCGCCCTGCGAGCTCGACAGCACGACGGTCGTCGAGCCGGGCGCGAGCGCGGTGACGCCGGGGTTGAACGTGGCGCTGCCGTCCTCACGGCCGGCGACGAACTCGGCCACGGCCGGGTCGTCGACCTGCCCCGAGTAGCTGGTGACGTCGAGGTCGCCCGTGTCGATGTTGAGCACCTGGCCGACGACGAGGTCGACGGTCTGGCCCTGCAGGTCGCCGACGTCCATCGTGACCGGCGCGATGACCGGCGTCGGCGGCGTGGGATCGGGCGTCGGCGACGAGGTCGCCGTCGGGGTCGGCGACGGGGCCGGCTCGGACTGCGCGCAGGCGGTGAGGCCGACGAGCGCGACGGCGACGGCCAGGGCGGGGATGAGTCTGGGGATCCTCATCCGGCCAGCATGACAGCCGCCGGCCCCGCCGTCCATGGGCCGCGCGCCCCGGCATCCCGCCGTGTCAGGATGAAGCGGTGACCGACCGCCTCATGCTCCTGGACACCGCGAGCCTCTACTTCCGCGCGTTCCACGGCGTCCCCGACACCGTCTCGGCCCCCGACGGACGGCCGGTGAACGCCGCCCGCGGCCTCCTGGACATGATCGCCAAGCTCGTGACGACCTACCGACCGACCCACGTGGTCGCGTGCTGGGACGACGACTGGCGCCCGCACTGGCGCGTCGCGCTCATCCCGAGCTACAAGACGCATCGCGTGGCCGAGGTCGTCGACGCGGGCCCCGACATCGAGGTCGTGCCCGATCCCCTCGAGATCCAGCTGCCGGTCATCCGCGAGGAGCTGGAGGTCCTCGGCATCCCGATCGTGGGCGCCGCCGCGCACGAGGCCGACGACGTCATCGGCAGCCTCGCCACGCAGGCGACGGCCCCCGTCGACGTCGTCACGGGCGACCGCGACCTGTTCCAGCTCGTCGACGACGCCCGTGACGCGCGCGTCATCTATACGGGGCGGGGCATGAGCAACCTCGAGGTGCTCACCGATGCGGCGGTCGTCGCGAAGTACGGCATCCTCCCCTCCCAGTACGCCGACTTCGCGGTGCTGCGCGGCGACCCCTCCGACGGCCTCCCCGGCGTGGCCGGCGTCGGCGAGAAGACCGCCGCGACGCTCCTGGCCGCGCACGGCGACCTCGACGGCATCGTGGCGGCGGCCGCGGCGGGCGTCGGCATGACCGCGGGCGTGCGCGCGAAGGTCCTCGCGGCGCTCGACTATCTCGACGTCGCCCCGACCGTCGTGCGCGTGGTGCGCGACCTCGACCTCGGCGCGTTCGACGCGCGCCTGCACGCCCCCGACCCGGTCGCCGTAGACGCCGTGTCGGCGCGCTGGAACCTCGGCTCGTCGATGACCCGCGCCGTCGCCGCCCTCACCGCCGCGCCCTGACGCGCCACCACCGCCGGCTCCTCGACGCCGGTGCTCGCCGACGGCCCCTTACCGCGCCACCCCACCCCGACTCACTGCCCCTGCCGTCGACTCACTGCCTGACCGTCGACTCACTCCGCAGCAGCCCAGTGAGCGGACCGCGACACAGTGACTCGAGTCCGCCGACGGTCAGGGGCCAACCTTCAACCTGAAGGTCAAGGTCGCTCGCGACGGGTCCACTCCCGCAGACGATCGAGTGGCCATGTCGTCACGATCCGCTCCGCGGGCACGCCGGCGCGCTCCGCCCGCGCCGCACCGTGGTCGAGGAGCGACAGCTGCCCGGGCGCATGAGCGTCGGAGTCGATGGAGAAGAGGCATCCGAGCTCGAGCGCGAGTGCGATGAGGTCGTCGGGCGGATCCTGCCGCTCGGGACGCGAGTTGATCTCCACCGCGACGCCGTGCGCCGCGCACGCCTCGAACACGGCGCGCGCGTCGAAGGCCGACGGCGGCCGCGTGCCCCGCGAGCCCTCCACGAGCCGACCCGTCACGTGCCCGAGCACGTCGACCCGCGGGTCGGACGCCGCGGCCACGAGCCGCCGCGTCATCGGCGCGCGCTCCATGCGCAGCTTCGAGTGGGCGGATGCCACGACCACGTCGAGCGCGTCGAGCAGATCGTCCTCCTGGTCCAGCCCGCCCTCGTCGAGGATGTCGACCTCGATGCCGCTGAGGAGGGTGAGCCGCTCGTCCCGCAGCCGCCCGGCGTTGAGCTCCGCCACGACCGCCAGCTGCGCGCGCAGACGCTCCGGAGACAGCCCGTTCGCGACGCGGAGGCGCGGCGAGTGGTCGGTGAGCGCGACGTACTCGTGGCCGAGGGCGAGCGCCGCGTCGACCATCAGATCGATGGAGGTGAGGCCGTCCGACCATTCCGAGTGGCAGTGCAGGTCGCCGCGCAGCAGCGTGCGGAGCTGCGAGGACTCCTCCACGCCGGCGCGCGTGCGCAGGTCGGCGAGGTAGTCGGGCACGCGCCCCTCCAGCGCCTGCTGGATGACCGCGAAGGTCGAGTCGCCGATGCCCTTGCGCCGGCGCAGCGCGGCGGTGTCGCGCAGGTCGTCGTCGCCGAGCCCGGCGATCGCGTCCGCGGCGGCGCGGAACGCCTTCGACTTGTATCGCGACGACCGCTCCCGCTCGAGCAGCGTCGCGATCTCGGTCAGCGCGTCGTGCGGGTGCATGAGCCGCGGTCCGCCTATCCGGCCAGCCGGCGGGTGGCCGTGATCCAGGCCTCGAGCTTCGCCGCCCCCGCGCCGCTGTCGATGGCGGCGGCGGCGTCCACCATGCCCTCGGAGAGTCGCTCGACGATCGGACGCTGCACCGCAGACGCGTCGAGGAACAACCGGTAGGCCACGATCCCCGCCGCCGCGTTGAGCAGCACGATGTCGCGCACCGGTCCGCGCTCGCCCCCGAGCACGCGCCGGATGACGCCGGCGTTGTGGCTCGGGTCGCCGCCGAGGAGGTCGTCGATGTCGGCGAGCGGGATGCCGAGGTCACGCGGGTCGAGGTCGTGCTCGTGGACATCGCCGCGGCTGACCTCCCACAGCCGGCTGTGGCCGGTCGTGGTCAGCTCGTCGAGGCCGTCGTCCCCCCGGAACACGAGGGCCGTCGCGCCGCGCGTCTGGAACACGCCGGTGATCAGCGGCACGCGATCGAGGTTCGCGACGCCGACCGCGTTGGCCTCGGCGCGCGCCGGGTTGCACAGCGGGCCCAGGAAGTTGAACACCGTCGGCACACCGAGCTCGGCGCGCGTCGGACCGGCGTGCTTGAAGCCGGAGTGGAACGCTGCGGCCCAGACGAACGTGAAGCCGACCTCGTCGAGCACGTCGGCGACCGCTTGCGGGGTCAGCGCGAGGTCGACGCCCAGCGCGCCGAGCACGTCGGACGAGCCGGACAACGAGCTCGCCGCGCGGTTGCCGTGCTTGACGACGGGCACGCCGGATGCCGCGGCCACGATCGCGGCCATCGTCGACACGTTGACCGTGCCGAACCGGTCGCCCCCGGTGCCCACGATGTCGAGCACCTCGGACGGCACCGGCAGCGGGCTCGCCGCCTCGAGGATCGCGTCGCGGAAGCCGACGACCTCGTCGACGGTCTCGCCCTTCGCGCGCAGGGCGACGAGGAAGCCGGCCAGCTGCGAGGGGGTCGCCGACCCCGCCATCACCTGCCGCATCGCCCAGGTGGACTCCGAGACGCTGAGATCGCGCCGATCGAGCAGTTGAGAGAGGATCTCCGGCCACGAGTACAGCTCCGCCATGTCTGTCGATCTTAGGACCTCATGGCCGCACCCGCCGGGAGAGGCCGCCGGAGCCGGCTGCGACGCCCCTTGGAAGCGGTCGCGACATGCGGCACATTCGCGGGTTGTTCTTAGGTTATCCTAAGTTGAGCAGCGTCGAAAACCGTCCGAATGATGCGAGAATCGGGCGCGCGTTTCCGACATAATGGGGTTCGTGACGACCACCTCAGCGACGTACTCCCAGGCCTTGCGCTCCGTCAAGCGGCCAGATCCGGTCGCTGTCGGCACGATCGTGTGGCTCGGCAGCGAAGTGATGTTCTTCGCGGGCCTCTTCGCGATCTACTTCACGCTGCGAAACGCCTCGCCCGAGCTCTGGGCCGAGCGCACCGAACTGCTGAACATCCCGTTCGCCTTCGTCAACACCGTCATCCTCGTGCTGTCGTCGGTCACCGCGCAGGCGGGCGTCTTCGCCGCCGAGCGCTTCCAGCCCTATCGCAAGGGCTCGATCTGGCAGTTCCGCCAGTGGGGCATGGTCGAGTGGTTCTTCCTCAGCTTCGTCATGGGCGCGGTCTTCGTGTCGGGCCAGGTGTGGGAGTACGCGACCCTCGTCGCAGAGGGCATGCCGATCAGCGCCGACTCGTACGCCTCGGCGTTCTACCTCACCACCGGCTTCCACGCGCTGCACGTGACCGGCGGCCTCGTCGCCTTCCTCCTCCTGATCGGCCGCGCGTTCGCGGTCAAGAACTTCGGGCGCAAGGAGATGACCTCCACCATCGTCGTGTCGTACTACTGGCACTTCGTGGACGTCGTCTGGATCGTCCTGTTCGTCGTCATCTACTTCCTCAAGTGAGAAGCGGAGCTGAATCGTCCATGGCTACGAAGACCCCGCGCCGCTCCCCCGGCCGACGCAGCAAGTGGGCCGCCGCCGCGCTGATCGGCATCGGACTGCTCGTCACCGGAGGCCTGTACGCCGGCGCCTCCGCGGCGATGGCGGCCACCGAGACCGCGTCACCGGCATCCGCTCTCACCGTCGAGGACGGCAAGAAGCTCTTCCAGGCGAACTGCGCCACCTGCCACGGCCTCGACATGGCCGGCACGAACGACGGCCCGTCGCTCTACGGCGTCGGCGAGCTCTCCGTGCACTTCCAGATGTCGACCGGACGCATGCCCCTGCAGTTCCAGGGTCCGCAGGCGCCGCAGAAGCCGCCGCAGTTCACCGCCGAGCAGATCGACGCGATCGGCGCGTGGGTGCAGTCGATGGCCCCCGGCCCGAGCTACCCCGATGACGAGATCCTCGACGGTCAGGGCGACGTCGCCAACGGCGCCGAGCTCTTCCGCATCAACTGCGCCATGTGCCACAACGTGGCCGCCGCCGGCGGTGCCCTCACCGAGGGCAAGTACGCCCCCGCGCTGACGCACACGACGCCGCTGAACATCTACGCGGCGATGGTCACGGGCCCGCAGAACATGCCGGTCTTCAACAACCTGACGCTGACCACGGAGGAGAAGCGCGACATCATCTCGGCGCTCATGTTCCTGCAGGAGAACGAGTCGCCCGGCGGGTTCTCGCTCGGCTCCCTCGGCCCCGTCTCAGAGGGTCTGTTCATCTGGATCTTCGGCATCGGAACCCTCATCGCCGCCACGGTGTGGATCACCGCGAAGTCGAACTGATCGATCACTGACGTACTGGAACGAACGAGGAGCAGCATGGCACACCAGGAAGACGCGCTCGAGCACGAGAGGGCTTCGTGGAAGCCCTCCCCGGGGCTCGCGGTCGTGGTCGCCGACCCGGTGCAGGTTCCCGGCCTCCCCCCGCACCGGCACCGGGTGACCGACGAGGATCCGGCCGCGATGACGCGCGCCGTCCGCACGGTCTACACCCTGTTCTACCTCTCGCTGGCCGGCAGCATCTGGGCGATCGCCGCCTACATGCTGTTCCCCATCGAGAGCGGCCGGATCGTCGACATCCGCAACAACAACATGTTCATCGGCCTCGGCATCGCCCTGGCCCTGCTCGCCCTCGGCATCGGTGCGATCCACTGGTCGAAGGCGATCATGTCCGACCGCGAGTTCGTCGAGCCGCGCCACGCGACCCGCGGCCGCGACACCACGCGCGAGGCCGCCGTCCAGGCGTTCCGCGACGCGAACGAGGAGTCCGGCTTCGGACGCCGCACCGCGATCCGCGGCTCGCTCATCGCCGCCCTGGTGGCCTCGATCCTCCCCGGCATCGCGCTGTTCCGCGGTCTCGCGCCGCACAGCACCGAGGAGCACCCGCTCGCCGGCGACCCGGTCGCGCTGCTCAAGCACACGATGTGGAAGGAAGGCGAGCGCCTCACGCACGACCCGAGCGGCGAGCCCATCCGCGCCGCCGACGTCATGCTCGGCTCGGCCGTGCACGTCATCCCCGAGTCGCTCGCCGAGCTCAGCCACCACGAGGGCTACCTCGAGGAGAAGGCCAAGGCGATCGTGCTCCTCATGCGCCTGCTCCCCGAGCAGCTGCCCGCCGAGCACAACAAGCTGGAGTGGTCCTACAACGGCATCGTCGCCTACTCCAAGGTCTGCACGCACGTCGGCTGCCCCGTCGCCCTGTATGAGCAACAGACGCACCACCTGCTCTGCCCCTGCCACCAGTCGCAGTTCGACGTGTCGCGCAGCGCCGCCGTGATCTTCGGCCCTGCCGCGCGCCCGCTGCCGCAGCTGCCGATCACCGTGGACGACGAGGGCTACCTCATCGCGCAGAGCGACTTCACCGAACCCGTCGGCCCGAGCTTCTGGGAGCGCCATTGAGCACCGCGACTGTCACCGAGACGGGCACTGACAAGGCCCCCCGCGACCAGGAGAAGCCCCTGGGCGGACGCTTCGTCGCCGGTGCGGCGAACTACATCGACGAGCGCACCAGCCTCTCCGGCTTCGTCAAGGAGCTGGGCCGGAAGATCTTCCCCGACCACTGGTCGTTCATGCTCGGCGAGATCGCCCTGTGGGCGTTCGTCGCCGTGCTCCTGTCGGGCACGTTCCTGACGTTCTTCTTCCAGGCGTCCATGGTCGAGACCCACTACAACGGCTCCTTCCTGCCGCTGCGCGGCGTCGAGATGTCCGCGGCGCTCGACTCGAGCCTCCGGATCTCGTTCGACATCCGCGGCGGTCTGCTGGTCCGCCAGATCCACCACTGGGCCGCCCTGGTCTTCGTCGCCGGCATCGGCGTGCACATGCTCCGCGTCTTCTTCACGGGCGCGTTCCGCAAGCCGCGCGAGTTGAACTGGGTGATCGGCTTCGTCCTGTTCATCCTCGCGATGGCCGAGGGCTTCACCGGCTACTCGCTCCCCGACGACCTGCTGTCGGGCAACGGCCTCCGCATCATCGACGGCATGATCAAGGGCATCCCGCTCATCGGCGTGTGGACCTCGTATCTGCTGTTCGGCGGCGAGTTCCCGGGCACGCAGATCGTCGGCCGCCTGTACACGCTGCACATCCTGCTGCTGCCGGCCATCCTGCTGGCGCTGCTGGTCATCCACCTGATGCTCATGGTCATCAACAAGCACACGCAGTTCGCCGGCCCCGCCCGCACGAACAGCAACGTCGTGGGCTACCCGATGATGCCGGTCTACATGTCGAAGATGGGCGGCTTCCTGTTCATCACGTTCGGCTTCATCGTGCTGATCGCGTCGCTGTTCACGATCAACCCGATCTGGAACTACGGCCCCTACGACCCCTCCCCGGTGTCGGCGGGCACGCAGCCGGACTGGTACATCGGGTTCGCGGACGGCGGTCTGCGTCTGGCGCCGTCGAACTGGGACATCGTCTTCCTCGACCGTACGTGGTCGTTCGGCATCCTGGTGCCCCTCGCCGTCATCGGCATCTTCATCGTGCTCGTCATGCTCTACCCGTTCCTCGAGGCGTGGGTCACCGGCGACAAGCGCGAGCACCACATCGCCCAGCGCCCGCGCAACGCCGCGACGCGCACCGCGATCGGCGCCGCCGGCGTCACGTTCTACGCCGTGCTGTGGGCCGCCGCCTCGTCGGACCTCATCGCCACGCACTTCTCACTGACGATGGAGGGCGTCATCCACGCCCTGCAGGTCCTGCTGTTCCTCGGCCCGTGGGTCTCGTACTTCGTCACGAAGCGCATCTGCGTCGCGCTGCAGAAGAAGGACCGCGAGATCGTGCTGCACGGCTACGAGTCCGGACGCATCGTGCGCCTGCCCGGCGGCGAGTACATCGAGGTCCACAAGCCGGTGGACGAGTACGAGCGCGTGAAGCTCGTCGACTACGAGACGTACGCGCCGCTCATCGTCCGCCCGAACGACCAGGGCCGCATCCCGTGGCACGAGAACCTGCGCGCCTCGTTCTCGCGCTGGTTCTTCGAGGACCGGCTCGCCCCGCTCACCCAGGCGGAGGTCGACGCGGCGCTCGAGCACCAGCACCACACGACCGCGCACATCGCCCACGAGGAGGACGCGGAGATCCAGGGCATGCACGATCGTGCCGGTGTTCCGGAAGCGCCGCACCGCCCCATCGACGACGGGCACAACTCCGAGACGGCGAACCGCCCCTCGAACATCATCGTCGTCGACGAGACCGACACCCGCGGCAAGGATCAGTAGGCTCCCGCCGATTGGCCGGAAAGCGGCGAGGCATGACCGTCATGGTCTGCCTCGCCGCTTTCGTCTTCCCCTAGCGTCGATGACATGACGGATGCCATCGCCTACTTCTCCGCGAAGCTCGAGCACGAGACGGACGCCTCCGACGCCTACGCCGCGCAGAAGGCCGGCGAGAGCCTCGTGATCGTCGACGTGCGCAGCGACGAGGCCTGGGCGCAGGGGCGCATTCCAGGGGCCGTCCACATGCCCTACAGCCAGATCGCCGAGCGCGCCCCGAGGGAGCTCGACCCGTCAGTCCCTGTGGTCGTGTACTGCTGGAGCCCGGGCTGCAACGCCGGCGCCAAGGGCGCGCTGGCGCTCGCGAGGCTCGGCTACCAGGTGCGCGAGATGATCGGCGGGTACGAGTACTGGGTGCGCGAGGGGCAGCCCACCGAGAACGACGAGGGGCCGCTCCCCCGCACGTTCGACCCGCTCGTCATGTACGTCCGCTCCTGACGCGTCCGATCCGCGGACCGACGTCGGTGTCGCCGCCGCCGGTCCTGACGCGTCCGTCCGCGCCTGGCCGGCCTTTCCCGCACTCCCGCGTCAGTGTGCCCGCCAGGGTCACTGCCCCCTTCCGCCGAGTCACTGCTCCCCCGCCGGGTCACTGTGCTCCAGCGCAGTGACTGGTACCTGGGACAGTGACTCGATGGGCCCCGGGCCGCCGGCGGGAGGGACCCAGGGCTCGCCGCCGGGCCGGACGGACGCACCCCAGCCGGGCCTCAGGAGCCGCAGGAGCCCCGCTGAGCGCACGAAGAGGGGCGGATGCCGTCCGGCATCCGCCCCTCTTCGAAACAGCCTCAGTGCGCGAAGTAGCCGCGGTAGTACTCGTAGACCCAGCCGACGATCGCCACGACGAACACGGCGAGTCCGATCGGGAACATCCACACGCCGACCGCGAGGCCGAGGATCGCGAGCGCAGCCGAGAAGGCCAGCACGAGCGGCCACCACGACCAGGGGCTGAACTCGCCCTGCTCGGGGTCGCCGTCGTCGATCACCGCCGTCAGGGTGTCCTCCGGCAGCTCACCGCCCTGCGCCTTGTGCACGCGGCTCACGTAGAAGCCGATCAGGGCGCCCATGAAGGCCGTGAACAGCAGGCCGACGGCGCCGACCCACTCGATCGCGTTGTACCAGTTCAGCTGCGGGTGCGCGATGATGTTCCAGCCGACGTAGACCACCGTCATCACGATGCAGAACACGCACAGGATCCACCAGAGGTTGGTGTTGGTCTTCATCTACTTCACCTCTCCCTCGGCGACATCGTAGACCGGCGCGTCGGGGGCGTCCTTGGCGGGGCCCACACCGACCGGCATCGCCGCCTCCGGGTGGTTCAGGTCGAAGGCCGGACGCTCGCTGCGGATGCGCGGGATCGACGTGAAGTTGTGCCGCGGCGGCGGGCACGACGTCGCCCACTCGAGCGACCCGCCGTAGCCCCACGGGTCGTTGACGGTGACCTTGGGCGCGGTGCGCGAGGTGATCCAGACGTTCAGGAAGAACGGGATCATCGAGGCGCCCAGGATGATCGCACCGATCGTCGACACCTGGTTCTGCCACGTCCAGCCGTCGGCCGCGGAGTAGTCCGCGTAGCGTCGCACCATGCCGTCGACGCCGATCCAGTGCTGGATGAGGAACGTCATGTGGAAGCCGATGAACAGCATCCAGAAGTGCACCATGCCGAGACGCTCGTTGAGCATGCGGCCCGTCCACTTCGGCCACCAGAAGTAGAAGCCGGAGAACATCGCGAACACGACCGTGCCGAACACCACGTAGTGGAAGTGCGCGACGACGAAGTACGAGTCCGACACGTGGAAGTCGAGCGGCGGCGAGGCGAGGATGACGCCGGTGAGGCCGCCGAAGACGAACGACACCAGGAAGCCGAGTGCGAACACCATGGGCGTCTCGAACGTGATCGAGCCGCGCCACATCGTGCCGATCCAGTTGAAGATCTTCACGCCCGTGGGCACCGCGATGAGCATCGTCATGAGCGAGAAGAACGGCAGCAGCACCGCGCCCGTGACGAACATGTGGTGCGCCCACACCGCGACCGACAGGGCCGCGATCGACACCGTCGCGTACACGAGCGTCTTGTAGCCGAAGATCGGCTTGCGACTGAACACCGGGAAGACCTCGGAGACGATGCCGAAGAACGGCAGCGCGATGATGTACACCTCGGGGTGGCCGAAGAACCAGAACAGGTGCTGCCACAGCAGCACTCCGCCGTTCTCGACGTCGTAGACGTGCGCGTGGAGCACGCGGTCGGCGGCCGCCGCGAGGATGGCCGCGGCCAGCACCGGGAAGACCATCAGCACCAGGATGCTGGTGATCAGCACGTTCCAGGAGAAGATCGGCATCCGCCACATCGTCATGCCGGGCGCGCGCATCGTGATGATCGTGGTGATGAAGTTGACGCCACCCATGATCGTGCCGAAGCCGCTCATGCCCAGGCCCAGCATCCAGAGATTGCCGCCCACGCCCGGTGAGAACGTCGCGTTCGCCAACGGCTGGTAGGCGAACCAGCCGAACGAGGCGGCGCCCTGCGGGGTGAGGAAGCCGGCCACCGCGATGAGCGAGCCGAAGATGAACAGCCACAGCGCGAGCGCGTTCAGCCGCGGGAAGGCGACGTCCGGGGCGCCGATCTGCAGCGGCAGGATCGCGTTGGCGAATCCGGCGAACAGCGGCGTCGCGAACATCAGCAGCATGATCGTGCCGTGCATCGTGAACAGCTGGTTGTACTGCTCCTTGGTCGGGATGATCTGCATGCCCGGCTCGAAGAGCTCGGCACGGATGATGAGCGCCATCACGCCGCCGAGGAGGAAGAAGAGCACCGAGGCGATCAGGTACATGTACCCGATCGTCTTGTGGTCGGTGGACGTCAGCCACTTGACGATGATGTTGCCCTTCTGCTCGACGCGCGAGGCGCTGAGCAGGGCCGCCTGGCGCGGCGGGAGCGTCGTGGGTCGGGCGTGCGTCTCACCCTGGAGCGGAAGTGTCGTCGCCATCAGTGGCCTCCCTCGGACTCAGTGCTGCCGCCGGTGCCGGGCAGGTTCTGCAGCCGGACGTAGGCCTCGTTGATGTCGCCGGTCTGGCCCGCCTCGCGGAGCGACGCCAGGTAGTCCTCGTACTCGGACTCGCTGACGACCTTGACGTTGAAGAGCATCATCGAGTGGTACTCGCCGCAGAGCTCGGCGCACTTGCCGGGGTACTCGCCCTCACGCGTCGGCGTGAACGACCAGTAGTTGTCGCGACCGATGTACAGGTCCTTCTTGTACAGGAAGTCGATGATCCAGAACGAGTGCGCGACGTCGCGCGACTGCAGCTTGATCTTCACCGTCTTGTCGACCGGGAGCACGAGCTCGGGCAGCTCGTTGACGATGTCGCCCTTCTCGTCGGTCTGGGCCTGCACGCCCATCGTCCACACGGCGTCGTCGGTCTCGCAGTCGTCGCCGTTGTACTGGAAGTCCCACGCCCACTGCTTGCCGATCGCCGTGATGCAGACGTCCGGGTCCTCGTACTGCGTCTCGAGGATCGTCTGGTCGCGCGCCGTGAACGAGAAGAAGCCCAGGATGAGGATGAACGGCACGATCGTGTAGAAGATCTCGATCGGCATGTTGTAGCGCAGCTGCACCGGCAGGCCGGTCTGGCCCTTGCGACGGCGGTAGGCGACCGCGGCCCAGCCGAGGAGACCCCACGTGACCACGCCGACGCCGAGGAGGACGATCCAGGAGTTGACCCACAGACCGGACACCATCGAGGTGTGGTTGGTGGCCTGGCTTCCGTCGTCGAGGAACCCCGGGAGGTAGCCGTTCAGCTCGGTCGGGGTGCAGGCTGCGAGCGTGACAGCCGTGACGATCCCGAGCGGGATGACGGCCCAGCGGAGGCGGCGTTGAGGGCGCACGGTTCACCTTTCCGGGTCGCGAGAAGATCTTTCGCCAGTCTAGGGCAATCCTCCCACCCGATTCAGGCCATCCCTCCAGGAAATTCTCACCGTGCGCGGGATTACCGGCCCTGATCAGTGGAAGCTGTCGCCACAGGCGCAGCTGCCGGCCGCGTTGGGGTTGTCGATCGTGAACCCCTGCTCCGAGATGGTGTCCTTGAAGTCGATCGTCGCCCCGTCGAGATAGGGCACCGACATGTCGTCGACGATGACCTCGACGCCGTCGAAGTCGACGGTCTGGTCGCCGTCGAGCAGGCGCTCGTCGAAGTAGAGCTGGTAGATCAGTCCCGAGCATCCGCCCGGCTGCACGGCGACGCGCAGGCGCAGGTCGTCGCGGTTCTCCTGGTCGAGGAGGCTCCGCACCTTGTCGGCGGCGGCCGTGGTGAGCAGGACGCCGTGGGCGCGGGCGATGTCGGCGGGCGGCGTGGCGAGGTCGGTCATGGCTCTCCCGGGTGTCGGGCCGTTATCAGACGGCTGGATGCCACGATTCTACGCCGTGGGGTGGCGGTCGGGGATGGGCGGGGCTCTGGTACACCTGGTACGACGCCGGACGCGACCATCGGAGGAGACGCACATGACCGACATCCCCTGGTCCGCGGGACGCTGGACCCACCCGCCCGTCCGGGTCGAGGAGCGCGGCGGAGACCTGCTGGTCACCGCCGCCGAGGGCAGCGACGCGTGGCGGCTCACCTCCTACGGCTTCGTCCACGACAGCGAGCACGCCCTCCTCGTCCCCTTCGAGAACGACAGCGCCGTCGAGGTCGAGTTCACCGCGGCGTTCGGCGCGCAGTTCGACCAGGCGGGCGTCTTCGTCCGCGCCTCGGACGAGCGCTGGATCAAAGCCGGCGTCGAGTTCGCCGACGGCAGTCCACAGCTCGGGGCCGTTGTCACCGACGGCCGGTCGGACTGGTCGCTGGCCCCCGTCCCGGACTGGGCCGGCGAGCGCATCCTGATCCGACTGTCCCGCTCCGGCGACGCGATCACCCTCCGAGCCCGCGCGGCGGACGGCGAGCTCCGCCTCGTCCGCGTCATCCCGTTCCCGCCCGAGCTGCCCGCCGAGGCCGGGCCGTTCGTGAACGCCCCCACGCGGGCCGGTCTCACCGTGCCGCTGCACACGTGGCGCACCACTCCGCCCGACGGCTCGCTTCACTGACCGGCCGCACGAGGCGGTCGACGTGGACGGCCTCTCGAGCGTCACGAGCGGCCATCCAGGCCGAGCACCCGGAATATCTCTTCGAATGTCGGAGGGCTCTGAGAGGATGAAGCATGCCATTCTTCTCCGACCTTCAGGCGCAGCTCGATGCGTTGCGCGCCCTGGTCGGTGACGTCGAGGCGGTCGCCGTCCCGGGTGCGGTGTCGCGGTTGGGCGACGACGAGGTCGTCGCGGTGATCTCGACGGTGTCCGCGCTCGCGCGAGCGTGCGAGTCGCTGCGGATCGCGGCGTCGGGGGTCGTGGCCGCCCGCTCGACAAGAGAGGCGGGACATTCCGGGTTGGCGCAGAAGCGCGGCCATCGGTCGCCGGCGTCGCTGGTACAGGAACTGACGGGCTCGACGCGGGCGGACGCGGTCAAGCAGGTACGGCTCGGGGAGGCGCTCTCGACCTCGCACGGCGACGGCGTCGACGGCGCGGGCGAGGGAGTCGATGCCACGGAAGGGTCCGTCGTGGTGGGCCGTCCGTGGCATGCTCCGTTGAGCGACGCCCTGCTGGCGGGTGCGATCACGGCGGCGCAGCATGACGCGATCCTCCGTGGGCTCGGCGAGCCGCCGGCGCCGGATGCGGATGGGGCCGACAGCGTGGACGGCGTCGACGATGCCGCGGACCGGGCGCGTGCGGCTGAACAGCTGCGGGAGGTGTGGGCGGTGGCGGCGGGTGAGTTGGTGGTGGAGGCGCCGCATCGGACGGTGGAGGAGTTGGCGCGCGCGGCGCGGACGTTGCGGGATCAGCTGGACCCGGAGGGTGCGCAGCGGCGGTTCGAGGAACGATTCCGGGCACGGTCGTTTCGGATGTGGACCGATGCGGACGGCATCCACCGGGGCACGTTCAGCTTCGACGACCACGCCGCCGCGTGGGTCCGCACGATCATCGACTCCGCGCTCCGGCCGCGTCGGGGCGGGCCCCGGTTCGTGGACCCGACCGAGAAGGCCCGCGCCGACGAGCTGGTCGCGGACCCGCGCACGAACGAGCAGCTCGCGTACGACCTGCTCATCGACGTGCTCCGCACCGGGGCCCTCGCCGACGCGAAGGCCGTGTTCGGCACGAGACAGGCCGGCGTCCGGGTCGTGATCAGCGCTGCCGCACGCGCCGCGGTCGCCGACGGGCGTCCGGGGGTGGGTGTGCTCGAGGAGGACCAGAGCACCCTTCCCGCGTGGCTGATCGAACAGCTCGCGTGCGACACCGGCATCGTGGAGTTGCGGATCGACCGGGACGGGAACCCGCTGCACCTGGGCCGGGAGGCACGGCTGTTCTCCCCGCGGCAAAGGGTCGCGCTCGCGATCCGGGACGGCGGATGCCGGTGGAAGGGCTGCGACCGGCCCGCCTCCTACTGCGAATCGCATCACATCGACCACCACGCCGAGGGCGGGAACACCGACACCGACCGGGGGATCCTGCTGTGTCGGTTCCATCACATGGCATTGCACAACGGCGGCTGGCGCATCACCCGTGACGGGCTCGGCGACTTCGTCCTGCATCCACCACCCGGCGGCGGCGAGACGATCGTCCTGAAACCCCGACTCGCACTGACCTACGCATGGGCAGGCATCGACCCACCCCCACCACGATTCCGACCCGCCGCGTGATCGGGAGGCGATGCGCGTCACCGTCCGATGGCGTGACGGGAGCGTCGCAGGAGCCGGTGCCGATCGGCGAGGCGACCGCAGGTGACAGTAGCCTGGCACCGTGCAGGTTCGGGCGGTTCTCTTCGACTGGCGGGGAACGCTCGTCGTGCCGCCGACCGTCGAGGACTGGGTCGAAGACGGACTTCGACGCCTCGGTCGCCCGGTCACGGCCGCCGTCACCGATGACGTGACCCGGCGGATTCTCGCCAGCAGCGGCGAAGAAGACCGCCTGGACGCTCCTGGGCTGGACAGCGACCCTCAGCGCCACCGAGACGCGCTCCTGACGGTCTTCCGAGATGCGGGGATCGACGAGCCTCTCGCGCAGGCGATCTACGCATCGGAGTCCGACCACACACGGAATCGGTTCGTGTCGGATTCGGTGCCCACGATCCGTGCGCTCCACCGCGGCGGCATCCTCGTCGGAGTCGTGAGCGACATCCACTTCGACATACGACCGGCCTTCGCGGCGGCCGGACTCGCCGATGCCGTGGACTCCTACTCGCTGTCGTTCGAGATCGGATCAGAGAAGCCCGACCCCGCGATCTTCGCCCACGCCCTCTCGAGTCTCGGCGTGACAGCAGGCGAGGCACTGATGGTCGGCGACCGTTCGCGTCCGGATGGCGGCGCAGTGGAGTCCGGCATCCCCACGCTCCTGCTGCCGCCCGCGCTCTCCCCCGCCGACGAACGACTGCACCTCGTCGGGAAGCTCGTCCTCTAGTCGCGAACCGTACGGGCGTCGAGCGCCTCGAGAAGGAGCGCCTCGGACGCCAGCGCGTGGCGGAAGGTGTCGAGGTGCAACGACTCGTTCGGGCTGTGCGCCATCGAGTGCGGATCCTCCACGCCGGTCACGAGGATCTGCGCGCCCGGGAACTCGCGCACGAGATCGGCGATGAAGGGGATCGAGCCGCCGACGCCGATGTCGACCGGCGCGACGCCGTAGCCCGCTTCCAAGGCCGCGCGCGCCTGCGCGACCGCCCAGCCGCTCGTGTCGACGAGGAACGCGTCGCCGCAGTCCACGTCGCGGAACTCCAGCTGCGCGCCGAACGGCGCGTGCGCGCGCAGGTGCGCCTCCACCGCCGCGTAGGCCTCCGTCGCGGGCTGGCCCGGCGCGACCCGGGCGCTGATCACGACCGAGACCTCCGGGGTCAGAGTGTTCGAGGCGTTCGCGACGCTCGGCACGTCGATGCCGGTCACCGTGATCGAGGGCTTGTTCCAGATGCGGCTGAGGATCGTCCCGCGGCCGATCGGCCGGACGCCGTCGGGGAGGCCGGCCTCGTCGCGCAGGGTCTCCTCCGGGTAGTCGGGGGTCTCGGCATCCCGCTCTTCGAGACCGGCCACCGCCACCGCGCCGTCGGCGTCCCACAGGGTCGCGAGCAGCGTCACGGCCGCCATCGTGGCGTCGGGCACGGCGCCGCCGAACATGCCGGAGTGCGACGCGTGCTCGAGCGTGCGCACGGTCATCGTGAAGCGCGCGTTGCCGCGCAGCGAGACGGTCAGGGCCGGCGTCGCCGCATCCCAGTTGCCGGAGTCCGCGACGACGATGACGTCGGCGCGCAGCGCGTCGGCGTTCTCGCGCAGGAACGCGGCGAACGAGCGGGAGCCGGCCTCCTCCTCGCCCTCGATGAAGAGGTTCACGCCCAGGTCGAAGTCCGTGCCGAGCACCTCGACGAGCGCGCGCAGCGCACCCACGTGCGCCATGACGCCCGCCTTGTCGTCGGCGGCGCCGCGCCCGTACAGGCGCCCGTCGCGCACGGTCGGCTCGAACGGCGGCGACTGCCAGCGCGAGTCGTCGCCGACCGGCTGCACGTCGTGGTGGGCGTACAGGAGGATCGTCGGGCGACCGTGACGCGCCGCGCGCGTGGCGATCACCGCCGGCATCCCCTCCTCCCCCGTCTCGGGGATCGTCGCGGTGCGGATCTCCACCGCGTCGAAGACCCCGAGGCCGTCGAGCAGCTCCTTCACGGCGGCCGCGCTGCGCGCGACCTCGCGCCGGTCGAAGCCGGGGAAGGCGACCGACGGGATGCGCACGAGGCGTCCCAGATCGGCGAGCGCGGCGGGGACGGCGGCGAGGGCCGCCTCGTGCACGGCGGCGGAGCGGGACAGTGCGGACGTCATGCGGGTAATCTTAGGAGCACGCTGCCCGCCGAACCCGAGGATCACCCCGTGGCCAAGACGCCTCCCGCCTCCGCGCCCGATGCGCCCGAGCTGCCCTCCGGGCCCGGCAAGAACCGTCCGACGCCGTCGCGCGCCGAGCGCGAGGCCGCCCGCAAGCGCCCGCTCGTGCCCGACACGAAGGAGGCGCGCGCACGCGCCAAGGCCGACCTCGCCGCCAAGCGCGAGCGCGCCCGGCAGGGTCTGGCCGCCGGCGAGGAGAGGTACCTGCCGGTGCGCGACCGCGGTCCGCAGCGCAAGTTCGCGCGCGATTTCGCGGATGCCGGTCTGCACCTCGGCGAGGCCGTCATGCCCGCGATGGTGGCGGTGATCCTCCTCAGCCTCATCCCGATGGCGGCGATCAGCTACTGGGCGTTCATCGGACTGTGGGTGTTCATCCTCTTCGTCGTGGGCGACATGGTCATCACAAGCATCCGCGTGAAGCGGGCCGCCGCGGCGAAGTTCGGCAAGGACCGCATGGAGAAGGGCCTCGGCTGGTACGCCGCGATGCGCACCATCCAGATGCGCTTCATGCGCCTGCCGAAGACGCAGGTCAAGCTCGGCCAGTACCCGTCCTGACCGACGCGCCCGACCTCAGCGCCGCCGCGCGCCCGACCTCAGCGCCGCCGCCAGCCCGCGGTTGATGCCGCGCGCCCACAGCGGGCCGCGATAGAGGAACGCCGTGTAGCCCTGCACGAGGTCGGCACCCGCATCCAGCCGCGCGCGCACGTCGGCGGCGGTCTCGACGCCCCCGACCGAGATCACGCAGAACTCCGGCGGCACGACGGCGCGCACGAGCCGCAGCACCTCCAGCGAGCGCGCGCGCAGCGGCGCACCCGACAGGCCTCCGGCTCCGGCGGCCTCGACGGCCGCGGCATCCGTCCGGAGTCCCTCGCGCGAGATCGTCGTGTTGGTCGCGATGAGACCGGCGAGCCCCACGTCGACGGCGAGGCGCGCGACGGCCTCGACCTCGTCGTCGGGCAGGTCGGGCGCGATCTTCACGAGCAGCGGCGTCGAGCCGGCGGCATCCCGCACCGCCTCCAGGAGCGGGCGCAGCGTCTCGACCGCCTGCAGGCCGCGCAGGCCGGGCGTGTTCGGCGACGAGACGTTGACGACGAGGTAGTCGGCGAGCGGTGCGAGCAGCGTGGCGCTGCGCACGTAGTCGGCGGTCGCGTCGGCGACGTCGACGACGCGGCTCTTGCCGATGTTGACGCCGAGCACGGCGCGCGACCGCCGTCGCCGGAGAGCGCGCAGGCGGTCGGCGGCCGCCGCGGCGCCACGGTTGTTGAAGCCCATGCGGTTGACGACGGCACGATCGGGGATCAGGCGGAACAGACGCGGGCGCGGGTTGCCGTCCTGCGCGATCGCGGTGACGGTGCCGACCTCGACGTGGCCGAAGCCGAGCGCCCAGAGGCCGGCCGCACCCCGGGCATCCTTGTCGAAGCCCGCGGCGACCCCGAACGGCGAGTCGAACACGAGCCCGAGCGCCTCGGTGCGCAGCTCCGGCGCGGGCGCGGTCACGCCGCGGACGACCGGCGTGAGCGGTCGCGTGCCCAGCACCCGGATGACGCGCATCGCGAGGTGGTGCGCCGACTCCGGGTCGAGGCGCGAGAGGACATGCCGGAAGAGGAGCGCATACATCCCGTCCAGCGTATCGGCGCGCTCAGTCGTCGGCGGACCGTTCGTGGCCGGCGCGCAGCTGCGCGATGGCCGACTCGAAGTCCTCGAGCGAGTCGAACGCGCGGTACACGCTCGCGAAGCGCAGATAGGCGACCTCGTCGAGGTCGCGCAGCGGCCCGAGGATGGCCAGCCCGATCTCGTTCGTGTCGACCTGCGCCGCGCCGGTCTGCCGCACGGTCTCCTCGACCGCCTGGGCGATGACCGCGAGGTCACCCTCGGTCACGGGCCGCCCCTGGCAGGCCTTGCGGACGCCCGACATGACCTTCTCGCGACTGAACGGCTCGATGACGCCCGACCGCTTGATGACGTTGAGGCTCGCGGTCTCCATCGTCGAGAAGCGCCGACCGCACTGCGGGCACTGACGACGTCGACGGATGCTCAGGCCGTCGTCGCTCGTGCGCGAGTCGATGACGCGGGAGTCCGGGTGGCGGCAGAACGGGCAGTGCATGGCGGGGACAGACTACCGCCCCGGCCGCCGGAAGCGCGCGGTCACCGCCTCGCCGTGCGCGGGCAGCGCCTCGGCGGCGGCAAGGGCCACGATCTCGTCGCGCACGGCGGCGAGCGCGTCGCGGTCGTACGAGATCACCTGCTGCGGCCGGAGGAACGTCGAGGCCGACAGTCCCGACGCGTAGCGGGCCTGGCCGCCGGTGGGGAGGACGTGGTTGCTCCCGGCGAGGTAGTCGCCGAGGCTCACCGGCGAGTGATCCCCCACGAACACGGCGCCGGCGTTGACGAAGTCGTCCACGCGCGGGTCGGTCACGTGGAGCTCCAGGTGCTCGGGCGCGTAGGCGTTGCTGAACGCGGTGGCGGCGTCGAGGTCGTCGACGAGGACGATCGCCGACTGGGGGCCGGCGAGCGCGGTGCGGATGCGCTCGGCGTGGCGCGTGGCGGTCGCCTGGGCGGCGACCTCGGTCGCGACCGCCTCGGCGAGGGCGACGGATGCCGTCACCAGCACCGCCGCGGCCTGCTCGTCGTGCTCGGCCTGGCTGACCAGGTCGGCGGCGACCAGCACCGGGTCGGCGGAGTCGTCGGCCACGACGAGGATCTCGGTCGCGCCGGCCTCGGAGTCGGTGCCCACGGTGCCCGCGACGGCGCGCTTGGCGAGGGCGACGAAGTTGTTGCCCGGTCCGGAGATGACGTCGACGGGAGCCAGTCCGACGTCCGCGACGCCGTGCGCGTAGGCGCCGATCGCTCCCGCGCCGCCCATCGCGTAGACCTCGTCGACGCCGAGCAGGCGGGCGGCGGCCAGGATCACCGGGTGCACGCGTCCGCCGTGCTCGCGCTGCGGGGGCGAGGCGAGCGCGACCTGGGCGACGCCGGCGACCTGCGCGGGCACGACGTTCATGACGACGCTGGAGGGGTAGACGGCCTTGCCGCCCGGCACGTAGACACCGACGCGCCGCACGGGACGCCAGTGCTGCTCCACGCGGGCGCCGGGGCCGAGCTTGGTCACCGACGGCGGCGGCACCTGGGCGGCGGAGGCGAGCCGCACGCGGCGGATCGCCTCCTCGAGCGCGGTGCGGACCACCGGGTCGAGGGTGTCGAGGGCCTCGTCGAGGTGCGCCGCAGGCACGCGGACGTCATGCCCGGTCACGCCGTCGAAGTGCTCGGCCTGGTCGCGCAGGGCGTCCTCACCACGGTCGCGGACATCGGCGACGATCGCGACGGCGGCGGCGTACGCCTCCTCGCGCGCGGCCGTGGCGCGCGGGACGGCGGTCAGAAGTTCGGCCGGCGAGAGCGCGTGACCACGCAGATCGATCGTTCGGAGCATCACTCCAGATTACCCAGCCGACAGCCCGTCAAGGAGAGAGTGGATGAGGACCGCAGCATAAGCCGGACGCTGGACGCCGGGCGGCAGGTGCCCGAGATGCCCCATGGCTTCGTCGAGCAGGTCCGTGACGTGTTCGTCGAACAGCGCGTAGTGGACGTGACGGCCGTGGCGATCGCCGGAGAGGCGCCCGCGTCGACGCGGTGGCCTCCGCCGGCCTACACCGCCCAGCACGAGTGGACGGTGCCGGTCGTGGCCTGCGCGAGGGTCGGCACGGTCTCGACGAACCTCCGTGTGATCGTCTCGGATGCCGGGTACTCGATGACGCGCCAGCCCACGACGCCGAAGTCCTCGTCGAGCGCCTGCAGCGCGCAGGCGAAGCCGGTGCCGGAGGGCGGGGTGGCTTGAAAGGACACGACCACCGTGCGGTCGTCCACAAGCTCGTAGCCCAGCTCGTCGAATCCGGCGTCGTCGAACGAGTCGGAGACGGTCAGCCACGACAGACCCGCGACGGATGCCATGGCCACGACGGCCACACCTGCCCAGACGAGACGACGCCGGACAGGCCGCGGGCTCCCGCCATAACGTTCGTCGAGCTTCTGCTCCGTCGTCATGAGGTCTCTTCTCGCTGCGCTCGGACCACGCCCTCACCGCGGCCACGGGCGTCACGGGCGGCGAGCTCGAGGAGGCGCGCGTTGTACGCCTGCAGCTCGGCATCGCCGGTGCGGTCGGCATGACGGTCTCGGCGTCTGGTCTCGCGATCGTCGCTGCGGCTCCACTGGATCGCGGTGGCGATCGCGAGGACGAGGGTGGGGATCTCGCCGACCGACCAGGCGACGCCGCCGCCGGTGTATTGGTCCTCCAGTGGCGTCGGGCCCCACGTGCGGCCCATCGATCCGAACCATTCGGCGACCATGAGCCCGGACTGCATCATGATCGCGATGCCGAAGAAGGCATGCATCGCCATGATGCCGATGAGCAACAGCAGCCTGCCCGGGTAGGGCAGCCGATACGGCACCGGATCGATGCCGATCAGGGAGAGCACGAACACGTAGCCGGTGATCAAGAAGTGCGCGACCATCCACTGGTGACCGAGGTGGTCGTAGAGCGACCACCTGAACAGGTCGGTGTAGTAGAAGACCCACAGCGACCCGATGAACAGTCCGGCTGCGACGAAGGGGTTGGTGAGCACCCGGGCGACCGGGGAGTGCACGGCCCACAGGATCCATTCGCGGCCTCCACGCGTGTCGTCGTCCCGTCTTCGGATCGCCCGCGCGGCGAGTGTCACCGGAGCGCCGGCGACCAGCAGCACCGGGATCGCCATCGTGAGCAGCATGTGCCCGACCATGTGCATGCTGAAGAGGTAGTCCTGATACACGTTGACGACGCCGCCGGTGACCCAGACCAGCATCAGCATGCCGACGATCCACATCATGGTGCGGTGGACGGGCCAGACGTCGCCGCGGCGACGCAATCGCCACGCGCCGGCCAGGTAGAAGAAGATCGCGAACCCGGCGATCACCGCCCACAGCAGGTCGATGGTCCATGCGGTGAGCCACCGGTCGATCGTGAGTTCCGGAGGCAGCGGAGCGCCCGTGAGACGTTCCGCGGGGGACGGGATCTCAGGTACCGGTGTCGGGTTCGGCGGAGGTGTGCGCGCCAGCGCCGCGGCGGCCCCGCTGGCCGCGCCCATGACCGCCAGCTCGAAGAGGACGAGTGTCCAGAAGGACCGGCTCGCACGGTCGGAGTCACGCATCCTTCCGATCAGGCGGGTGCGGTATCGGACGCCGAACAGGCCGAGCGCGACAAGCGCGAGCACCTTCGCGCCGAGGATCGTGCCGTACGGCGAGACGAGCACCGACCAACTCTCGAGGCCGATCGCGGCACGCACCGTTCCCGACACGACGACGAGCACGAAGGCGGCCAGCGCGATGCTCGAGTAGCGCGCGACGACATCGGCGATGGGCCCGCGAGGGAGAAGCGGACGGATCATGACGATCAAGAGGAGACCGCCGAGCCACACCGCGGCACCGATGATGTGCAGGATGAGCGCCGTCATCGCCTCGTGGTGGAAGGCGTCGTCGCCGGAGTGCCCCTGCGTGCCCATCGGCACGAGGGCGGCGACCGCGAGAACCGTCACGAGAAGCGTGGACGGCCATGATCGCACCGCGAACGTGAGCACGGTGAGAGCGGCGCCCGCGACCGCCGTGATGAGCCAGGTGCGACCGACCTCGGTCTCGACGAGGAACCGGCCGAGCTGTCGGCCGAACTGAGGGCCTGCGTCCACTGCGGGGTTGAACACGTTGAGAAAGGTGAGGAACCCCGTGGCGCCGGCCGCCGCGGTGAACAGGGCGGCGGCGATCGAGGCGATGTCCAGGGCGACGTCGAACTCGCGCTCACCGGCCCGCAGGGTGAACAGCGCCGTCACGAGCACGCCGACCATGCCCGCCGCTGCGAGGTTGACGACCAGTTTCGCGATGGGCAGACCCCAGCGCACCAAGGGGCCGGCGTCGCCGAGTCGGAGCTCTGCCGCGCCTCCTCCGAATGCCAGACCGCCGACCAGAGCGACGAGCGCAGCCGTGACGAGGATCGCAGGGCCGATGCTGCGGAGAGCACGAGAAGGGGGTCCGAGAGCGATCGAACCCTGGTCGGCGCGACGAGAGGCTGTCGAGGTCATGGGCGATGGGGCCGATCGGGGTGGACTCGCACATGCGCCCCACGCATCCGGACACGGTGGAGCAAGCCCAGCATCGCCAGCCCGACGACGGCGGCGAAAGGGAGCGCCGCGGTGACCCAGGGGCCGATCACCGCCGCGGGGCTGAGCCCGCTGCGCAGCGGGAGGGTCGTGATCCCACCGGCGGCGGTGTCGACGCCTATGGTGTCGACGGTGGTCCCGTCGGGTGCGATGACCTGGCTGGTCCCCACGGTGGACACGTTTACCACGGCGCGACCGGTCTCGATCGCCCGCATCCGCGCGAACGCGAGCTGCTGCACGTTCTCGTCAGTGCCGCGGAAGTCGGCGTTGTTGGTCTGGAACACGTACAGCTGCGCGCCGGCACGAGCGCCGTCCCAGATCACGGTGTCGTAGATCACGTCGAAGCAGATCGCGAGCCCCACCGTGACGTCTGCGACGGTCACCGACGGTGAGTTGGTGCCGGGCGTGTACTCGCGTTGGATGAGCCCGACCAGGTCGGGGGCGAGGAGCCGATAGAACCACCTGTCGGGCACGTACTCGCCGAACGGAACCGGGTTGACCTTGTCGTGCCACTGCAGGTCGGCGCGCTCCCCGGTCCACAGCAACGAGGTGTTGAAGACGTTCCCGCCCCGACTGACGGCGGCGTTCAGGAGCAAGGGTGCTCCCGCCTCGCGCGCGAGGCGGTCGAGCGCCGCGGCGGTGTCGGGGGTGGTCAGAGGGTCGGAGTCGACCGAGCCCTCGGGCCACACGAGCAGGTCCATCGGCCGTCCCAGGAGCGGCTCGGTGGCACGGGTCTGCGCGACGAGCATGTCACTGGGACTCCGGTCGTCGAAATAGCCGGCGGGCCCGTTGCCCTGCACCCACCCGACCGTGAACGTGCCGGCATCCGTGGTCGGGAACTGCGGGACCGTCACCAGGATCAGCACGCCGACAGCGGCGGGCAGGAGACCGCGCAGGAACCGGATGCCGCCGGAGCGGAACCATTGCAGCAAGGCGGCGCAGACCGCCACGACGAGGAAGGACAAGCCGGTGACGCCGATCCATGACGCGATCTGCGGCAACGGCCCGTCGACCTGAGTCATGCCCAGCCGCGCCCAGGGGAATCCCGAGTACGGCCACGCGCCCATCGCGATCTCACGCGTCACCCAGAGCCCGGCGACCAGCAGAGGGCCCCCGACCAGCTGTCCGGCCGCCCCCGGGCCGAACCGGGCAGTCCAGCGGTAGGCGAGCGTGATCGGGATGGCGCCGACGCCGAACAGCACCGCTTCCAGCCCAGCCAACGCGATCCACGGCGCCGGGCCGAGGAACTCCCCCACCCAGACCAAGTGGGTGAAGAAGAACACGACGCCGAAGACCGTGCCCACCAGCAGCGCTCCGCCGAGACGGCGCCCGACGAGAGTGGCGAGGGCGAAGGTCACGCTGACGAACGCGAGCGGCCACCACCCGAGCGGCGCCGACGCCAGATCGAGCAGGATCCCGGCGGCAGCGGCGATCGGCACCGCGGCTCGCATCGGCAGCAGCGGGCTCGGATGCCGCGGACCCGACAGGCGATGCGGCGACCCGGCGGCGAGGCCGGGCGCGGTGGCGGTGGCGGTCATGCGTCGGCGGTCCTTACTTCTGGCCGAGCGTGCGGAGGTACGCGTTGTAGGCGTCCAGTTCGGGATCGCCGTGAACGTCGGCATAGCGAGCAGCGGCGGCGGCACGCGTCGAGTCGTCGCGGAACCAGCGGTGCACGATGTAGAGCAGTATGAGCAAGGTCGGACCCTCGCCATAGGACCACGCGAGCGCTCCCGCGAGCCACTGATCGTTGAGCGGGTCGACGCCGAGCGCGATGGTGCTGGCGGTGAAATGCTCCACGAGCAGGCCGGGGGCCATCATGAGGAACACGCCGAAGAGGGCGTGCAGCGCGGCCTCGGCGAACACGTCGAGAGCGCGGCCGCCATGGCTGAGCCGAACCGGCAGCGGATCGGCGGAGAGCACCGGGATGGTGAACAGTATCCCCGACATGAGGAACGCGACCTCGAGCGCGATGTGGCCTGCGGGGGCGGCGAGGATGCGATCGGCGAGGTCGGCGAGGTAGAGCCCGTAGAACGCGAACAGGTACAGCGGCAACGCCACCCAGGGGCTGAGCATCCATCGCGAGACCCGGCTGCGCAGACCGAGATGGGCGGCACACAGGACGAGACGCCCGACGCCGTGATGCGGCGTGGCACGCAGCAACAGCGTGCCCGGGGAACCGAGCACGAGCAGCGGCGGGATCGCCATCATCAGCGAGAGCTGCTGGAACATGAACACCGACAGCAGCGCGTACCCGTACGCTTCGACGCCGAGTCCGGTGACCGCAGCCAGGACGAGGCATCCCGTCAGGAAGCAGACGGTGCGCCACACCGACCAGCGGCGACCTTGCACCCACAGCCGGACCGCGCCGATCAGGTATCCGGCGGCCAGGAGCGCGGCCAGAGCGGGCAGGACCGGGAAGGGCAACGGCACGGGCATCAAGAACCCGAGGAAGGTCGGCGGATCGGCGGGGATCCACTCGCTCATCGCGGTTCGCCCTCTCGCGTCGCCGCCGCGTACGCTGCCGCGTGCTGCGCGGCGAGGTCTCCGACCGCGCGGGCGAGGGCGGGATCCTCACCCCGGGCCAGACCGGCGTACTCGAGCCGAACGCCGTCGCCGTCGGGCCGCGCTTTCACCCAGAGGCGGCGGCGCGGGACGAACAGGCCGGCGAACAGCCCAAGAGCGGCGAGGACGGAGAACGCCAGCACCCAGCCGCTGCTGGGGTCGCGCTGGATCTGCAGCGACGCGAACCGTTTCACGGGGTCGGCACCTGCGCTCTCCCAGGTGATCGTGCCCCACCCGTTCGGCAGATCCACGGTGTCGCCCAGCGTCAGCTCCAGCGAATCGACGCCGGTATCGCCGCCCGTGTGCTGCGTGAGCCCGTCGACCTCGAGCGTGTACACCGAACGAGGCGTGCCGTCGTCGATGCCGAGATCCCCGCTGAACACGTTGAACGTCAGCACCGGATTGACCACCTCCGGGTAGACGGAGGTGAAGGCCCCGGAGGGCAGCACCCCCTGGGTCGGATAGAAGAAGCCGACCAGGCCGAGCTGCTCGGACAGTCCGTCCGGGATCTTGATGATCCCCAGCGAGGTCATGTTGGAGTCCTGCGGCAGGAACGGCTGCGACTCGCTGTACACCACGTCGCCCTGGGCGTTGCGAACGGTGAGGGTGGGGGCGTAGCCGTTGCCGAGCAGGTAGATGCGGTCGCCCGCGACGGTGATCGGATAGTTCACCATCACGCTCTCCGTCCGATCGTCTTCGCCGGGGCCACGGATGGTGACGTCGGCGGCGAAGTCGCCGGCCTGCCCAGCGCCGGGGCTGCCGGGCGGCTGGTAGGAGACCTGGAAGTCGTCGAGGGTGAGCGAGTAGGGTTCCAGTCCGGTGCCGTCGATGAAGCGGCCGGGATTGAACGAGGAGTAGTCGCTGAGTGCGTTGACGAACGTGGTGCCCTCCACGACGACCCGCTGCCCGGTGTACGCGAACGACCCGCCGATCGCGACGGAGACGAGCACGCCGACCAGGGCGACGTGGAAGACCAGGTTGCCGGTCTCTCGCAGATAGCCCCGCTCCGCGGACACCGACACCCAGCCTCTCCCCTCGTATCGCTGCACCCGGTAGCCGGCGCGGCGCAGTTGCTGTTCGGCGACCGCTATCGCATGGACGGCTGGGTCGGGCCGTCCTCCGCCGGCCGGGAGCGCGACCTCCTGATGCTCGGAGAGGCGGGACAGGCGAGCGGGTGTGCGCGGGGGCCGGGAGCGGAGCGCTCTGTAGTGATGACGAGCACGCGGGATGACACAGCCGATGAGAGACGTGAACAGCAGCAAGTAGATCGCGGAGAACCACGGTGACCGGTACACGTCGAACAGTCCGACCGCGTCGGCGAACGGGAAGACGTCCGGCTTGTCGCGCTCCCATTGGATGACGCCGTTGGGATCGGCGCTGCGCTGCGGGAACAGGGAGCCGGGCACGGCGGCGATCGCGAGGAACAGGAGCAGCACCAGGGCCGTGCGCATGCTGATCAACTGTCGCCAGGCCCATCGCGACCATCCGACCAGACCGAGCGCGGGCTGGGCGACCTCGGCCGCTTCGGAGTCGGCGTGGTCGTCCGGACGAAGCGGATCGACGACCGTGTCGATGTCAGAGCGGGAGGGGGACATTGATCACCACCTGCTGCAGCGCAGACATCAGAGCCGCCCACAACCCGGTCACCATGAGCACGCCGAGAACGACGAGAAGGCTGCCGCCGATGACGTTCAGGGCGCGGATGTGCCGACGGAGGAACCCGACCGATCGAGATGCCCACCCCCAGCCGAGAGCGAGCAGGAGGAAGGGGATGCCGAGCCCGAGCGAGTAGGCGAGGCCCAGCAGGCCGGCACGAACGGGATCGCCGAGGTTCCACGACATCGAGAGGATCGCCGCCAGGGTCGGGCCGATGCAGGGGGTCCACCCGACACCGAGCGCGAATCCGAGCAGGGGGGCGCCGATCAGACCGACCCGGCCCCGGATAGGGGGGCGGAGTGTGCGCTGGGCGATGCCGAAGAAGCCGATGAACACCAGCCCGAGCAGGATGACCACGACCCCGAGAACGCGGGTGAGCATGTTCGCGTACTGCAGCAGCAGAAGCCCGAACGTTCCACCGAGGATCGTGACGGTCACGAACACCACCGTGAACCCGGCGATGAACAATGCCACGCCCGACAGCAGGCGGGTCCGTCCTGGCGGGGGACGCCGACCGGCACCGGCGGTGCCGGCGGCGCCGCCGAGGTAGCCGAGGTAACCGGGTACCAGCGGGAGGACGCAGGGAGAGGCGAACGAGACCAACCCGGCCAGCGCGGCGAGCGGGAGCGCCACCCACAGGGCGCCGTCCACGACCATCGCGCTCGGGTTCACGAGAGCTCTGCCAGGGTGTCGCCGACGAGAGTCGACAGGATGGATGCGCTGGCCAGTTGACCGATGATCCGCGCGGCCACCCGCCCCTCCTGATCCAGGACCACGGTGGTCGGAGTGGCCTGGATGGGGGTGACCTGCGCGAACGCGAGCTTGACCCTTCCGTCGTTGACGTCGATCACGCTCGGATAGGTGACGTTGTTGTCTCGTGCGAACGACAAGGCGGTGGCGGGCTGGTCATAAGTGTTCACGCCGAGGAAGGCGACACCCCGGTCCTGGTACTCCTGCCATACGGCCTCGAGCAGCGGCGCCTCGACGATGCACGGCCCGCAGGCGGCGTACCAGAAGTTGACCACCAGCACCCCGCCCCGGTAGTCGTCGCTGGACACCGTCTCGCCGGTCTCGGTGACCCCCTCGAACACCACCGGCTCACCCCGGTCGGCGGGCGGGATCTCCACGACCTGGAAGTCGCCGGCGATGTAGCCCTTCTCGTTTCCCTCACGGTACTGCTGTGCCGGGCCGTCGTTGCTGGTGCAGCCGGCGAGCACCACGGTCGTGAGCACTGTGGCGACGACGATGCGTGTGCGGCGGTTCATGTGCGCTCGATCCTGATCAATGCCCCGGCGACGAGGAACGCGATCGCGGCGCCAGGTTGCGCGGCGATCCAGATCGGACCGGTGAACGGGAACGGGAACACCGGATTCCACAGCACGGCGATCGCTGCGAAGACCGGTGCCCACCACCATTGCCTCGCTTGGATCGCGAACCAGCCGACGATGACCGCGAGGATCGCGGTCACGAACAGCACCGCCAGGGACCAGTCTCCGTCGAGCAGCACCGGCGCGAGGAACAGCATCGCGGCGGCGAGAAGGCTCGGGGCGAGCGCGTTGCGTTGATGGCGAGACGGTGCCCGCTTCCTCTTCTCGCTCACAGCCCACCCACTGACGAGTTCGAGCTCAGCTGCGCGCTGGCATCGCTCCGGTTCGCGACCCGCCGCGTCAAGGGCCCGGCCACCAGGACGAGCGCTCCGATGCCGAGTGCGACGTCGGCGAGATTGCCGATGAACCAGTCTCCGTAGGCGAGGAAGTCGGTCACGTATCCGCGCCCGAATCCCGGCGGGGCGAACAGCCGGTCGACCACGTTCCCCAGCGCGCCGCCGAAGACCAACCCGATGCCGACCGCCGACCATGCGGAGCGGGCTCGCAGCGCGGCGACGGACAGCACCACCACGGCGGTCACACCGAGCACCGTCAGCAGCCACGTGGCACTGGATCCGAGGCCGAGCATCGCACCGGGGTTGAAGGCGAGTTGCAGCCCCAACATCTCACCCACCAGCGGGGTCCGTTCGGTCTCGCTCAACCCGGACAGTGCCGCTGCCTTGCTGACCTGGTCTGTCATCACCACGGACCCCGCCGTCACGCAGAAGATCGCGAACCGGCGGGCCTGGACGTGTTCCGACGGAGTCGCCTCATCAGAAGTCGAAGAGCTCACCGAGGAACCCCTCCCGCCTGCGGCGGCCGGTGCGGCCATGCCGATCCCGATCCTCGCCGTGGTGATCCCGGTCCCGACCACGGGCGGTGTCCGCGTCCCGGACTCGATGCCCGCCGGTCCGTGTATCCCCGGAAGCGCGGTCGACGATCTTGTCGAGCTCGCCACGGTCCAACCAGACGCCGCGGCACCGGGGGCAGTAGTCGATCTCCACGCCGGATCGCTCGGCGATGAGCAGGTCGGTGGCGTCGATGGGACATTTCATGATGTTCTCCTTCGGGCATCCGAGTTCGGACGCCGCGTTCAGGTGTCGGTGGGGTGTTCGCGCATCTGACGGGTCTCTGCCGCCGCCTCGCGACCGGCGGCCACGGCAGCTGCCGCCCTGTCTCGGCGGCGACGTTTGCGCGCCACCAGCAGCACGACCAACAGCGCGCCGCCGATGATGATCGCACCGCCGACCACGGCCATCAGCGGCAGGAACGCTCCGCCTCGGGACGGGCCGCTGTGGACGTCCACCCTTGCGGTGGCGGTCGGCTCGGCCGTCTGCGTCGGCATCCCGTCGGGGGCTGCGGTGCCGGTGGGGCCCGTGGCGGCCTGAACCGTGTACGTGTACTGGTCGCTGATGGGGTGTCCATCGCTGGACACCACCCGCCACAGCACCGTGAACACGCCGGTGCTCGGCCCTGCGGTCAACATCTGCGTGACTGTGGTTCCGTCGACGACCGGCTCCCCGTCGGTCACGTTCTGCCCGTCCGGAGACGTCACCTCGATGACCACCGAGCTGGCCGCGGTGAGCAGCTCGCCGCTGAACGTGATGGAGATCTCCTCCGGGGAGACTTTGACCGTGGAGCCGGCCTCAGGGGTCGAGGAGATCAGGTTGTCGTGCGCGGCCGCGGGCGGTGCACCGACCATCAGCAGTCCGCCGGCGAGCAGCGACGCCGCCATGACGGACAGCAGCGATGATGCGGTCCCGCGCGCCCGGCGGGTGCGGGTCGTGCTCATGAGTGATGCTCTTTCACGTGCGACGGGTGATGTGGTCGGCGCTGCGCGGCGTCGTCGAATGACACGACCGCGATCGCGCAGCGGTGCGATGACTTCGTACGCATCAGGAGCTGCCGTTCACTGCGGTCTCGATCGCCGTCTCGAGGTCGTTCCACGCCTGCAGCTCAAGCAGTTCACCGTCGACGAAGAACGTCGGCGTGCTGCCCACCCCGAGCGCACGGCCCTCGTTGAAGTCCAGCTCCACACGCTCGGCCGTGGCCGGGTCGGCGACTGCGGCGTCGTACGCGGCCATGTCCAGTCCGAGCTCCTCCGCGAAGCCGCGGAACAGGTCAGCGCGCGACGTCTGCGCTTCGCCCCACTCTGCCTGCGTCTCGAACAGCCGGCGATACATGTCCTCGAATCGATCCTGACCCGCGGCCGCCTCCGCAGCGATCGCCGCGTTCTTCGAGTTGAAGTGCCCGGGGAGGGGGAAATAGCGGACGACATAGGTGATCTCTCCCGCGAACTGCGTCCGAAGGTCTTCCACGATCGGGTAGAACGCACCGCACGCCTCGCACTCGAAGTCGAGGAACTCCACGACTGTGACGGCATCCGGGCCGCCGTCGTCAAGAACGTGCGAGCTCTCCCGCACGACGGAAACCGTCCCCGCATCGCCACCACCTCCCTCCGGCGGGGGCGCAGGGCTCTGCCTGACGATGGCGAGGATGATCGCGACCAGCACCAGCACGACGGCGATCGCGGCGGCGATCAATGTCGCCTTCACAGGGGTCTTCATCGGGTACTCCAAACACTTCACACGGCACGAACGAGAGTCCGGGCGCAGCCCGGCACAGATACCGCCCAGACAGGCGGCGTGCCGGATCTCAGGTTCGGGAAAGACCCAGTTGAGGAAGAGACAGAACGCTCACTCGGGGGCGAGCGAACGGAGCGAGAAGCAAAAGCACGTGCGGCTGCTGCCGCTCGGGCAGGGAAGGAGGACGTCGCTGCCGCAGCAGTCGCGTCAGAACGAAGAAGACCAGGCCGCACAGCACGCCGAAGACGCACAGCGCCACACCCGTCAGCGCGTGCCCCCGGGACGTCCCCTCGATGACGGCCTGGTGCCCCGAGTCCGACGGGATGACGTCGACGTGCGGATCGACCACGGCACTGACCGCGATGGGAACGGATGCGGATCCGTCGCCCTCGAGGTGGCTGGCTGCGGCGAACCCGAGGAGCAGCAGGAACACGAGACCAATGCTGGTAATGAGCCGCATTATCACTAGTCGCTCGTTCAGCATCACGGATCGCGGAGTCCGGGCCGACGAGACCATCGCCCACAGTCTACTCCACGCTGCGAACCGCACCCGTGAGACCAGCGGGGCGCCCTGCGGCCGTGCTCAGCCCGCGAGGAACCGCAGGGTGGAGCCGCCGTCGGTCAGATCGGCGAGCTTCGCGTTGAGCACGCCGTTCTCGGGGTCGGCGAGGTGGCGCCGGAAGGCGTCCTCGTCGCGGTAGCGCTCGATCACCACGACCTGCTGCCGCGCGTCGCGGTCGAGGTAGACCTCGAAGCGCTCCGTGCCGTCCATCGCGAGGCAGTGCTTCGCATACGCGTCGAGCAGCGCCCGCACCTCGGCGACGGTCTCGTCGCGGGCGGGGATCGTGGCGATCAGGTCGACGGCGGTCACCGAGGCGGCGCCTCCCGCCGCGCGGCGGTCACCCACGCGTGACCCCCGACACGTCGTGGAGGTGGCCGACGCGGCCGTCCTCGTGACGGACCACGAAGCTCGTGCCGCGGTCCTCGATCACGAGCGCCCACGCCGTCGGCCCGATCCGGAACAGCGGCGCGCCGTGCTCGTCGACGACGTCGCGCTCGACGGGCACGAGCGCCCAGAACGCCTGCGACACGGGCGCCTGCGCGACGGTCGCAGCCGTGTCGGCGCGGACGTCGCCGTCGGCGGTCGGGGTCGCGACCGGCGTGTCGACGGCGACGGCGGGCACGGCATCCGTCCGCGGCTCGCGCACGACGACCGGACGCGCCGCGACGGGCCGCACCCGGCGCGCGTTGCGGTGCGCGACCGACTCGGGCCGGTGGCGGAAGTCCTCGCCCAGCACCGGCAGCACCGGGGCGACGACGGTGAGGACGACGCCCGCGAGCATGAGGACGAGCTCGACCCACACGACCCACGTCACGAAGAACACGCCCGACTTCGCGAGCGTCACGAACGCGCTCCACAGGATGCCGAGCCACACGATCGCCGCGACCGAGAAGGCGACCGACGCGAACTGGTCGACCCCGAGCGACCCCACGCGCCGGATGCCCTGGGGCGAGAGGCGACGGAGGACCAGGAGGAACACCGCGGCGGTCGGGGCGCCGATCGTGAGCACCCAGTCGATGCCGCTCCCCCACACCGGCGGGGCGGCGCCGATCGCGCCGTAGATCGGGAAGAACGACACGACGAAGGCGAGGAGCCAGACCCCCGCGAGCGAGACCTCGCGGATCGAGAACGGCCCGACGCCGTACTGGGGCGGGATGCCGTCGTCCGACGGCGTCGACCCGGCGGGCACGAGCGCGTCGGGCCGGCCGTCGTGACCGGATGCGTCGGAGTCCCCCGCGGGCGTGTCCGCCACGGCATCCGCGTCCGCGGCCCTCTCGATGCCGGCGTCCTCGACCGGGGCGCCCGAGTCGCCCGCATCGGCGACCGCGTCGTCCGCCGCATCGGCGCCGCCGATCGCCTCGTCGCCGGCGACGACGGCACCGGCCTCTTCGCCCGCGTCGAGCGGGCCCGTGCCCGTCGCGACGTCCTGGACGCCGTCGTCCGTCGATCCGTCCTCGGCGTTGGTGTGCTCGTTGCTCACGACTGTCCCTCCCGCCGCACCGCGGCCGTCTGCGATTTTACCCGCATCGCGACCGGCTATCCGAGGCACTGCGGTCCGAGCAGTCCCTTCAGCTCGCCGTACAGGTCTGCGGTCACCGTCACGGGCGCGGGCACCTCGAACACCTTCGCCGTCGATCCCTTGTGCAGCTTGAGCGTGACCTCGGTCGAGCCCCGGTGACGACCGAGGACCTGCGCGAGCTCGCCGATCGTGGTCTCGGTGGCGCGATGCTCGGGCATGACCAGCACGAGCGGCCCCGCGGCATCCATCGCCCCGAGATCGGGCACGAACGCCGTGTTGGCGTGCAGGTTGAGCCCGTCGTCGCGGCGCGACACACGGCCCCGGATCACCAGGATCGAGTCGGCGACCAGCATCGACTGGAACTCGGTGTAGCTCTTGCCGAGGAACATGACGGTGACCTCGCCGTCGAAGTCCTCGATCGTGATCGATCCGTACGGATTGCCGCTGGACTTCGCGACGCGGTGCTGGACGCTCGTGACAAGGCCCGCGACGGTGACCTGGTCGCCGTCCTGGACGTCGTCCGACGCCAGCAGGTCGTGGATCGACGTGGACGCGTGCTTCGCGAGCGGGATCTCGAGACCCGCCAGCGGATGGTCCGACACGTAGAGCCCGAGCATCTCGCGCTCGAACGCGAGCTTGTCCTTCTTGGAGAACTCGGGGCGCTCGGGCACCTTGACCGCCTGCTGCGGCTCGTCCCACAGGCTGTCGAAGTCGAAGCCGACCTCGCCGTTGGCCTCGCGTCGCTTGTCGAGCACGGCCTGCTCGGCGGCGTCCTCGTGGATCTCCATGAGCGCGCGACGCGTGGAGCCCAGCGAGTCGAACGCGCCGGCCTTGATGAGCGACTCGATCGTGCGCTTGTTCGCCACGTGCACGGGCACCTTGGCGAGGAAGTCGTGGAACGACGCGAACGACTCCGCCTCGCGCGACGCGACGATCGCGTCGACGACGTTGGCACCGACGTTGCGCACGGCGCCCAGGCCGAAACGGATGTCGTCGCCGACGGCCGCGAAGAACCGGATCGACTCCCGCACGTCGGGCGGCAGCACCTTGATGCCCATGCGCCGGCACTCGTTGAGGTACACGGCGAGCTTGTCCTTCGCGTCGCCGACGCTCGTGAGCAGGGCCGCCATGTACTCGGCCGGGTAGTGGGCCTTCAGGTACGCGGTCCAGTACGAGATCAGCCCGTACGCGGCGGAGTGCGCCTTGTTGAAGGCGTAGTCCGAGAACGGGACCAGGATGTCCCACAGGGTCTTGATCGCCTCGTCGCCGAAGCCGTTCGCCTTCATGCCGGCCTCGAAGCCCGCGTACTGCTTGTCGAGCTCGGACTTCTTCTTCTTGCCCATCGCGCGGCGCATGATGTCGGCCTGACCGAGCGTGAACCCGGCCACGCGCTGCGCGATCGCCATCACCTGCTCCTGGTAGATGATGAGGCCGTAGGTCGTGTCGAGGATGTCGTTCAGCGGCTCGGCGAGCTCGGGATGGATCGGCGTGATCTCCTGCTGGCCGGTCTTGCGCAACGCGTAGTTGATGTGCGAGTTCGCGCCCATGGGACCCGGCCGGTACAGCGCGATGAGGGCCGAGATGTCCTCGAAGTTGTCGGGCTGCATGAGCCGCATGAGGCTGCGGAGCGGCCCGCCGTCGAGCTGGAACACGCCCAGCGAGTCGCCGCGGGTGAGGAGGTCGTACGCGGCGCGGTCGTCGAGCGGCAGATCCTCGAGCACGAGCCTCTCGTCGCGGTTGGCCTCGATGTTGTCGAGCGCGTCGTCGATGATCGTGAGGTTCCGAAGCCCCAGGAAGTCCATCTTGATCAGGCCGAGCGACTCGCACGCAGGGTAGTCGAACTGCGTGACGATCTGGCCGTCCTGCTCGCGCCGCATGATCGGGATGATGTCGATGAGGGGCTCGGACGACATGATGACGCCGGCGGCGTGCACGCCCCACTGGCGCTTCAGGTTCTCGAGGCCCACCGCGGTGTCGAAGACGGTCTTCGCCTCGGCATCCGTCTCGATGACCGTGCGGAACTCGGACGCCTCCTTGTACCGCGGATGCTTCGGGTCGAACATGCCCTCCAGCGGCATGTCCTTGCCCATGACCGCGGGCGGCATGGCCTTCGTGAGCTTCTCCCCCATGCTGAACGGGAAGCCGAGCACGCGGCCGGCGTCCTTGAGGGCCTGCTTCGCCTTGATCGTGCCGTACGTGACGATCTGCGCGACGCGCTCGTCGCCGTACTTGTCGGTCACGTACTGGATGACTTCGCCGCGGCGACGGTCGTCGAAGTCGACGTCGAAGTCGGGCATCGAGACGCGGTCGGGGTTGAGGAAGCGCTCGAAGATCAGGCCGTGCTGCAGCGGGTCGAGGTCGGTGATGCGCATCGCGTACGCCGCCATCGAGCCCGCGCCCGATCCGCGGCCGGGGCCGACGCGGATGCCGTTGTCCTTCGCCCAGTTGATGAAGTCGGCGACCACGAGGAAGTAGCCCGGGAAGCCCATCTGCACGATGACCCCGGTCTCGTACTCCGCCTGCGCGCGCACCTCGGCGGGGATGCCGTCGGGATAGCGCACGTGCAGGCCGCGCTCCACCTCTTTGACGAACCACGACTCCTCGGTCTCGCCGTCGGGCACCGGGTAGCGCGGCATGTAGTTCGCGCTCGTGTCGAACTCGACGTCGCAGCGCTCGGCGATCATGAGCGTCGTGTCGCACGCCTCGGGATGGTCGCGGAACACCTGCCGCATCTCGGCGGCGGACTTCACGTAGTACCCGTCGCCGTCGAACTTGAACCGCTTCGGGTCGTCGAGCGTCGACCCGGACTGCACGCACAGGAGCGCCGCGTGGCTCTTCGCATCGTGCTGGTGCGTGTAGTGCAGGTCGTTCGTGGCGACGAGCGGGATGTCGAGATCCTTCGCGATGGTGAGGAGATCGCCGATGACGCGCCGCTCGATCGAGAGCCCGTGGTCCATGATCTCGGCGAAGTAGTTCTCCTTGCCGAAGATGTCCTGGAACTCCGCGGCCGCCGCGCGCGCCGCGTCGTACTGGCCCAGCCGGAGCCGCGTCTGCACCTCGCCGGACGGACAGCCCGTGGTGGCGATGAGCCCCTTCGCGTAGGTCTGCAGCAGCTCTCGGTCCATGCGCGGCTTGAAGTAGTAGCCCTCCATGCTCGCGAGCGAGCTCAGCCGGAACAGGTTGTGCATGCCGCCCGTGGTCTCGCTCAGCAGCGTCATGTGCGTGTAGGCGCCCGAGCCCGAGACGTCGTCGTCGCTCTGCTCGGGCGTCCCCCAGCGCACGCGCGCCTTCTCGGAGCGGTGCGTGCCCGGGGTGACGTACGCCTCGATGCCGATGATCGGCTTGATCCCGGCATCTTTCGCGGTCCTGTAGAACTCGTACGCGGCGAACGTGTTGCCGTGGTCGGTCACCGCGATCGCCGGCATGTCGAGGCGCGCGGCCTCCTGGATCATCGGGCCGATGCGCGCCGCCCCGTCGAGCATCGAGTACTCGCTGTGCACGTGCAGATGGACGAAGGAATCGGATGCCACGGGTTCGAGTCTACGAAGCGCCTCCGACACCGCCGCCCGTCCCAGGGGCGCGTCCGCGGCGTCGTGCGCCGAGGTCGCCTCACCTTCGAGTAGAGGGTGAGAGCTCCTTCCGCATCAGCACGCGCGGGAAGCCGGAGAGCACCGACGTCGTGTCGGCGGCCTTCTCGAACCCGGCCTGCTCGAAGAGCCGCCTGGTGCCCACGTACGCCATCGTGAGGTCGACCCGCGCGTCGCCGTTGTCGACCGGGTACCCCTCGATCGCCGGGGCGCCCTGGCCGCGCGCGAACTCGACGGCGCCGTCGGCGAGCGCGTGCATGACGCCCTTCTTGCGGTGGCCGGGCCGCACGCGGAAGCACCACAGCGACCACACGTCGAGGTCGTCGACGTACGGGATCTTGCGGAACGTCGCGAAGTGCGTGAGGCTGCGCGGAGCGACCGCCGCCCACCCGACGGCGACGTCGCCGTCGTACGCCAGCACGCCGATGGGCCCCTCCTCGTCCATGAGACGCCGCACGCGCGCGGCGCGCTCCGGCCCGCGCATGGCGTTGTTCTCCTTCGAGGGGATGCGATAGCTCAGGCAGAAGCACACGCTCGACGCGGGGTTCTTCGGCCCGATCACCGCCTCGACGTCCTCGAAGACCGTCGCCGGTCGCACCTCGATCGCCATGGTCACAGTGTGCCCCAGCCCACCGACATAGGCTTCTCCCGTGCCCACACCCGACTTCGTGCTCGAACTGCGCCGCCACGTCGGCCACGCCCCGCTGGCTCTGACGGGGGTCACCGCCGTCGTCTTCCGCGACGAGAAGGTGCTGCTCGGCCGGCGCAGCGACAACGGCGCGCTGACGCCGATCACGGGCATCATCGATCCGCGCGAGGAGCCCGCCGACGCCGCCGCGCGCGAGGCGCTCGAGGAGGCCGGCGTCGTCATCCGCGTGGACCGGCTGGCCTGGGTGCACCAGATCCCGCGCGTCACGTACGAGAACGGCGACCAGAGCGACTACCTCGACCTGACGTTCCGCTGCACCTGGGTGTCGGGCGAGCCGCATCCCGCCGACGGCGAGCTCACCGAGGTCGGCTGGCACGACCTCGACGCGCTCCCCGCCGACATCGGCGCCGACATGCGGCGCCGCATCGCCGCGGCCCTGTCCGAGGACGATCCGGCACGGTTCGAGGGCGGTCGCTGAGAGCCGTCGCGGCCGCGTCCGACCGCCGGTCGCGGCCGCGTCCACCACCCGGGCGGAGACGCTCCCGCGCCTCGCGGACACCGGCATCGTGACGGCGAAGATCACGGACGCGTAACATTCGCGCGACGAGTTCTGGCACGATGCTTGCAAATGTCAGGTCAGCCCGACATTCTGGGGCAACCGTGCGGTCGCACCCCAGGCGTGCCGCATCAGTCGAGAGGACCCCTCATGGCCGGATCTCCTGAGCTCCACAAAGGACTCAACCAACGCCAGCTCTCCATGATCGTGATCGGCGCCGGTCTGTTCGTCGGCTCCAGCAACGTCTTCCTCGACGCGGGGCCGGGCGCGTTCATCACGTACGGCATCACCGGTGTGCTCATCATCCTGATCATGCGGATGCTGGGCGAGATGGCCACCGCGAACCCGTCGACCGGATCGTTCGCCGACTACGCGCGCAAGGCGATGGGCGGATGGGCCGGCTTCTCGGTCGCCTGGCTCTACTGGTACTTCTGGGTCATCGTGGTCGGCTTCGAGGCCGTCGCCGGCGGGGAGATCCTGCGGCACTGGTTCCCCGACGTCCCGCTGTGGGTGTTCTCGCTGATCCTGATGGCGCTGATGACGGCCACCAACCTCTTCTCGGTCGCCTCGTTCGGCGAGTTCGAGTTCTGGTTCGCCGGCATCAAGGTGGCCACGATCATCGTCTTCCTCGCGCTCGGCGCGCTGTTCGTGATCGGCCTGTGGCCGGGCGCGCACCTCGACTTCTCGAACCTCACCTCGCACGGCGGCTTCTTCCCCAACGGCGTCGGCGCGATCTTCAGCGGCGTCGTCGTGGTGGTCTTCTCCATGGTGGGCGCCGAGATCGCCACGATCGCGGCGGCCGAGTCCCCCGACCCGGCGAAGGCGATCGGCAAGGCGACGAACTCGGTCATCACCCGCATCGCGATCTTCTACGTCGGGTCGGCGCTGCTCCTGGCCCTCATCGTCCCGTGGGACGAGAACAGGCCGGGCTTCTCGCCGTTCGTCGCCGCGATGGAGCGCATGAACATCCCGTTCGCCGCCGACATCATGAACCTCGTCGTGCTGACCGCGGTGCTCTCGTGCCTCAACTCCGGGCTCTACACGGCATCCCGCATGCTCTTCGTGCTCGCCGCACGGCGCGAGGCGCCGGTCGGACTGATCCGGGTGAGCAAGGGCGGCGTGCCGCGGCGCGCGATCCTGGTCTCGTCGGTGATCGGGTTCCTGTGCGTCATCGCCGCGGCGATCTCGCCCGACACGGTCTTCAGCTTCCTGCTGAACTCGTCCGGGGCGATCATCCTCTTCGTCTACCTGCTCATCGGCATCTCGCAGATCGTGCTGCGCCGGCGCACCGACCCGTCGAAGTTCAAGATCAAGATGTGGGGATTCCCGTTCCTCTCGATCCTCGCGACGGTGGGCATCTTCGCGGTGCTCGTGCAGATGGCGTTCAACCCCGACACGCTCGTCCAGCTGCTGCTGAGCCTCGGCTCGTGGGCGATCGTGATCATCGCCTTCTTCGTGACGAAGGCGCGCGGCGGCTCGGTCGACCCCGAGGCGCTGCAGCCGGAGGTGAACGAGAAGGCGAGCCGCGTGCTCGTCATGGCGAACGAGACGGTCGCCGCCGACGAGCTCATCGAGGAGCTCCGGCGGATCGACCGCGCAGGCAAGGCGGAGTACTACATCTGCGTGCCCGCCAACCCGGTCGACACCGGGCAGGCCGAGAAGAAGGGTGCGGTGTACATCTGGGAGGCGACCGTCGAGGCCGCGCAGGCGCGCCTGGACACGATGATGGGAACCCTCCGCGCCGAGAACCTGCACGTCGAGGGGGCGCTCGGCGACTACCGTCCACTGCGAGCCCTCGCCGAGGCGGTGGAGTCGTTCCATCCCGACCAGCTCGTGATCTCGACGAAACCCGAGACCGAGTCGGACTGGCTGCGCTACGACGTGGTGCAGCGGGCGCGCTCGACGTACGACATCCCGCTCACGCACGTGATCGCCGGCGCGCCGGTCGCCGCCGGCTGACGGAGGAGACCCCCGTGACGATCCTCGTAGGGTGCCGCGCCGACGAGAGCGGCATCGCCGCGCTCAGCCTGGCCGCGCTCCTCGCCCGCTCCGCCGACACCGATCTCGTGGTCTGCTCGATCGTGGCCGACGCCTGGCCGGTGGACCCGACCAATCTCGACGCCGAGTTCCTCGCCTACCTGGAACGGGTCGCCCAGCAGCACCTCGACCAGGCCAGGGCGAGGCTCCCGGAGGACATCCGCGCGACCTATGTCGCCCGCCACGCCGGATCGATCCCGAAGGGCCTCATGGAGGCGGCCGCCGAGCACGACGCCGACATGATCGTGGTGGGCTCGTCCAGCTCGGCCGCCCACGGTCGCCTGTCGCTCGGCGCGACCGCGGAACGCATCGCGCACAGTGCCGAGCTGCCGGTGGCGATGGCTCCGCGCGGCTTCCGCGCCGGCCCGGGCGCGACCGTGCGCCGCGTGACGGTCGCCTACGGCGGCTCGACCGGCGGCGGCGAGCTCGTGCGCGCGGCGGCCCGCGTCGCCGCGCGCGTCGGCGCGTCGCTGCGGCTCGCGGCGTTCGCCGTGCGTCCGACGACGCTCTTCGCCGACACGCTCGTGGGCGGCAAGGACGACCTCGTCGTCGAGCAGTGGGCCAAGCGGGCGACGGATGCGATCCAGGCCGAGCTGGACGAGGTGCGCCAGCTCCCCGACGTGCCGTACCGCATCGACACGGTGCTCGGGCGCGGCTACTCGTGGCCCGAGGCGATCGACGACGCGGGATGGGCCGAGGGCGACGTGCTCGTCATCGGCTCGAGCCGCGGCGGCCCGGTCGCCCGCGTGTTCCTCGGCTCGCGATCGTCGAAGATCCTGCGCAACGCGCCGGTACCGGTGGTCGTCGTGCCGGGCGTGGCGGCCGAGGCACTGGCCGCCGACGACTGACCGCGGCGGGCACGGCGGCGGTCCGCCGCCGTGCCTACTCGTCGCGCAGCACGTCGAGCGCGTGGGCGAGGTCGGCGGGGTACTCCGACGCGAACGTCACCCACTCGCGCGTGCCCGGGTGGGCGAACGACAGCTCACGCGCGTGCAGCCATTGCCGGGTGAGCCCGAGCCGCGCCGACAGCGTCGGGTCGGCGCCGTACAGCGGGTCGCCGACGCACGGATGCCGGTGCGCGGCGAGGTGCACGCGGATCTGATGCGTGCGGCCGGTCTCGAGGTGGACCTCCAGCAGCGATGCGCCGCGGAACGCCTCGAGCGTCTCGTAGTGGGTGACCGAGTCCTTGCCGTCGGGGGTGACGGCGAACTTCCACGGGTGCGAGGGATGCCGTCCGATCGGCGCGTCGATCGTGCCGGCCAGCGGATCGGGATGCCCCTGCACGACCGCGTGGTAGATCTTGTCGACCTCGCGCGCTTTGAACGCGTGCTTGAGCACGGAGTACGCGCGCTCGGTCTTCGCGACGACCATGAGCCCGCTCGTGCCGACGTCGAGCCGGTGCACGACGCCTTGCCGCTCGGGGGCGCCGGTGGTCGCGATGCGGTAGCCCGCGGCCGCGAGCGCCCCGACGACCGTGGGCCCCTCCCAGCCGAGCGAGGGATGGGCGGCCACGCCGGCCGGCTTGTCGACCACGACGATCTCGTCGTCGTCGTGCACGATCCCGAGGTCGGGCACCGCGATCGGCACGATCCGCGGCTCCTGCCGGTCCTGCCACTCGACCTCGAGCCACGCGCCGCCGTGCAGCCGGTCGGACTTGCCGAGCATCCGCCCGTCGAGTGTCACGCCGCCGCCCTCGGCGACCTCGGCCGCGAAGGTGCGCGAGAGTCCCAGGAGCTTGGCGAGCGCGGCATCCACCCGCACGCCGTCGAGTCCGTCCGGGACGGGAAGGCTCCGCGCCGGCACGTCAGGACTCCGCGTTCGCCGTGCGGCGCTCGCGCGTGCCGTCGAGCCGCAGCCCCGAGAGCACGAGGATGGCCACCGAGCACATCATGGTGACGATGAAGATGTCGGCGACGTTGTAGATGGCCGGCATCATCCACGGCGTGTGGATGAAGTCGACGACGTGCCCGACCGCGAAGCCCGGCTCGCGCAGCAGGCGGTCGGCGAGGTTGCCGAGCACGCCGCCCAGGAGCAGCCCGAGGATCACGGCCCACCAGCGCGACCGGACCTGCCGCACCGCCAGGTAGCCGATGACCACGGCCACCGCCGACAGCACGATCGTGAACACCCACGTGACGCCCGCGCCCAGCGAGAACGCGGCGCCGGAGTTGCGCGTGAGGTAGAAGACGAGGAAGTCGCCGAGCACCGGCACGGTCTGCTGGTAGGGCAGGCTCTCCAGCGCGAGGTGCTTGGTGAACTGATCGGCGGCCAGCACCAGCGCCGCGAGGATCGCGACGATGGCACCGGCCGCCGGAGCAGGCAGTGGTGTGCGGCCTGGCAAAGAGGCGCCTAGTCGTCGTCCGACGACGCGTCGTCGTCCGCGTCGGCGTCCAGATCGCCGTCCAGGTCCTCGAGCTTGCTCTCGATGAAGCTCCGCAGCTGCGAGCGGTAGTCGCTCTCGAACTGGCGCAGGTCGCCGATCGTCGACTCCAGCGCATCGCGGTCGCCCTCGAGGCGCTCGAGCTCCGCGCGCCGGCGCTCCTCGGCCTCGGCGACGATCTCGGCCGCCTGCGTGCGAGCCTCCTCGAGGGCCGACTCGCCCTCGGCGGCGAGCTTGTCGCGCTGGGCGATGCCCTCGGCGACGTGCTCGTCGTGCAGACGCTGGGCGAGCCCGATGATGCCCGCGGCGGGGGCGGTCGCGTCGGCGGACGGGGCCTCGGCGGGTGCCTCGCCGGACTCCAGCTCGGCGATCCGCGCCTTCAGCTCTTCGTTCTCGGCGATGACCTTGCGCCACTCGACGACGACCTCGTCGAGGAAGTCGTCGACCTCGTCGGGGTCGAATCCCTCCTTGAAGCGGACGTGCTGGAACTGCTTGATGACGACGTCATCGGGGGTCAAGGCCATGTGGGAGTCCTCGTTCTCGGGGTTTCGGGACGATGCGTGTCTCGGGCGGCCGGCCGGGCCGCACCCAGACAGCATAGTCCGCGGGTGTGGACGGGTAGTGGGTGCCGATCAGGCGCCGGCGATGGCGCGCGTGACCGACAGCAGGATGAAGCACAGCAGCATCGTCAGCGGGAATCCGAAGTCGATGCCGATGGTTCCGAGCCGCAGCGGAGGGATGAGGCGACGGAACAGCTTTATCGGCGGATCGGTGACGGTGAAGACGATCTCGGCGAGCACGAGGCCGACGCCCCGGGGCCGCCACTGCCGGTTGAACAGCGGGATGTACTCCATGACCAACCGGGCCAGCAGCAGCAGGATGTAGACCAGCAGCAGGGCGTTGACGACCGCGGCGACGAGCCGCACGACCTCCACGACTACTGCGAGGAGGACGCCTCGGGGTCGGCCTGCGCCACGGCGCCGTCGCCCGACACCGCGACGTTCTCCGGCGAGAGCAGGAAGACCTTGCTGGTGACCCGCTCGATCCGGCCGTACAGGCCGAGCGAGAGCCCGCTCGCGAAGTCGATGAGGCGGCGCGCGTCGGCGTCGCTCATCTGCGACAGGTTGATGATGACCGGGATGCCGTCGCGGAAGTTCTCGGCGATGACCTGCGCGTCGCGGTACTGCTTGGGGTGGACGGTGAGGATCTCGCTCACGGCGCCGACCGAGGGCTGGCGGACGACGGCGGGACGGTGCAGAGGGGTCACGGGGGCAGCCTTCTCGACGGTGTGCTCACGACGGCCGGTGGACTCCGCGGCGGGCTCGTCGTACGCCTCTTCCTCGTCGGCGAGGCCCAGGTACACCATGGTCTTCTTGAGCGGGTTGGACATCGGATCCTCCGTGTTGCTTGTCTGGTTCTGAGGTTAATCGTGGGGTGGACGCGGACCGGTGATTGCCGTGCCGATCCGCAGGTGTGTCGCGCCGGCGGCGATCGCCTCGGCGAAGTCGCCGGTCATGCCGGCGGAGATCCAGGCGGCATCCGGCGCCACTCCGCGCACGACGGACGAGACGTCCGCGAGGCGCGCGAACGCCGGCGCGGGGTCCTCGCCGAGCGGCGCGACGGCCATGACGCCGCGCAGTCGCAGGGAGGGGCAGGATGCCGTGACGTGCTCCGCGAGCCGTGCCGCGCCGTCGGGCGCGACGCCGCCGCGGCGGGGGTCGTCGGTGAGGTTGACCTGCAGCAGCACGTCGAGCGGCTCGCCGTCGGGGTCCGCCGCGTGCAGCGCGTCGGCGAGGCGGTCGCGATCGATCGAGTGCACGACGGATGACACGGCGCGGATGGCGCGCGCCTTGTTCGTCTGCCCCTGACCGATGAAGTGCCAGCGGAGCCCGTCGAGGCCGGTCAGCCGCGCTGACTTGGCGGTCAGCTCCTGCTGCCGGTTCTCCCCCACGTCGCGCACGCCGAGGCCGTAGAGGTCCTCGACGAGCTGCGGGGGGTGGAACTTGGTCACGACGATCCGCGTGATTCCTGCCGGGTCACGGCCCGCCGAGCGCGCGGCATCCGCGATGCGCGCGTCGACGTCGGCGAGCCGTGCCGCCAGGGTCACTTCAAGAAGTCCGGGATGTCGAGGTCGTCGTCGCCGAACGCCGAGTCGAACGACTCGCTCGCCGCGACGACCGAGACCTTCTCGCGCACGGGCTCGGGCTGGCGCGCGATCTCGGCGACGGGCGCGGGGATCGCCGGCACGGCCGGGACGCTCACCTGACGCGAGGTCGTCACGGGCTCGACCCGCAGCTGCGGCTCGCCCCCGTCGAACCCGGCGGCGATGACCGTCACGCGCACCTCGTCGCCGAGGGTGTCGTCGATGACGGTTCCGAAGATGATGTTCGCCTCCGGGTGCGCGGCCTCCTTGACCAGCTGCGCGGCGTCGTTGATCTCGAAGATGCCGAGGTTCGAACCGCCCTGGATCGACAGCAGCACGCCGTGCGCGCCCTCGATCGAGGCCTCGAGCAGCGGCGACTCGACGGCCAGCTCGGCGGCCTTGATCGCGCGGTCGGCGCCGCGCGAGGAGCCGATGCCCATGAGGGCGGAACCGGCGCCCTGCATGACCGACTTGACGTCGGCGAAGTCGAGGTTGATGAGACCCGGAGTGGTGATGAGGTCGGTGATGCCCTGGACACCGGCGAGGAGCACCTGGTCGGCCGTGGCGAACGCCTCGACCATCGAGATGCCGCGGTCGCTGATCTCGAGCAGGCGGTCGTTCGGCACCACGATGAGGGTGTCGACCTCTTCCTTCAGCTTCGCGACGCCGGCCTCGGCCTGGCTCTGGCGGCGACGGCCCTCGAACGAGAAGGGCTTGGTCACGACACCGATCGTGAGCGCACCGATCGACTTCGCGATGCGGGCCACGACGGGCGCGCCGCCCGTGCCCGTGCCGCCGCCCTCGCCCGCGGTGACGAAGACCATGTCGGCGCCGGCGAGCGCCTCCTCGATCTCCTCGGCGTGGTCCTCGGCGGCACGACGGCCGACCTCGGGATCCGCGCCCGCGCCGAGCCCGCGCGTGAGCTCGCGGCCCACGTCGAGCTTGACGTCCGCGTCGCTCATCAGCAGCGCCTGGGCGTCCGTGTTGATGGCGATGAACTCGACGCCTCGCAGCCCGAGCTCGATCATCCGATTGACGGCGTTCACGCCGCCACCACCCACGCCCACGACCTTGATCACCGCGAGGTAGTTCTGGTTCTGGCTCATGCCGGCCTCCGTCTTCGTCCCGAACCTTGTTGTTTGTCTAAACCTTGAACCTCATGTAGAGGTTTAAAGAATTGCCGAGTATGCATTTCCCTGACATGAAAAATACGGGGATGCCACGACCGATCCGCGGATCCCGTGGGCGTGTCGCGAAGTTGTCCCCCGGGCGTGTCGCGGCGACGGCGTCCGGTGCCCCGGGAGCGCGTCGGAACGACCGGTGCCCGCGTCGCACGCACGCGATCCGCGCCGCGGGCCGCGCCCCGGCCGCACCCGGATGCGATCGGGTCGGATCAGAAGACGACGACCGCGGCCGGCGACGACACGTCGTACGACGTGACCTCCGCCGGCGGGCGCGCCTTCATCGTGGTGGCGAGCACGAGAGCCTTCATCGCGGACTCGTGCGCGTCGCCCCACACGACGGTCGTGCCCGTGCCGCCGAGCGTGAGGGTGACGTCGTTGGGCGTCGTGGCGGCGATCGCCGTCACCTGCGCGCGGATGTCGTCGGGGAGCGCCCGGAACACCGTGCCGACCGCCTCGAACGTCTTCGAGCCGACCCCGTCGGCGAGGTCGAGCAGCGGATGCCCCGGCGGCGGGTCGCTCGTCGTCGACAGCGCGACGCCGGCCGCGTCGACGAGCGTGTAGCCCGCGGCCGACTCGATCGCCCCGATCGGCGTGCGCTCGACGATCCGCACGATGAGCTCGTGCGGCGGGCGGGCCTCGAGCGTGTACGACTCGATGAGCGGGAAGGCGACGAGCTCGGCCTTGACGACGCTCGCGTCGACGAGCGGCAGCGGAGTGCCGACCTGGCCCGACAGCGCCGACTCGACGGCATCCGCGTCGAGCGCCGACGTGCCGATCACGCTGACGCGCTCGACCGCGAAGAGGGGGCTGTAGGCGGCGCCGAGCGTGCCGAGCACGAGCAGCACGAGCGCCGCGCCGACGCCGGCCCACAGGCGGCGACGGCGGCGCTGGCGCGCGGTGAAGCGGCGCACCTCGGCGCGCAGCGCCCGACGGCGGGCGCGCGCGGCGGACCACACCGTGCGCACGCCG
>NZ_JBDIAB010000006.1:0-46271 GCF_039812165.1 Microbacterium sp.
TGCGGATCGCGGACGACCGGACGGACGGCTCCGGCATCCGCCCGCGCTCGACCGATGCGGCGCGCCACAGCTCCCACGTGAGCCGGAGTGCGGTCGCGTCGCTGCGGAGGCGGTGCCCGTCGAGGGCCGACGCGACCGCCTCGACCTGGTCGCCCGACGGCATCCGCGGCCGCGGCGCCTCGACGGCGTCGGCGGCGGCCGCGCGCAGCAGCGCGCGGAGCCGCACGGCATCCGCCCGCAGCGCCCATCCGTCGCTCCCCACGGCCCGGAACCTGCGGCAGGCGGCCGCCGCGACGGTCGCGGCGCGCGCGGGCTCGTGCGAGAGCAGCGAACGCGCGAGGTGGTACTCCGTCTCGCCGCGGGCCTGCCGCATCCGATGCGCGCCGAACACGTGCGCGACGCGCTCGAGGCTGCGCTCGGCCTCGGTGACCAGGCCTGCGTCGCGGAGCACCTGCGCCCGGTCGAGGTCGCAGATCGCGGCGTTGACCGCGGAGGCCGCGGCGAGCACCGCGTGCGCCTCGGCCATCGTGTCGAGCGCCCGCACCAGATCGCCCTCGAGCAGGGCCGCGTAGCCGGTGTTGTGCACGGCCATGGCCTTCTCGACCTCGTTGCCGGTCGCCGCGTAGTCGCGCGCGGCGAGCTCGAGGTCCGCGCGACCGGCGGCGAGGCGCCCGGCCTGCAGGTGCGCGACGCTGCGGTTGAGGAGCATCGGCGCACGGTGCTCGGCCTCGTCGCCGATCCCGGCGATCCCCCGGCCGAGCAGCTCGACGGCGCGGTCCAGCTCGCCGCGCTCCAGGGCGAGCAGTCCCAGCTGGCCGTGCAGCATCGCGGTCGTCCGCACCGACAGGCCGGGCAGCGCGAGCGCCTCGCGGCAGAGCCGCTCGGCCTGCCGCGGGTCGCCCTGCCGGATCGTGACCGCGGCGAGCGACCCGGCGATCCGCGCGCGCAGGTCCGGATCGCGGGTCCGCTCCGCCGCCAGACCGAGCGTGCGCCGCGCCGCCGCGTTGCGGCCCGCGTTGAGATGGGCGCGCCCGCGTCGGTACAGCTCGGCGGCCGACAGCGTCACACCCTCAGCATGCCGCGTTCAGCGGCTCATGCGATACGGGAGCCGTCCTCTCCGTCGATGCCGGCCACGGCGTCGCGCACGATGGCGGCGATCCCGCTCGCCTTCCCGGTCGCCGTGGCGGTCTTCGCGTCGGCCACGATCTGCGCCGCGATCCTGCCGGCGACCAGCGGCGCGGCGAACGACGTGCCGCTCCAGACCGCGAAGCCGTCCTGGAAGTCGTCGATGTCGAGCGTCTCGCGCCGGCGCTCGTAGCCGTCGTCGCGGAGGTCGCCCTGCACGCCGCCCTCGAACCGCGGCATGGTCGAGAGCACCGACACGCCGCGCGCGAACGTGGGCACCCAGGGCCCCACGTTCGAGAACAGCGCGACCGAGCCGCCGGACGGATTGAGCGCTCCCACCACCACCTGCGGCGCGAGGCCCTTCTCGTCCTCCGGCGCGACGGCGCACTCGTCGCCCTTCCACGCGTACAGCGCCGCCGGCGACGACGGTCGGTCGGTGGCGTCGTTGCCCGCCGAGCACACGACCACGCATCCCTTCGCCCGGGCGCGGGAGAGCAGCTCGTAGAGCTCGCCGTCGATCGTGGACGACCCCTCCGACTCGTGGTAGTAGCCGAACGACAGGTTCATCACGTCGATCCGCGTGCCGCCCTCCAGGAGCGCCACGACCTGTCCGAGCGCGGCCAGGAGCTCGTTCTCGAGGATCACGCCCTGGCCGTCCGAGACGCGCACGGGGAGGATGCGGGCGTCCGGGCAGGCCTGCAGCACGATGCCGGCGATGAACGTGCCGTGACCGGCCGCCGGATCGAGCACGCCGTTGAGGGGATCGCCCAGTGCGGGATGGGTCTCCGGGTCGGATGCCGGGTCGTCGATCCCGATCGTCCCGCCGAGCTCTCCCGCCGACACGAGCACGTCGCCGCCGAACCACGGATGGATGCCGCATCCGGTGTCGAGCACGGCGACCACGGGCCGTGGCGCCTTCGCGCCGGAGCGGACCGGACCCGGACCGGTGTAGGCGACCGGCTGGCGGCCGCCGAAGCCGGGGAACGCATAGCCGCTCATGCCGCCGGTGTTGCCCGTGAACGGGTTGCCGGTGAACGGATTGCCCGTGAAGGGGTTGCCCGTGAACGGGTTGCCGGTGAAGGGGTTGCCGGTGAACGGGCCGATCGACAGCACGTGGTTGAGGGCGACGCCCTTCATGCCCTTGCGGCGCGCCGCGCGCAGCAGCTGCCACGCGTCCGGCCGTCGGACGGGACTGCCCGCCTCCGCGTCCGGGGCGAGCCGGATCCGCGCGCGGATCGTGCGGGCGACGCCGGGAAGGCTCTCGCCCGGGCGCCGGCGGTCGGTGCCCGGTCGTCGCGGCGGCTCCGCCAGCGGCTCCTCCGTCACCGTCCAGCCGGCCGCCGCGGCGAGCGCGTCGAGCGCCTGCACCGTGACGGTCCCGTCGTCCTCCGCGCCGGGCCGCACGAGCAGCACGTCGGGCTCGTACACGGTCGAGTGGACCTCGCGCTCGCCCGCGGGCTGCAGCGCGGGGTCGAGCACGACGCCGCGTCGGCGCGCGAGGGCCTCGCGATCGCGCCAGGTCCATCGGGGGGCGCCGGGGGTCGAGCCCTCGCGCCCGCTGTCGTCGGTGAGTCGCGCCATGTCAGTTCCTCTCTCGATGTCCTGCTACGAGGATGCCCGAGTCGACGGCATCCGTCATCGGTCGTGTCATGCCTCGAACCGCGGCGTGCGGACCTCGCGCACCTCCCCGTCGGCACCGCGCACGAGCAGGCTGATGCGCGAGACGCCGTGCGGGACGCGCGCGAACGCGAACCGTCCGTGCGGGCCGAGCGCCGCGCGCCATTCCCGCTCGCCCTGCACGAGGCGCACCTCGAGGGCCGCGGCATCCACCCACCCGTCGACGCGGCGCGCCCCGCGCTCGGTCTCGGTGACGTACACGAGCACGTTCGTCGTGCCGTCGCTGAACTGCAGCGTGGCCGTGTCGGCGTCGCCGCGCACCGGGCACGACCAGGACTCCTCGACGACCGCGAGCAGCGCGTACGTCGGCGTGCGCATCGTGTCCACACCGGTGAGGAGCACGCGACCGCGCATCTGATACGCGCCCCGGCGGGTCCGTCCGGCGGATCCGTGCGGAACGGCCGCCGCGGCGGATCAGAAGGGCAGCAGCGGGTCGACCGCGATCGCCACGAACAGCAGCGTCAGGTACGTGATCGAGGCATGGAACACGCGCATCGGCCGTGCCTGCTCGCCGCGCACGGCACGACTGTACAGGCGGTGCGACTCGTAGATGAACCACCCGCCGAACACGAGCGACGACACGGTGTAGACCAGGCCCATGCCGGCGACCGGGATCAGCAGCAGCGAGCACGCGACCGTGGCCCACGCGTACAGGATCACCTGCAGGCCCACCTGCTGGCCGCTGCGGGTCGCGCCGAGCATCGGCACGTCCACCTCGTCGTACTGGTCGCGGTACTTCATCGACAGCGGCCAGTAGTGCGGCGGCGTCCACAGGAACACGAGCACGAAGAGGATGAACGGCGACCACGCGAGCGAGCCGGTCACCGCCGACCAGCCGATGAGCACGGGGAAGCAGCCGGCGATCCCGCCCCACACGATGTTCTGCTCGGTGCGGCGCTTGAGGATCATCGTGTAGATCACGACGTAGAAGAAGATCGCGCTCACCGACAGCGCCGCGGCGAGCCAGTTCGTGGTCAGCCAGAGCCAGACGGTGGATGCCGCGGCCAGCACCCACGCGAAGACCAGCGCGCCGTGCGGCGAGACCTCGCCGGTGACGATGGGCCGGTTCTCGGTGCGCGCCATGTGCGCGTCGATGTCGCGGTCGAGGTACATGTTGAACGCGGCGGCCGAGCCCGCGCTCATCGAGCCGCCGATGACGGTCGCCAGCACCAGCCACAGGTTCGGGAAGCCGCCCTGGGCGAGGATCATGACCGGCACGGTCGTGACCAGGAGCAGCTCCAGCACGCGCGGCTTGGTCAGGACGACGTAGGCGCGCACGGTGCGGCCGAACGATCGATCCGCCGTCGCCGGGACGACCGGGTCGCGGTCGTCGGAGCGCAGGGCCCCGGATCCGCGCGTCGTCGTGAAGTCCATCGCCCCCGCCGCTGTCTCTCAGGTCGCTCACAGTCTAGCCCTAGATCGCCCCACGTCCTCGGCCGGGCGCTCCCTCGCCGCACCGCATCCGGGCTTCCCGCTCCGCATCGCGTCGCTGCGCCGGCCGGACGGTCCGCGACCCGCGCCCCGCGGCCGATCGGCGTGTGACAGACCGCGAGGGGAACGCGCTCGCGAGCGACCCCTTCGCTATGCTGAAACACACATGCGCGTCCGCGCGCCGTTCCGCACCCTCATCCCCCCGAGTGCTCGCGACCCGGCCCGCCCGCGGGCGTTCTCCCTGAGGAAAGGCGACCAGGTGTCAGAGCTGTTGTGGGAAGAAATCGACCGTCGCGCGGTGGACACCGCCCGGGTGCTCGCGGCGGACGCCGTGGAGAAGGTCGGCAACGGCCACCCCGGCACCGCGATGAGCCTGGCCCCCGCGGCCTACCTCCTCTATCAGCGGGTCATGCGGCACGATCCCACCGACACCGACTGGCTCGGCCGTGACCGCTTCATCCTGTCGGCCGGGCACTCCTCCCTCACGCAGTACGTGCAGCTGTACCTCGGCGGCTTCGGCCTCGAGCTCGACGACCTGAAGTCGCTGCGCACGTGGGGCTCGCTCACGCCGGGCCATCCGGAGTACGGGCACACGCGCGGCGTGGAGATCACCACCGGCCCGCTCGGCCAGGGCCTCTCCTCCGCGGTCGGCTTCGCCTACGCCGCCCGCTACGAGCGGGGCCTCTTCGACCCGGACGCCGCCGCCGGGACGAGCCCGTTCGACCACTTCGTCTACGTCGTCGCCGGCGACGGCGACCTGCAGGAGGGCGTCACCAGCGAGGCGTCGAGCCTCGCCGGCCACCAGCAGCTCGGCAACCTCATCGCCATCTACGACTCGAACCAGATCTCGATCGAGGACGACACCAACGTCTCGTTCACCGAGGACGTCGCCAAGCGCTACGAGGCGTACGGCTGGCACGTGCAGACGGTCGACTGGAAGAAGACCGGCCAGTACGTCGAGGACGTCGCCGCCCTGAACGACGCGATCGAGGCCGCCAAGGGCGAGACCGACAAGCCGTCGCTCATCGTCCTGAAGACCATCATCGGCTGGCCCTCGCCCGGCAAGCAGAACAGCGGCAAGATCCACGGCTCCGCTCTCGGCGCCGACGAGCTGGCCGCGACCAAGGAGGTGCTCGGGTTCGACCCCGGTCAGACCTTCGTGGTCGCCGACGACGTCATCGCGCACACGCGCGCTCTGAAGGACCGCGCCGCCGAGGCGCGTGCCGCGTGGCAGGAGTCCTTCGACGCGTGGGCCGCGGCCAACCCCGAGCGCAAGGCGCTCCTCGACCGCGTCGAGGCGCACGAGCTGCCCGACGACATCTCGGTGCCGTCGTTCCCCGCCGGCAAGGACGTCTCCACGCGCGCCGCGTCGGGCACCGTCATCAACGCGCTCGCGACGCAGCTCCCCGAGCTGTGGGGCGGCTCGGCCGACCTCGCCGAGTCGAACCTCACCACGATCAAGGACGCGAAGTCCTTCATCCCCGCCCAGTGGTCCACCCACGAGTGGTCGGGCTCCCCGTACGGGCGCGTGCTGCACTTCGGCATCCGCGAGCACGCGATGGGCGCGATCGTCAACGGCATCGTCCTGCACGGCCCCACCCGCGCCTTCGGCGGCACGTTCCTGATCTTCAGCGACTACATGCGCCCCGCGGTGCGTCTGGCCGCGCTCATGGACATCCCGTCGATCTTCGTGTGGACGCACGACTCGGTCGCCCTCGGCGAGGACGGCCCGACCCACCAGCCCATCGAGCAGCTCGCGTCGCTGCGGCTCATCCCGAACCTCGCCGTCGTCCGCCCCGCGGACGCCAACGAGACGTCGGCCGCGTGGCTCGAGATCGTCCGGCGCCACGGCGGCCCGGTCGGCATCGCCCTGACCCGCCAGAACATCCCGGTGTTCGAGCGGGGCGAGGGCGCGGCATCCGGTGACGTCTTCGCATCGACCGACGGCGTCGCCAAGGGCGCCTACGTCCTCGCCGAGGCCCCCGGGGGCACGCCCGACGTGATCCTCATCGCGACCGGCTCCGAGGTGCAGCTGGCGGTCTCGGCCCGCGAGACCCTGGCCGCCGAGGGCGTCAACGCCCGCGTCGTCTCGGCTCCCTCGCTCGAGTGGTTCGCCGAGCAGGACGCCGAGTACCGCGAGAGCGTGCTGCCGGCGTCCGTCACCGCGCGCGTGTCGGTCGAGGCCGGCGCCACGGGCCTGTGGCGCGGCATCGTCGGCGACAAGGGCCGCACCGTCGGCATCGACCACTTCGGCGCGTCCGCCGACTACAAGACCCTGTTCCAGAAGTTCGGCATCACCGCCGACGCGGTCGTCGAGGCGGCCCGCGCGAGCGTCAAGGAGAACAACGCATGAGCACCCCCACCGCAGACCTGTCCGCCGCCGGCGTCAGCATCTGGCTCGACGACCTGTCCCGTCAGCGCATCTCGTCCGGCAACCTGCAGGACCTCATCGACACGCGCGACGTCGTGGGTGTGACGACGAACCCGACGATCTTCCAGGGTGCGATCTCGGCCGGCATCGGCTACGAGGACGCGGTCGCCGCGCAGGCCGCGGCCGGCGCCTCGGCCGACGAGGCGATCTTCGCCCTGACGACGACGGACGTGCGCGACGCGTGCGACATCTTCCGTCCGGTCTTCGACGCGACCGACGGCCAGGACGGCCGCGTGTCGATCGAGGTCTCGCCCGACCTCGCGCACGACACCGAGGCGACCGTGGCGCAGGCCGAGGAGCTGTGGGCCGTCGTCGACCGCCCCAACGCCCTGATCAAGATCCCCGCGACCAAGGCGGGCCTCCCGGCCATCACCGCAGCCCTCGCGGCGGGCATCTCGGTCAACGTGACGCTCATCTTCAGCCTGGAGCGCTACGCCGAGGTCATCGACGCCTACCTCGCGGGCGTCGAGCAGGCCCAGGCGAACGGGCACGACATCTCGAAGCTGCGCTCGGTGGCCTCGTTCTTCGTGTCGCGCGTCGACACCGAGGTCGACAAGCGCCTGAACGCGATCGGCACCGACGAGGCGACCGAGCTGAAGAGCCTCGCCGGCGTCGCCAACGCGCGCCTGGCGTACGAGCTGTTCGAGCGCGAGTTCGCCTCCGACCGCGCGAAGGCGCTGACGGATGCCGGTGCGCACGTGCAGCGCCCGCTGTGGGCCTCGACGGGCGTCAAGGACCCGGCGCTGCCCGACACCCTGTACGTGACCGAGCTCGTCGCCCCCGGCACCGTGAACACGATGCCGGAGAAGACCCTCGAGGCGACCTTCGACCACGGCGTCGTCACCGGCGACACCATCGCCGGCACCTACGCGGGCGCCCACGACGTGTTCGACCGCCTCGCGGCCGTCGGCGTCGACTTCGCCGACGTCACGCAGGTGCTCGAGGACGAGGGCGTCGAGAAGTTCATCGCCTCCTGGCACGACCTGCAGGACACCGTCGCGACCGCGCTGAAGGACGCCGCCGAGGTCACGCGTTGAGCTTCGAGATCCACGTCTCGGGGCACGTCGAGGAGGTCGTCCGCGCCGCGTTGCCGGCGCTGGTCGACAGCCTCGTCGCGAGCGGGATCACCGCCGGCGACGCCGACCTGTGGGGTGCGGCGGCGGAGGACGAGGCATCCCGCCGACTGGGCTGGGTGCAGGCCGTGACCGTGTCGCGGCCGCTCGTGGCCGAGATCGCGGCGCTGCGCGCGGAGCTCGTCACGCACGGGATCACGCGCATCGTGCTGGCCGGCATGGGCGGCTCGTCGCTCGCCCCCGAGGTGATCGCGCAGACCTCCGGGGTGCCGCTCACGATCGTGGACTCGACCGCGCCGGGCGAGGTGCTCGCCGCGATCGACGGCGACGCCGAGACCGGCGGCCTCGCCGAGACGGTGCTCGTGGTGTCGTCGAAGTCCGGCTCGACCGTCGAGACCGACTCCGCCCGCCGTGCGTTCGAGGCGGCGTGGAGCGATCTCGGGATCGACCCGGCGGGGCGCATCGTCGTGGTCACCGATCCCGGCTCGCCGCTGGACGTCGCGGCGCGCGAGGCCGGCTATCGCGTGTTCAACGCCGATCCCACCGTCGGCGGGCGCTACTCGGCGCTCACCGCCTTCGGCCTGGTGCCCGCGGGCCTCGCCGGCGCCGACATCGGGGAGCTCCTCGACGAGGCCGAGGCGACCCTGCTCGAGGTCGCGATCGACAGCCCGCTCAACCCGGCGCTCGTGCTCGCCGCGGCGATCGCGGGCGGGACGCGCGACAAGGTCGGCCTCGTGTCCGACGGCACGCACATCGTCGGCCTCCCGGACTGGATCGAGCAGTTGGTCGCCGAGTCGACCGGCAAGGACGGCATCGGCATCCTGCCCGTCGTCCTGCTGCCCGTCTCGCCCGAGGTCGACGACACCCCGTCCGACCTGCAGATCGTCCGCATCGTCGATGACGCGGTCCACTTCCAGGTGATCGAGCAGTACCCCGACGAGGTGCTCATCAGCGGCTCGCTCGGCGCGCAGTTCGTCGTGTGGGAGTACGCGACGGCGATCGCGGGGCGGATGCTCGGCATCAACCCGTTCGACCAGCCCGACGTCGAGGCCGCCAAGGCCGCCGCACGCGGCCTCCTCGAGACCCTTCCCGAGGCCGCCGCGCCCGCGTTCGTCGAGGGCGGCATCGAGGTGCGCGGCTCCGACCCCGCGCTCACCGCGAGCGGCACGCTCGCCGGCACGCTCCGCGCCCTGTGGCGCAGCGCGCCCGCGAACGGGTACGTGAGCATCCAGGCCTACGTCGACCGCACCGAGCTGTCGACGCTCTCCGGCCTGCGCGAGCTCGTCGCGGCCGAGTCCGGGCGCCCCACGACCTTCGGCTGGGGGCCGCGATTCCTGCACTCCACCGGGCAGTACCACAAGGGCGGGCCGGCGAACGGGGTCTTCCTGCAGCTGCGCCAGAGCACCGACGTGGATCTGGAGATCCCCGGCCGGCCGTTCACCTTCGGACAGCTGATCGACGCGCAGGCCGAGGGCGACGCCACGGTGCTCGTCGTACACGGCCGCCCCGTCGTGACCCTCACCCTGACCGACCCGCAGAGCGATGTCCTGGCCCTGTACGAGGCCGTCCAAGAGGAGCAAAGACCCACCGATGACCGTTGACATCTCCCGCGGCCGCAACCCCCTGCGCGACCCGGAGGACCGGCGCCTCCAGCGGATCGCGGGCCCCAGCGCCCTCGTGATCTTCGGAGTGACCGGCGACCTCTCGCGCAAGAAGCTGCTGCCGGCCGTGTACGACCTCGCCAACCGCGGCCTCCTGCCGCCCGGCTTCGCCCTGGTCGGCTTCGCCCGCCGCGAATGGGACAACGCCGACTTCGCGCAGGTCGTCCACGACGCCGTCAAGGAGCACGCGCGCACGCCGTTCCGCGAGGAGACCTGGAACCAGCTGCTCCAGGGCATCCGGTTCGTCTCCGGCGAGTTCCACGACCCCGAGGCGTTCCGGCGCCTGCGCCAGACCGTCCACGACCTCGACACGCAGCGCGGCACCATGGGCAACCACGCGTTCTACCTGTCGATCCCGCCGCGCGACTTCCCCATCGTCGCCCGTCAGCTGAAGGACTCCGGCCTCGTCGACGCCGAGACCGAGAACGGCAGCTGGCGGCGCGTGGTCATCGAGAAGCCGTTCGGCAGCGACCTGCAGACGGCGCGCGAGCTCAACGCCGCGCTCGAGGTGGCGTTCCCCGCCGACTCGATCTTCCGCATCGACCACTACCTCGGCAAGGAGACGGTGCAGAACATCCTGGCGCTGCGCTTCGCGAACGCCCTGTTCGAGCCGCTGTGGAACGCGAACTACGTCGACCACGTGCAGATCACGATGGCCGAGGACATCGGCGTCGGCGGCCGCGCCGGCTACTACGACGGCATCGGCGCGGCGCGCGACGTCATCCAGAACCACCTGCTGCAGCTGCTCGCGCTGACGGCCATGGAGGAGCCCATCTCGCTCGACGCCAAGGACCTCCGCGCCGAGAAGGAGAAGGTCCTCGCGGCCGTGCGACTGCCCGCCGACCTGTCCACCGCGACCGCGCGCGGACAGTACGCCGGCGGCTGGCAGGGCGGCGAGGAGGTGGCCGGCTTCCTCGACGAGGACGGCATGAACCCCGACTCCACCACCGAGACCTACGCGGCGATCAAGCTCGAGATCGCGACGCGCCGCTGGGCCGGGGTGCCGTTCTACCTGCGCACGGGCAAGCGCCTGGGCCGCCGCGTGACCGAGATCGCGGTGGTCTTCACGCACGCGCCGCAGCACCTCTTCCTGCGCAGCCAGGAGGCCGAGCACGGTCAGAACGCGCTCGTGATCCGCATCCAGCCCGACGAGGGCGTCACGATCCGGTTCGGGTCGAAGGTGCCGGGCGCGGCCACCGAGGTGCGCGACGTCACGATGGACTTCGGCTACGGCCACGCGTTCACCGAGTCGAGCCCCGAGGCCTACGAGCGCCTCATCCTCGACGTCCTGCTGGGCGATCCGCCCCTGTTCCCCCGGCACGAGGAGGTGGAGCTGTCCTGGCGCATCCTCGACCCGGTCGAGGAGTACTGGGCCGGGCTCGGCGGCCCCCTCGAGCAGTACTCCCCCGGCTCCTGGGGCCCGTCGTCCGCCGACGAGCTCCTCGCCCGCGACGGACGTGTCTGGAGGCGCCCGTGATCGTCGACCTTCCCGACACCACCGTGTCGAAGATCGCCCGCTCGCTCGTGAAGGTGCGCGAGGACGGCGGCGCCGTCGCGCTCGGCCGCGTGCTGACGCTCGTCATCCCGACGTCGCACGGACTCGAGGAGGACGCCATCGAGGCGGCCAACGACGCCTCGCGCGAGCATCCGATGCGCGTGATCGTCGTGATCGCCCACGAGGAGGGCGACTCCAAGCTCGACGCGCAGATCCGCGTCGGCGGCGACGCCGGCGCCAGCGAGGTCGTGGTGCTGCGCGCCACCGGCGCCGCCGCCAGCAACGAGGAGAGCCTCGTCACCGGCCTCCTGCTCCCCGACGCACCGGTCGTCGCCTGGTGGCCGGACCACCCGCCGGCGGTCCCGGTGGAGTCCCCGATCGGACGCATCGCGCAGCGACGCATCACGGATGCCTCGACCGCCCGCTCGCCGGAGGAGCGCCTCTCCGAGCTCGGGGCGGTGCACTCCCCCGGCGACACCGACCTCGCCTGGACGCGGCTCACGCACTGGCGCGAGCAGCTCGCCGCCGAGCTCGACCAGCCGCCGTACGAGCCGGTCACGGCCGTGGAGGTCGTCGGCAGCGGCAGCTCGCCCTCGACGGGCCTCCTCGCCGCGTGGCTGCGCCTGAAGCTCGACGTGCCGGTCGTCTGGCGGTTCGCACCGCAGGAGAAGTGGGACCACGGCATCCAGAGCGTGCGTCTCACGCGCGCCTCCGGCGACATCGTGCTGGAGCGCACGAACGAGGTCGACGCGCTCCTGCAGCAGCCGGGCCAGCCGTCGCACGAGCTCGTCCTGCCCCGGCGCACGTTGCGCGAGTGCCTCGCCGAGGAGCTGCGGCGACTCGATCCCGACGTCCTCTACGGTCGGGTGATCACAGAAGGCTGGGAGCTGCTCGGCCCCCCGCTCGTACAGGAGTGACATGTCGGAGTCTCCCTCGCAGAAGCGGGTCGTCATCGTCCCGGATCCGGTCTCGCTCGCGGCATCGGTGGCCGCGCGCTTCCTGAGACGGCTCGCCGAGGGACTCTCCGACGGTCAGGTCGTGCACGTCGTGCTCACCGGCGGGACGATCCCCACCGCGATCCTCCGCGCGGTCGGCATGCAGCCCGCGCGGACGACCGTCGACTGGTCGCGCGTGCACTTCTGGTGGGGCGCCGACCGGTTCGTGCCCCGCGACGACGACGCCCGGAACGAGAAGACGGCGCGGGCCGTGCTGCTCGACCGGCTCGACGTGCCCGCCGGGAACCTCCACACGGTGCCCTCGCCCGACGACGGCACCGACCTCGACGAGAGCGTCGAGGCGTACGCCGCCGAGCTGGCACGGTTCGGCGAGGGCGACCGGCCGTGGCCGTCGTTCGACGTGTGCCTTCTCGACGTCGCGACGGACGCGCACATCGCGGCGCTGTTCCCCGACCGCCCCGAGATCCAGGTGACCGGCCGGTCGGTCGTCGCGGTGCGCGACGCGCCGATGCCGCCCGCGGACCGCATCACGCTCACGCGCCCCGTGCTGAACTCGTCGCGCGAGGTGTGGCTCGTCGTGACGGGGGCCGACAAGGCGTCCGCGCTCGGCCTCGTGCTCGCCGGCGCCAGCTACGAGGGCGTTCCCGCCGCCGGTGCCAAGGGGCGCGAGCGCACGCTGCTGTTCGTCGACCGCGCGGCGGCGGCGGACGTGCCCGCCGAGCTCATCGAGCCCGAGGACTGATCAGCTCACAGGCCGCGGCGCTCGCGCAGCTGCTGGAGGGCGTCGTCGAGGAGGGTCTCCGCCTCTTCCTCGGTGCGCCGCTCCTTGACGTACGCGAGGTGCGTCTTGTAGGGCTCGGTCTTCGCGACGGCCGGCGGGTTCTCGCGGTCGCGGCCGGCCGGGAGCCCGGAGTGCGGCGAGTCGATGACCTCGGGGATCTCGTCGGGCGAGACGACCGCCGAGAAGTACCGCACCGTCTCGTTGCCGAGCGCGTCCCAGTACGAGACGGCGATGCGCTCGGCGTGGTGCCCGTGGTCCTGCTCGCCCATGGGGCCCGCGCCGACGCGCGTGCCGCGGATCGCGTTGCCGCCGGTCGCCATCAGAGCCCCTGGAACTTCGTGATGAGGCCGAGCGCGACGATCGAGACGAACCAGGCCAGGGCGAGGACGATCGTGAACCGGTTCAGGTTGCGTTCGGCGAGGCCGGACGACCCGAGCGCCGAGGTCATGCCGCCGCCGAACATGTCGGACAGGCCGCCGCCGCGCCCCTTGTGGAGCAGGATGAGGAGGGTCAGCAGGAGGCTGGTGATGCCCAGCAGCACCTGCAGCACGAACTCGAGGATCTGCACAGTCGTTGAAGCCTTTCGCTGCGATCCAGCGGACCGCACAAACGTCGAGTATACCCGGCGGGACGACGACCCTCGGGATCGTCGCCCCGCCGGAGGGTCAGACCCCGACGTGCTTCTGGTATCGGATGATGGCCGCGAACTCGTCGGCGAGCAGGCTCGCGCCGCCCACGAGGGCGCCGTCGACGTCGGGCTCGCGCATGTAGGTCGCGATGTTGCCGGACTTCACCGAGCCGCCGTAGAGGATGCGCGTGCGCTCGGCCGCCTCGGCGCCGAGCTCGTCGGCGATCACGGCGCGCAGAGCCGCGCACACGTCCTGCGCCTGCTCCGGGGTCGCCACCTTGCCGGTGCCGATCGCCCAGACCGGCTCGTAGGCCACCACGATGTCGGCGTCGGCGGGCACGTCCTGCAGAGCGGCCTTCAGCTGCCCCACGGGGACGGCCGACGCGCCGAACTCCTCCAGCTGTTCCAGCGTCTCGCCCACGCAGATGACCGGCACGAGGCCGTGCTTGAGCGCCGCCTGCACCTTCGCCGCGATCACGTCGTCGGTCTCGTCGTGGTACTCGCGCCGCTCGGAGTGGCCGATGATCACGTACGTGGCGCCCAGCTTCTTCAGGAACGCGCCGGAGACCTCGCCCGTGTAGGCGCCCGAGTCGTGCGTCGACAGGTCCTGCGCGCCGAGCGCGAAGGCGATCTTGTCGGCGTCGAGGAGCGTCTGCACGCTGCGCAGGTCGGTGAACGGCGGGAAGACCGCCACCTCCACCGAGCCGCTCTCGTGCCCGGCGTCCTTGAGCGTCCAGTCCAGCTTCTGCACCAGCGCGACCGCCTGCAGGTGGTCGAGGTTCATCTTCCAGTTGCCCGCGATGAGCGGGGTGCGTGCCGCTACTGCGACCATCCGAGGACCTCCAGTCCGGGGAGCTTCTTGCCTTCCAGGAATTCCAGGCTGGCGCCGCCGCCGGTCGAGATGTGACCGAACTCGTCGTCGGCGAAGCCGAGCTGGCGCACGGCCGCGGCCGAGTCGCCGCCGCCGACCACCGAGAGGCCATCGACGTCGGTGAGCGCCTGCGCGACCGCCTTGGTGCCGGCGGCGAACGGTGCCAGCTCGAACACGCCCATCGGGCCGTTCCAGAACACCGTGCGCGACGAGCGGATCACGTCGGCGAACGTCTCGGCCGTGCGCGGGCCGATGTCGAGACCGATGCCGTCGGCGCCGAACTCGGTGTCCTCCAGCTGTGCGGCACCGGCGACCACGTGCTCGGCGTCCTCGCTGAACGATGCCGCCATGACGGCGTCGACGGGCAGCACGAGCTGCACGCCGCGCTCGGCGGCCTCGCGGACGTAGCCCTTCACGGTCTCGATCTGATCGGCCTCGAGAAGGCTCTTGCCGATCTTGTGGCCGTCGGCCGCGAGGAACGTGAACATCATGCCGCCGCCGACGAGCAGCTTGTCGACGCGCGGCAGCAGGTGCTCGATGACGCCCAGCTTGTCGCTGACCTTCGAGCCGCCCAGCACGACCGCGTACGGCCGCTCGGGGTTCTCGGTGAGGCGGTCGAGGACGTCGACCTCCTTCTCGATCAGCAGGCCCGCCGCCGACGGGACGAGCTCGGCGAGGTCGTAGACCGACGCCTGCTTGCGGTGCACGACGCCGAAGCCGTCCGACACCAGCACGTCGCCCAGGCCCGCGAGCTCGCGGGCGAACGCCTGGCGCTCGCCCTCGTCCTTCGCGGTCTCGCCCGGGTTGAACCGCAGGTTCTCGACGACGGCGATCTCGCCGTCGCCGAGGGCGGCCACGGTCTCCTGGGCCGAGGGGCCCACGGTGTCGGTCGCGAACGCGACCGGCTTGCCGAGCAGCTCGGAGAGCCGCTCGGCGACCGGGGCCAGGCTGTACTTCGGGTTGGGCGCGCCGTCGGGTCGACCGAGGTGCGAGCACGCGACCACGCGTGCGCCCTGCTCGAGCAGACGGGTCAGGGTGGGAAGCGCCGCGCGCACGCGGCCATCGTCCGTGATGACGCCGTCCTTGAGGGGGACGTTGAAGTCACAACGGACGATGACGCGCGTGCCTGCGAGCGGACCCAGCGAATCGAGGGTGCGCAGAGCCATGGTCGGTCTGATCAGAGCTTCTCGGCGACGTACTCGGTCAGGTCGACGAGGCGGTTCGAGTAGCCCCACTCGTTGTCGTACCACGACGAGACCTTGACGAGGTTGCCGCTGACGTTGGTCAGGCCGGCGTCGAAGATCGACGAGTAGGGGTTCTGCACGATGTCGCTGGAGACGATCGGGTCCTCGGTGTACTGCAGGATGCCGTTGAGGCGGCCCTCGGCGGCCGCGGCCTTGTACGCCTCGTTGATCTGCTCGACGGTCAGGCCGTCGGTGGGCGTGACGATCGTGAGGTCGACGATCGACCCGGTGGGGACCGGCACGCGGTACGACGAGCCGCTCAGCTTGCCGTTGAGCTCGGGCAGCACGAGGCCGATGGCCTTGGCGGCGCCGGTCGAGGCGGGCACGATGTTGAGGGCGGCGCCGCGCGCGCGACGCAGGTCGCTGTGCGGGCCGTCCTGGAGGTTCTGGTCGGCGGTGTACGCGTGCGTGGTCATCATGAAGCCGCGCTCGATGCCGAACGCGTCGTTGAACACCTTGGCCAGCGGGGCGAGGCAGTTCGTGGTGCAGGACGCGTTGGAGATGATGACGTCGGTCTCGGGGTTGTAGATCTCCTCGTTGACGCCCATCACGATGGTGGCGTCGTCGCCGCTGGCGGGTGCCGAGATCAGGACCTTCTTCGCGCCGCCCTCGATGTGCTTGCGGGCGTCCGCCGCCTTCGTGAAGCGGCCGGTCGACTCGATGACGATGTCGACGCCCAGCTCGCCCCAGGGGAGGTTCGCGGGGTCGCGCTCCTCGAACACGCGGATGCGCTTGCCGCCGACCGTGATCGAGTCCGCATCGTACGAGACGTCCTCGGCCAGGACCCGGCCGACCGAGTCGTACTTGAGCAGGTGGGCCAACGTCTTGTTGTCGGTGAGGTCGTTCACCGCGACGATGTCGAGGTCTGCGCCCTGCTCCAGGGCCGCGCGAAGGTAGTTACGTCCGATGCGGCCGAAGCCGTTGATGCCGATCTTGACAGACACAATGTCTCCTGTTTCCTGCCGCGTACATGCCACCGGATTCGGCGCACCAACGCGATCCACTGAACAGCGGAGAATGCCCCGGCCGCACTCTCAAGGGCGCGACCGCGGCATCCTCGTCCGCTTGTTTCTCGACCCTACAGCAGACCGACGGTCTTCTCACGAGCAGTGTCGAACCGGGTCTGGACGTCGGCCCAGTTCGCGATGTTCCAGAACGCCTTGACGTAGTCGGCGCGCACGTTCTGGTAGTCGAGGTAGTACGCGTGCTCCCAGACGTCGAGCAGGAGCAGCGGGACGGTGCCCGCGGCGAACTGCGACTGCTGGTCGAAGAACTGCTGGATGATGAGGTTCTGACCGATGGAGTCCCAGAACAGGCCCGCCCAGCCGGAGCCCTGCACGCCGAGCGCGGCGGCCGTGAAGTGGGCGCGGAACTTGTCGAACGAGCCGAAGTGGTCGTCGACCGCGGCGGCGAGCTCGCCGACCGGCTTGTCGCCGCCGTCCGGCGACAGGTTGGTCCAGAAGATCGAGTGGTTGGTGTGGCCGCCGAGGTTGAAGGCGAGGTCCTTCTCGAGCTTGTTGACGTTCGCGAAGTCGTTCTTGTCGCGCGCCTCGGCGAGCTGCTCGAGTGCGGTGTTGGCACCGGTCACGTAGGCCTGGTGGTGCTTGTCGTGGTGCAGCCGCATGATCGTCGCGCTGATGTTCGGCTCGAGTGCCGCGTAGTCGTACGGGAGCTCCGGGAGCGTGTAGGTCGCCATCTTTGTCTTCCTCCTGTCGGTGCCGCGGACTCCGCGGCGGGACGGTCTCATCCTATGACCGGCGGCGGGAGGCGAGGAGGGGCTTGCGTCATATGGCGTGACAGCGTATCCCCACGGTGCGCGCCGTCGACGACGTGGCGATGCCGCTGCTCCGCAGCGGTGAGGGTCAGTCCTCCATGCCGGCGGGGACGGCGGACTCCGTGTCGGGGATGCCGTCGTGCGCGGCCTTCTTGTCGGCCATGGCGAGCAGGCGCCGGATGCGGCCGGCCACGGCATCCTTCGTCAACGGCGGATCCGCGTGATGGCCGAGCTCGTCGAGGCTCGCGTCGCGGTGCGCGAGCCGCAGCGCACCCGCCTCGCGCAGGTGCTCGGGCACCTCGTCGCCGAGGATCTCGAGGGCCCGCTCGACGCGCGCGCACGCGGCGACGGCGGCCTGCGCCGAGCGGCGGAGGTTGGCGTCGTCGAAGTTGACCAGGCGGTTGACCCCGGCGCGCACCTCGCGGCGCTGCCGCAGCTCCTCCCACGACGCGGCCGTGCGGGCGGCGCCCATCTCGGCGAGCGTCGCGCGGATGGCCTCGCCGTCGCGCACGACGACGCGCGGCACCCCGCGCACCTCGCGCGCCTTCGCGGCGATGCCGAGCCGGTGCGCGGCGCCGACGAGCGCCATCGCGGCCTCGGGCGTGGGGCAGGCGATCTCCAGCGCCGCGGAGCGCCCTGGGTCGGTGAGCGACCCGGCGGCGAGGAACGCGCCCCGCCACACCGCGGCGAGGTCGACGCGCGAGCCCGTCGTGAGGCGGTTGGGAAGCCCGCGCACGGGGCGGCGCCGCTGGTCGAGCAGCCCGGTCTGGCGGGCGAGGGTCTCGCCGCCGTCGATGACGCGCACGGCGTAGTGTCCGCCGGCGCGGCCGCCGGACGCCTGCACGTAGGCGAGCTCGGGGCGCACCCCGTAGATCTCCATCAGGTCGCGCGCGACGCGACGCGCGAGCATCTCGGTCTCGAGCTCCGCCTCCACGGCGACGCGGCCTGCGATCGAGTGCAGGCCGCCGGAGAAGCGCAGCACGGCCGTGAGCTCGGCGACGCGCGCCGAGGGACGGGGGTCGCGAACGGCGGCCAGCTCGGCCTTCACGTCGGCGGTCAGCGGCACAGGGATCCTTTGCTCTGGTTCGGTGCGGGAGATCCTCCAGCCTAATACCGGAGGGGTGAGACGACCTCGTGGTTACTCGCGGCCGAGATCGCGGTGCTTCACACGCACCGCGACGCCGGGCACCTCCGCGAGGCGCGCGGCGAGCTCGATCGCCGTCACGACCGAGCGGTGCTTGCCGCCCGTGCACCCGACCGCGACGACCGAGTGGCGCTTGTTCTCGCGCTGATAGCCCTCCAGCACGGGACGCAGGGCCGCGGAGTACGCGTCGATGAACTCGACGGCGCCGGGCTGGTCGAGCACGTACTCGCGCACGGGCTCGTCGGAACCGGTGAGCGCCTTGAGCTCCTCCACCCAGAAGGGGTTGGGCAGGAACCGCATGTCGGCGACGAGGTCGGCGTCGGGCGGGAGGCCGTACTTGAAGCCGAAGCTCATGACCGTCACGGTGTGCCGAGCGGTGGCGTCGCCGAACAGGTCGACGATGTGCGTCGCGAGCTGGTGGATGTTGAAGTGCGACGTGTCGACGATCAGGTCGGCGCTCTCACGGATCGCGGCCAGACGCGCCCGCTCTCGACGGATGCCGTCGAGGATCGTGCCGTCGCCCTGCAGCGGGTGCGGGCGGCGCACCGACTCGAACCGGCGCACGAGCACCTCGTCGGAGGCGTCGAGGAACAGCACGCGCAGCTGCCGGCCGTCGCGGAGCTTCCGGGTCACCTCGGGCAGCTGCTCGAACAGGTCGCGGCCGCGCACGTCGACGACGGCGGCGATCTTCGGCAGCGCCTCGCCGGCGAGGCCGGTGAGCTCCATGAGCGGCGTCAGCATCTGCGGCGGCAGGTTGTCGACGACGTACCAGTCGAGATCCTCCAGGGCGTCGGCCGCCGTCGATCGTCCCGCACCGGACATGCCGGTGACGATGAGCGCCTCGCCGGCAGGCTGCGCGTCCACCACTGTGTTCCCCTCCGCCGTGTCGCCTTCCAGCTTAGTGCCGGGCCGCGCCGGCACCGGATGCCGTCTCCCGACCGGCCAGATGGCGGTGGATGGCGTCGGCCAGGGCGGGACCGACGCCGGGGAGCTCGAGGAGCTGTTCGGGCGTGGCCTGCTTGAGGGCGGCCACCGAGCCGAAGTGGCGCAGCAGCGCCTTGATGCGCCGCTCGCCGAGCCCGGGCACCTCGGCCAGCACCGACGAGATGTCGCGGCGACGACGCTTGCGCTGGTGCGTGATCGCGAAGCGGTGCGCCTCGTCGCGGAGCCGCTGCAGCAGGTAGAGCGCCTCCGAGGTGCGCGGCAGGATGACCGGGTAGTCCTCCCCCGGCAGCCACACCTCCTCGAGCCGCTTCGCGATGCCGCACAGCGCGATCTCGGAGTGGCCGGCGTCGCGGAGGGCGCGCGCGGCGGCCTCGACCTGCGGCCTGCCGCCGTCGACGACCAGCAGCTGCGGCCGGTACGCGAAGCGCGGGCGGCGTCGGGTCGTCGGGTCGCCGGCGGTCGCGGCATCCGTGCCGGCCGTCGTGTCGACGACGGCATCCGTCCCGATCGCCTCGCCCGTCTCGGCGATCGGCTCGACCGCCGTCGACTCGGCGTCGGCAGCGGTCGTGCCGGAGACGGCCGCGTCGGGTGCGTCGAGGTAAGCCAGGCGCCGCCGCAGCACCTGGTAGAGCGAATCGGTGTCGTCGGTCGTCTCGGGCACGCCGAACGAGCGGTACTGGTCCTTTCGCGCCAGGCCGTCCTCGAACACCACCATCGACGCGACGACGTTGGTGCCGCCCAGGTGCGAGACGTCGAAGCATTCGATGCGCAGCGGCGCCTCGTCGAGCCCGAGCGCCTCCTGCAGGTCGGTGAGGGCCTTCGTGCGGGCGGTGTAGTCGCTGGAGCGCCGCGTCTTGTGCAGCATGAGCGCCTGCTGCGCGTTGAGCGTCGCCGTCTTCATGAGGTCGGCCTTGCGCCCGCGCTGGGCGACCTGCACCGACACGCGGCGGCCGCGACGCTCCTGCAGCCACTGCTCCAGGCCCGACGCGTCGTCGGGCAGCACCGGCACGAGCACGTCGCGCGGGATGTCCTCGGCCGCGGCCGCGCCGTAGGCGCGCTGCAGCACCTGCTCCACGAGCTCGGCGGGCGGGATGTCGAGCTCCTTCTCGATCGTCGCCGCGCGCACGCCGCGCACGCGGCCGCCGCGGATCACGAAGTGCTGCACGGCGGCGGCGAGCTCGTCCTGCGCGATGCCGAACAGGTCGGCGTCGGTGTCGGCGGCCAGCACCAGCGCGCTGCGGTTCAGCACGGCGTCGATCGCCTGCAGCCGGTCGCGGTACACGGCGGCGGACTCGTAGTCCATCGCGGCGGAGGCCTCGCGCATGCGCGCCGTGAGGTCTCTCGTGAAGCGCTGGTCGCCGCCGGACATGAACGCCACGAAGTCGTCGACGATCGCGCGGTGCTCCTCGATCGTGACCCGCATGGAGCACGGGCCGCCGCAGCGGCCGATCTGCCCGGGGAAGCAGGGCCGGCCGGTGGCCATCGCCTTCTTGTACGACGAGTCGTTGCACGTGCGGATCGGGAAGACCTTGATCATCAGGTCGATCGTGTCGTGCACGGCCCACACCTTCGGGTACGGCCCGAAGTACTTCGCGCCGGGGATGCGGCGGTTGCGCGTGACGATGACGCGCGGCGCCTCGTCGGCGAGGGTGACGGCGAGGAACGGGTACGACTTGTCGTCCTTGTAGCGGACGTTGAAGGGAGGGGAGAACTCCTGGATCCACATGTACTCGAGCTGCAGCGCGTCGACGTCGGTGGCGACGACCGTCCACTCGACCGAGGTCGCCGTCGTCACCATGCGGCGCGTGCGCTCGTGCAGCGTGTGCAGGGGCGCGAAGTAGTTCGACAGCCGCGCGCGCAGGTTCTTCGCCTTGCCGACGTAGAGCACGCGGCCGTCGGGGCCGCGGAACCGGTACACGCCGGGGTCGGTCGGGATCTCCCCCGGTCGCGGCCGGTAGGGCAGCGCGGACGCCACGGCTACCCCGCCTTGCGCACCGGCGCGGCCGGCGCGTCGAGCACCTCGGCGAGGAAGGCGCCGGTGTGGCTGCCCGCGACGCGCGCGACCTGCTCCGGGGTGCCCGTCGCGACGATCTCGCCGCCGCCGGAGCCGCCCTCGGGGCCGAGGTCGACGACCCAGTCGGCCGACTTGATGACGTCGAGGTTGTGCTCGATGACGATCACGGTGTTGCCCTTGTCGACGAGGCCGCCGAGCACCTCGAGCAGCCGGCTGACGTCCTCGAAGTGCAGACCCGTCGTGGGCTCGTCGAGGACGTAGATCGACCGGCCGTTGGAGCGGCGCTGCAGCTCGGTGGCGAGCTTGACGCGCTGCGCCTCGCCACCGGACAGCGTCGTGGCGGACTGCCCGAGGCGCACGTAGCCGAGGCCGACGTCGACGAGCGTCCTGAGGTAGCGGTGGATCGCCTGGATCGGCTCGAAGAACTCGGCGGCCTCGGAGATCGGCATCTCGAGCACCTCGGCGATGTTCTTGCCCTTGTAGTGCACGCTCAGCGTGTCGCGGTTGTACCGCTTGCCGTGGCACACCTCGCAGTCGACGTACACGTCGGGGAGGAAGTTCATCTCGATCTTGATCGTGCCGTCGCCCGAGCACGCCTCGCAGCGGCCGCCCTTGACGTTGAAGCTGAAGCGCCCGGGCTGGTAGCCGCGCGCCTTCGCCTCGGGTGTCTCGCTGAAGAGGGTGCGGATGCGGTCGAACACGCCCGTGTAGGTCGCCGGGTTGGACCGCGGCGTGCGGCCGATCGGCGCCTGGTCGACGTGGACGACCTTGTCGAGGTTGTCGAGGCCGGTGACGCGCGTGTGCTTGCCCGCCACGCGCCGCGCGCCGTTGAGACGGCTGGCGAGCACCTCGTAGAGGATGCCGTTCACGAGCGACGACTTCCCCGAGCCCGAGACGCCGGTGACCGCGGTGAGCACGCCCAGGGGGAACTCGACCGTGACGTTCTTGAGGTTGTTCTCGCGCGCGCCGACGACGCACAGCATCCGCTTGCGGTCGATGGGCCGCCGCTTCGCGGGGACGGCGATGGCGCGACGCCCGGAGAGATAGTCGCCGGTGAGCGAGGCCGGCTCGTTGAGGAGCGCGGTCAGGGGTCCGGAGTGCACGACCCCTCCCCCGTCGACGCCCGCACGCGGACCGATGTCGACGATCCAGTCGGCGGCGTGGATCGTCTCTTCGTCGTGCTCGACGACGATGAGCGTGTTGCCCAGGCTCTTGAGCTTCAGGAGCGTCTCGATGAGCCGGCGGTTGTCGCGCTGGTGCAGGCCGATCGACGGCTCGTCGAGCACGTACAGGACGCCGGTGAGGCCCGACCCGATCTGCGTCGCGAGGCGGATGCGCTGCGCCTCGCCGCCGGAGAGCGAGCCCGCCGAGCGGCTCAGGCTCAGGTAGCTCAGGCCCACCTGGATGAGGAAGTCGAGCCGTGCGCGGATCTCGCGGAGGACCGCCGCCGCGATCTTCGCCTCGCGCTCGGTGAGCTCGAGCTTCGCGAAGTACTCCTGCGCGTCGCCGAGGCTCAGACGCGAGGCGTCGGCGATGGAGTGCCCGTGCACGAGCACCGCGAGCACCTCGGGCTTGAGCCGCGCCCCGTCGCACACCGGGCACGGCACCTCGCGCAGGTACTCCGACCAGCGCTGGCGCTGGCTGTCGGACTCGGCCTGCAGGTACTGCCGCTCGATGTAGGGCACGACGCCCTCGAAGCCGGACGCGTACCGCATCTCGCGGCCGTACTTGTTCCGCCAGCGGACCGTGACCTTGTAGTTCTCGCCGCGCAGCACCGCCTCGCGCACCGCCGACGGCAGCTCGCGCCACGGCGTGTCGAGCGAGAAGCCGAGGTCGTCGGCCAGTCCCTCGAGCAGCCGCTCGTAGTACTGGTAGAGCCCCTTGCCCTGCGTCGTCCACGGGATGATGACGCCCTCGCGGATCGACAGCTCGTCGTCGGAGAGCATGAGGTCGATGTCGACCGACATGCGCGTGCCCAGGCCCGAGCAGGCCGGGCAGGCGCCGAACGGCGCGTTGAACGAGAACGTGCGCGGCTCGATCTCGGTGAGCTGCAGGGGGTGGCCGTTGGGGCAGGCGAGCTTCTCGCTGAAGCTCTGCCACGCGGCATCCCCCTCTTCGTCGACGAAGTTGACCTGCACGATGCCGCCGGCGAGGGCCAGCGCGGTCTCGACGGAGTCGGTGACGCGGCCGAGGATGCCGGGGTCCGCGACGAGACGGTCGACGACGACCGCGATGTCGTGCTTGTAGCTCTTCTTCAGGACGGGGGGCTCGGCCAGCTGGACGAGCTCGCCGTCGACCACGGCGCGCGCGTAGCCCTTGGCCGAGAGCTCGCGGAACAGGTCGACGAACTCGCCCTTCTTCTGCGTCACGACGGGGGCCACGATCTGGTACCGCGTGCGCTCGGGGAGCTCCATGAGCTGGTCGGCGATCTGCTGCACGGTCTGCCGCTGGATCCGCGCCCCGCACTCGGGGCAGTGCGGCACGCCGATGCGCGCCCACAGCAGACGCATGTAGTCGTGGATCTCGGTGATCGTGCCGACCGTGGAGCGCGGGTTGCGGTTCGTGGACTTCTGGTCGATGCTCACCGCGGGGCTGAGACCCTCGATGAAGTCGACGTCGGGACGGTCGACCTGGCCGAGGAACTGACGGGCGTACGCGCTCAGCGACTCGACGTAGCGGCGCTGCCCCTCGGCGAAGATCGTGTCGAACGCGAGACTCGACTTTCCGGAGCCGGAGAGGCCCGTGAACACCACGAGCGCGTCGCGCGGGATGTCGAGATCCACGTTCTTCAGATTGTGGACGCGGGCACCGCGGACGCTGAGCACTCCGCCGTTGTGGACGGACGCGGCGACGGGGACGATGGGCACCCGTCAAGTGTAGGCGGGGCCTCCGACACGGGCTCCGGGGTTCGCGTGCGGCGAATCCCGCCGGCCCGAGAACGGCGCCAGACCGTCGCGCAGGGCGACCAGCTGAGCGACGTCGATCCCCACGCGCTCCATGATCTGCTCGGGCACCGTGACCGCCTCGGCGCGGAGCGCGCGCCCCTCGTCGGTCAGCGCGATCTCCAGCACGCGCTCGTCGTAGGGGCGCCGCGAACGGGTCACCCTGCCCTGCGCCTCCAGCCTCTTCACGAGGGGCGAGAGGGTCGCCGACTCCATCGCGAGCTCCTCGGCCAGCTCGCCGAGCGAGCGCGGGGCGCGCTCCCAGAGCGCCAGCATCACGAGGTACTGCGGGTGCGTCAGGCCGAGCGGCTCGAGCACCGGCCGATAGATCGAGACGATGTTGCGAGCGGCGGTGACGATCGCGAAGCACAGCTGGTTCTCCAGCCGGAGGATGTCGTCGCGAGGGTCCACGTGCTCAGTCTACCTGCATCGTTTAGTACACTAACGGTTATGGAGCGAAACGAATCGGAGCGGCCTCCCCTGCGCGAGCGCGTCCACGCGGCCGGCGGCTGGTACGCGTATCTCAACATGCGCCTCATCCGCATGGCGGGACCGGCCGCGGTCGGACCGTACGAGACCGGACCGGAGCCCGTCGTCGCGGAGCGCCCGTGCCCGCTGTGCCGTCAGCCGATGTCGGGGCACGCGTTCGACCGCACCGGGCCGAAGCCGCTCATGCGCTGCCCCTGACCTGGTTGCGCAGCGCCCACTCGACCTCGTCCGGGTCGCTGTGCGGCACGATGCCGTGCGCCATGATCTGGTGCCGCTCGTCGCCCTTGCCGACGATGGCCAGGGTGTCGCCGGCCCGGGCGAGCCGCACCGCGAGGTGGATCGCCTCGGCGCGGCCGGCGACCTCGTGCACCTCGGCGGCGGTCGAGCGCGTGCCCGCGAGCACGGCACGGCGGATGATCGCCGGGTCCTCGGTGGCCGGGTTGTCGTCGGTGACGATGACGACGTCCGACGCCGTCGCCGCGAACCGCCCCATCAGGGGGCGCTTGTGGGCGTCGCGATTGCCGTTCGACCCGATGACCGTGATGATGCGTCCCGGCGTCGTCGGCCGGAGCGCGCGCAGCAGCGCGTTGATCGCCTCGGGCTTGTGACCGGCGTCGAGCACGACCCGGAAGTCCGCGTCGACGGGGAAGAACTGCACGCGGCCCTCGATGCCCTCGAACGCGGCGAGCCCCGGGACGAGGTCGGCCATCGGGTAGCCCACCTCCCCCAGCGCGGCGATCGCGGCCAACGTGTTGCTCACGTTGAAGGCGCCGTGGAGCCTCGTGCGGAAGCGTTCGCGCCGCCCGTCCGGTGCGCGCACCGTGAAGGCGGAGCCGGCGGCATCCAGCTCGATGTCCTCGGCGGACCAGTCGGCCGTCCGCCCCTCGATCGAGAACGTGGCCGGGGCGACGTCGGGATCGGCGCTGAGCCGGCGCCCGGTCGAGGAGTCGATGTTGACGAGGGCGCGCCGCGAGTACGCGCGGGTGAGCAGCTCGCGCTTGGCGGCGACGTAGTTCGCCTGGTTGCCGTGGAAGTCGCGGTGGTCGTGGCCGATGTTGAGGAACACGCCGACGTCGAAGCGGATGCCGTCGACCCGGCCGAGCGGGATCGAGTGGCTCGACACCTCGGCGGTGGCGACCTCGATCCCCTGCTCGCGCATGACGGCGAGGAGGGCGTGCAGCTGCGGGGCCTCCGGCGTGGTGAGCGTGGAGGCGACCGGCATGCCGCCGATGCGCGTGCCCATCGAGCCGATCACGCCGCAGTGCGCGGCGCCGACGGCCGCCTCGACGATGAACGTCGTCGAGGTCTTGCCCTGCGTGCCGGTGATCCCGATCGTCTTGACGGCCTGGGCGGGGTTGTCGTAGAGCCACGCGGAGAGCCGGCCGAGCGTCGCGCGCGGATCGGGGACGACGACATGCGGCACGCCGTCGGGCAGGAGCGCCGCACCGGCCGGGTCGGTGAGGACGGCGGCGGCGCCGGCGGCGAGCGCCTCTCCGACGAAGCGGGCGCCGTGGGTGGTCGCCCCCGGGGCGGCGACGAACAGGTCGCCGGGGACGACGGCCTTGGTGTTCAGCGCGATGCCGGTGATCTCGGCGGCGCCCGCGGACCGGGCGTCGGCGACGTTCGCGGCCACCTCGGCGAGGGTGCGATGCGGCGGTCGAGCCGGTCGATTGCCCAAGGGCCGGACGGTCGCCATGCGCGGTTCCTCGATCTCTTGCGGTATGCATCTGCCGCGCACTGCGGTCGCGGTCGTGCCGTCGCGCTCCCCGCCGTCGCGCCTACCTGCGCTCAGTGCTCGATCGCCGCCGACATCCCCTGGTAGACAGACCAGTGCATTGCGAGTCGAGGCTACTTCGAATCGACGGGGCAGACAATTCACGCGGCGGTGGGTCGGCCGGCCGACCGTGGGCGATGCCCCGGCCGGGTGGAGTGACGCAGCCGACGCACCCGCCATCGCGTTCGGTGAGCACCGGCTTCGGCGCCGAGCCGAGCGGCATCCTCACCCGGAGGCGCCGGCTCGACTCACTCCGGGTGCGTCACGATGGCCTCGAGCGTCGCGAACAGCTCACGCATGCGATCCGCTCCGTATCGGTCCCGCCAGTCGCTCTCGACCTCGCCGAAGATCCTCCTCGTCGTGGCCTGGGCGGCCTCGCCGCGCGCGGTCAGCGACACGCACTTCGCGCGGCGATCCCGCTCGTCGGGGGTCACGGCCACGTATCCCCGCTCGACGAGATAGGCGACCTGCTGGCTGATGGCCTGTTTCGTGACGGTCGAGAGGCGCACGACCTCGGAGATCCGCCGCGGCACGCCGGGCTGGAGGTGCCGCATGACGTTCACTCCGTGCGCGAGGGAGAGGTCGCCGAAGCCCGCGGCGGCCATCCGCGCCTCGCAGTCCTCGTGGAAGCGCGCCTGCACCTGGCCGAGCAGTGCCCCGAGCGGATGCATGGCGCGCCGCGGAAAGGTCATCGCGACAGTCCTTTCCTGCAGCCCGCGTCATCGACGGGCGACGGACGTGGCCGGTCCCGAGCATAGCCCGTGGGTGCGACGGGGCCGAGTCTCGTGGACACCGCGCGCCGACTGGCAGATCGGTCCGACCTGCCAGTCCCGCAGCGCCACGGTAGCGCCGACCGGTACATGCGTGCCCCAGCACAGAACGAGATCTCGTCTCCACGAGTGGTCGAGCGCGTGACGACCATCGAATCACCGGCCGTCTGTTTCGTCAAGCCACTTGTCTTTGTCCCGTCGACGACCGCCCGCCTACGCGTGGCCGGCGCGCTCCATGGCGCGCAGCTCCTTCTTGAGATCCTGCACCTCGTCGCGGAGGCGCGCGGCCAGCTCGAACTTCAGCTCGCCCGCGGCGGCGAGCATCTGTCCGGTGAGGTCTTCGATCGTCGCCTCCAGCTGCATGGCGCCCTCGACGGCGATCCCCTCGCGCAACTGCGGCGTCGGGCTCTTGCCCCGGCCCGACTTCGTCTTCGACGAGGACTTCCCGCGCATCATCCGGTCGGTGTCGGACGCCTCGCGCGCGAGCGCGTCGGTGATGTCGGCGATCTTCTTGCGCAGCGGCTGCGGATCGATGCCGTGCTCGGCGTTGTAGGCGAGCTGCTTGTCACGCCGCCGGTCGGTCTCCTCGATGGCCGACCTCATGGAGTCGGTCATGTTGTCGGCGTACATGTGCACCTCGCCCGACACGTTGCGCGCCGCGCGGCCGATCGTCTGGATGAGGGACGTGCCGGAGCGCAGGAACCCCTCCTTGTCGGCATCCAGGATCGCGACGAGCGACACCTCGGGAAGGTCGAGGCCCTCGCGCAGCAGGTTGATGCCCACGAGCACGTCGTAGACGCCCTGGCGCAGCTCGGTGAGCAGCTCGACGCGGCGGAGCGTGTCGACGTCGGAGTGCAGGTACCGCACGCGCACGCCGTGCTCGCCGAGGAAGTCGGTGAGCTCCTCGGCCATGCGCTTGGTGAGCGTCGTCACGAGCACGCGCTCGTCGCGCCCGACGCGGACGCGGATCTCCTCCAGGAGGTCGTCGATCTGACCCTTCGAGGGCTTCACGACGATGTGCGGGTCGACGAGGCCGGTGGGGCGGATGATCTGCTCCACGACGCCGTCGGCGATGCCCATCTCGTAGCGCCCGGGCGTCGCCGACAGGTAGACGGTCTGCCCGATGCGCGTCTTGAACTCGTCGAAGCGCAGCGGGCGGTTGTCGAGCGCGCTGGGCAGGCGGAAGCCGTGCTCGACGAGGGTGCGCTTGCGCGAGGCATCCCCCTCGTACATCGCCCCCACCTGCGGCACGGTCACGTGCGACTCGTCGATCACGAGCAGGAAGTCGTCGGGGAAGAAGTCGAGCAGCGTGTGCGGCGGCTCGCCCGCCGATCGCCCGTCGAGGTGACGTGAGTAGTTCTCGATGCCCGAGCAGAAGCCGAGCTGCTGCAGCATCTCGAGGTCGAACGTCGTGCGCATGCGCAGGCGCTGCGCCTCGAGCAGCTTGCCCTGCCCCTCGAGCTCGGCGAGCCGCCCGGCCAGCTCGGTCTCGATCGTGCCGATCGCGCGCTGCACGGTGTCGGTGCCGGCGACGTAGTGGGATGCCGGGAAGATCGGCACGCTGTCGAGCCGCTTGACGATCTCGCCGGTGAGCGGATGCAGCATGTACAGCGCCTCGATCTCGTCGCCGAAGAGCTCGATGCGCACCGCGTACTCCTCGTACACGGGGATGATCTCGATCGTGTCGCCGCGCACGCGGAAGTTGCCGCGCGAGAAGTCCACGTCGTTGCGGTTGTACTGCATCGCGATGAACTTGCGGATGAGGGCGTCGCGGTCGTATCGCTCGCCGACCTGCAGCGCCACCATCGCGCGCAGGTACTCCTCGGGCGCGCCGAGGCCGTAGATGCACGACACCGTCGAGACGACGACGACGTCGCGGCGGCTGAGCAGCGAGTTCGTCGTGGAGTGGCGCAGGCGCTCGACCTCGGCGTTGATCGACGAGTCCTTCTCGATGAAGGTGTCGGTCTGCGGCACGTACGCCTCGGGCTGGTAGTAGTCGTAGTAGCTGACGAAGTACTCGACGGCGTTGTGCGGCAGGAGCTCGCGGAACTCGTTCGCCAGCTGCGCGGCGAGCGTCTTGTTGTGCGCGAGCACGAGGGTCGGCCGCTGCACCTGCTCGACGAGCCACGCGGTCGTCGCGGACTTGCCGGTGCCCGTCGCACCCAGCAGCACGACGTCGGTCTCGCCCGCGTTGATGCGCGCGGCGAGCTCCGCGATCGCCTGCGGCTGGTCGCCGCTGGGGACGTACTCGCTCACGACCTCGAACGGCCGCACGGATCGCGTGGTCTGCATCCCTCAAGGGTAGGACGGCCCTCCGACATCGGGGCGGCCGAGCGGCTACTGGTCCATCGGCAGCTCCATCGCGACGTCCACTGCCGGGGCCACGATCTCGTCGGCCACGGCGGCGGCATCCACGACGACGCCGTCGGTCGCGAGCGTGTCCACCGCCACGGCATCCGTCACTGCGGCATCCGTGACGACCTCGACGATCTCCGCATCGCCGCCATCAACGACATCCACGACCGCTTCGTCCACGACCACGCCCGTCACGACCTCGACGATCTCCGCCGCTCCCTCGTCCACGAGCACCCCGCTCGCGGGGTCTCCGTCGATCAGCGGATTCTGATCGATGATCGCGCGCACGGCCTCGTCCACGCCGTCGCGCCAGTCGATCCCCTTCCCCGCCTCAGGATCGCCATCGGTGAGCGGATTCCAGTGGAGGAGCCACGCCAGTTCCTCTTCGTCTGTGAGGAAGATCAATGGCAGTTCCTCAGGCAGCTCGAACGGCCGGCTTAGGTCCCGTCGCTTGAACCCGAGCGGCTGACGGATGCTCGGCGGCGGCGGATCATCCTCGCCGAGATGAACCTCCCGGTGGTCGCCCTCGAGCCAGCCGCGCTCGAAGCGCTGCACACCAGGAAAGTACGGCGAGTCCTCCAACGGGAATCCGAGCCCCACCGCTCCCCCGTGCGCCCACCAGGCATCGAGAAAACGTCCGAAGATCAGATGACGACCGACCTCGGGGCCGTGGACGGCCAGCACCTCGAGAGACATCTCCCCCTCCCACTGGGTCTGGTCGAGGGCGACGATCCCACCGCAGACGGCCCCGCGCGTTCCGCGAAGAGCCCGCGCCGCAGGACGGTCGGCGTCGGAGTCGGCGAACGGCCGGAAGATGAGCTCCTCGTCGTCCACGCCCGGCACCCGGAAGACCGGCCGAATGCCGTCGAGCATCCGGAGGTGCGCCTCGAGCCAGCGCAGAGTCCACGAGTCCGCGTACCGTGGGCCCGACGCGCCGTGCTCGTACGGCGGGCACGTGATCGCGTGCGCGGTCTGGTACCTCGCAATCGCATCGACCGTCGCGACCGACCAGGTACCTGTCACGAAGGCCGTCCGATCGGCCTCATGGAACCGCTCGGTCGCCCACCCGAGCACGTACAGCGCTCGCTGCAGAGCCCGGATCGCGTCGGCGGGGCTCGCCGGGTCGATCGAGGCCCCCGAGTCGGGGTCGACGGCGACCACGTCGAGCGACTCGGGCCGCGGCGCACCCGGCACCGGGTCGGCGAGTCGCCAATCCGGGCTCGTGAGGTAGCTCTGCAGGACCATGAACCTCCGTCGAGTGCGTCCCGCTGCGTCCTGGTAGGCGGTAGGGTATCCCTCTCCTCCGACTTCCGGTACCCTGGGGCCCCGCCTCACTCCGCCTTGGGCTCGCACCGGGAGGTTCGTCATGGACCCCAGGAACCTCGCCTTCCGAGTGGCGGACGGTTTCGCGGCGATCGTCGAGGTCATCGCACCATCGCCCGACGATGCTCTTCCGATCGTCGGCGACGACCTCGGCACCGAGCCCCCGATCGCGAGCCCGCAGGTCGCGGGCCCGACACGCGTGAGGTGGACGATCCCTCCCCAGCACTACGCGGAGCCCGCCCCGGAGGGCACCGACCTGCGCGTGCCCCTTCCGCTCATCGGCGGAGCTGCGACGATCATCAACGCGACGCTCGCGGGGGCGACGCAGAGCGGGCCCCCGGATCTCTGGACGGCTGTCGCCCCGGGCACGGCACTGAGATGGGCTCCTCGCGCCGACATCGTGGCCACCGGAGACGTGCAGGGCTGGCGAGTGCCCGCCGCGCCGGGTGCCGAGCCAAGCCGCACCGCGCTATGGCACGCCGAGGCACAGGGGCCCGGGCCGATGGCGATCGTCGAGCGCCGGCCGATCGTCTCGACTGACGGTGGCGTGGTCAACGTCCCGGCGGCGATCGCCACCCTCACGCCCACGAGCATCCTCCTCACCCCGATCGGGGCAACGGCACGGCTGTGGGGCGCGACGGACACTGGCGACGAGTTCGACGGCACGTCCGTGCTCGGGCGAGACATCGCGGCACGTGCGGTCACCACCGGCCACCTCGCCACGGGACACCGAGCGATGGTCGTGCAGACCACGGAGCGTCGCATCGAGGAACGGACCGTGCGCACCGCACGCAACGACGCCCGGCTGCCCGTCGCCGTCCTGTGCCCGACAGCGCACCTCGTCGTGCTCGATCGCGACGTCGACGTCGACGCCGGATTCGGCGCCGACCACGACGCGCGCCGGAGCATGCCGTTCGCGCGCCTCACGACGGCCGCGACGACGTACGCGTTCGACATGGCATCCTTCCGATCCGACGCGGTGAGCCCCCTGACGGCGCACGGCGCGCCGCTCATGCTGTACTTCACGGCACTCGACCGCGGCGGAGACCCCGTCGCCTTCTCCCTCGCGACCTGGTTCATCCCGGCGACGTTGCCCCCCGCCGCGACCGCCGAGATGTCCAGAGCCGGCATCGATGTGTCGATGGCCGCGCAGCCGGTCGTCGTGCACGCCGCCGAAGCGGACGCCGACGCCGCACGGTTCGAGGTGTCGGCGCTTCACTTCGCCTTCGCCCGCGGGGCCGGGTCGGCGCCGATCATCCCCTATGTCGACAGGCTGCGCGTCGAGGTCGAGTCTGTTGCGGCGCTCGTGGGCGCGCGCCAGCTCGTCGAGGCGACGTTCACGACCGCGTTCCAGAAGTCGGGGCTCGGCGCCGCGAACCCGGCGGGCGCCGTGCTCGACCTCGCAGAGCCGCTCAGACCCGAGTTGCCGGCCCGCATGGCGGGCGGGCTCGGCGTTCCGCGGCAGGCGGTGGATGTCCTTACCACGAAGCTGGGCGCTGTGGCGAAGGAGGTCGCGGGCAGCCTCACGCCGACGACCGACGAGATCCTCGCGGGGCTCAAAGGCGGGGCCGGACTCCCCAAGCTGTTCGGGACCATCGAGCTGGTGGACCTCCTCGGCGACGCGGAGTTCGTGAACGACGCGGGCAAGGTCACCGTGCCGGGCTTCACGCACCGCGTCGAGGACGGGGCCGACGTCATCGACTACACGCTGACGGCCCGCGTGAAGCCCGCTCCGAGCGTCGAGGTGGACGAGGACGAGCGGGAGAAGTTGGATGCAGGGCTCTTCGTCGCATCGCGGGTGCCCAGCGTGCTCGTCAAGAAGACCTCGAAGCTCACGCTGCAGTCGACACTGACCCGGCCGCGCGACGGCGGGCGGGCGACCTCCCGCAGCCATGGGACGGTCACAGACCTGGCCCTGACGATCGCCGACATCGTGACCGTCGGCTTCTCGTCGATCACCTTCACCTCGATCGACGGCGGCGCCCCGGACGTGTCGATCGGAACGCCGAGCGTGCAGTTCGGCGGCGCGCTCGAGTTCGTCGCCGACCTCGCGCACTCGCTGTCGGAACTCGGCACGGGCAGCGGCGTTCAGATCGTGCCGACGACCTCCGACGTGACGGTGCGCCTCGCCGTGGCCCTGGCCGACATCGAGGTCGCGGTGCTCCGCTTCACCGACCTGCGGGTCAGCGCGGCGATCTGCATCCCGTTCCTCGGCGGCCCGGTGTCGTTCCGGTTCGAGGTCGCGAGCAGGAAGCGCCCCTTCCTGGTCACGGTCTCGATGTTCGGCGGGGGCGGCTGGTTCGCCCTCGAAGTGGACCCGCAGGGGATCGAGCTGCTCGAGCTGGGCATCGAGTTCGGCGGGAGCCTCGCCGTCAACGTGTTCGTCGCGCGCGGCTCCGTGACCGCGATGGGCGGCATCCACATGTCCGCCGTCCGCGACGGACCGCTCGCCTTCGAGGTCTACTTCCGCGTCTCCGGCTACCTGAGCGTGCTCGGGATCGTCACGGTCTACGCGGAGTTCGTCCTCGCGCTCGGCTACCGGAAGGAGGGCGGCAAGACCTCCTTCTACGGTCGCGCCATGGTGACGCTCGGCATCGAGGTGCTCTTCTTCAGCCAGAGCGTCTCGTTCGAGTTCTCGCACGAGATCTTCGGGTCGGCGGCCGACCCGGGCTTCGCCGAGTGCTTCGAGATCGACGACTGGCGCGAGTATCTCGCGGCCTTCGCCGAGGAGGCGACGGTCTGACATGGGCCGCCCCCTGGCGATCGAACTGGTGCTGCTGCCGGGGGACGCTCCGACCTCCTTCCGCATCTTCGTCTCGCTGCGGGCGGCCGGCACGGAGGACGGCCACGTCGCCGACTGGGACGCCCTGACCGATTGGCCCGGACTGCTCTCGTCCGCCCGCTTCTCGATCGAGCGCGACGACGGAGCGGCGGCGCCACTGCAGATCGCACCGGATGCCGACGCGCCGACGTGGTCGACCCTCATCCCGTCCGACCTACCGGTGCGGCCGCACGTTCCGGCATCCCCGCTCGGCGCCCGCACGGCGACGTTCTCGTCGACCACGATCGCCGTCGACATCCGCGCCGTGTACTCGCTCGCCGGCGCGCCGGGATCGGTCGCGCCCCCGGCCGCGGCAGCCGATCTGACGCCCGTGTCCGCGACGGAGGTCGACCCGGGCGCCCTCGCATTCGGCGATCAGCCATCGAGCGAAGGATGGGACGAGCCACCACGAACGGAAGGGCGCGGGGGGCTGCTGCGGTCGCTGCTGCCGGGACCGTACGCGGCCGTGAGCGGCATCTCCCAGGATCGGCCGCAGGACCTGCTGTCGTTCGTCTCCGCCAACGCGGTGTCGTTCCTCGCCAATGACGCGCTCGACGTTCCGGCGTTCGACACGTTCGATCTCGGGGCGCGGGCGCCGGTCACCGAGTGGACGAACGCCGCGACGACGGTTCACGTGCTGAACGCGATGGCGGAGGACGCGCGCACGGATGCCGCGACACCGGACGCCGTGCCGGCCGACGCCTCGGCATCCGACGAGTTCCACGCCACGCTCTCCGCGCTCGGCGATCACCCCGCGCTGCTCGCCCGACTCGGCCTGGTGCTGCGAGGCGTGTCGGTGCTCGACGTGCCCGAGGGTCCGTTCGGCGCTCGCGTCGTCGTCGACGGGCTCGACCATCCCGATGCAACGGTGAGCACGCCCTGGTCGGCGATGACGCGCACGGGCGATCGGATCGCGATGCAGCCGCGCACCCGAGCGACCCCGGCGACGTCGTTCGCGCCCCTCGGCATCGCGTGCGAGTCGGTCGACACGGATGCCGCGGTCCGCGCGCTGCTGAGACTCGCGGAGGAGGAGCTCGCCGACGGCCGGCCGAGATCCATCGACGAGCTGCCCGCGCTGCGCACGGCCGGCCTGCGGCTCGTTCGTGAGGAGGCCGCGACGTGCGATCTCGCCGGGCTGGCTCAGAACAGGACGAACCGTCATGCGGATCAACGGCTGGACGATGACCTGCGACTCCACGCCGAGGACGTCGCCTACGGCGCGCGCATCGATGTTCTCGACCACACGACCGGCCGGTGGCGGTCGCTGCACGAGCGCGTCGTCGACTACCGTGTCGACGACGCGCCACTGCTGGCCGGCGTGCACGACGAAAGCGCCGTGAGGGTGGCCATCGTGCACCCCGTGCCGGGGACGGCGAGCGAGCCCGCGGCGGTGAGCGTCGTCGACGATGCGCTCGCGACGTGGGACGGCTGGTCGCTCGCGGCTCAGCGCCCGGGGAAGGCGGTCGTCTCGGCGCCCGACACGGAGCCCGCGGTCCGTGTGTCGAACGAGCCGCTGCGGCCCGGCGGAGTCGCCGCTGACGTGACGGCAAGACCCCGCAGCCTCCCCCGACTGCGTTTCGGCCGCCGGTATCGACTCGGGCTCCGCGTCGTCGACATCGCCGGCGGCGGGTCGAGCCTCGATGACGCGGCGGCGCGCCTCGAGAGCAACGATGTCGACTTCCTCCGCTTCGAGCCGCTCGCACCGCCGATCGTCGTCATGCCGCCGACGACGACGGACCGCACGGGAGAGAGCGAGACGGTGCTCGCCGTGCGCAGCGGGCTGGATGACGACGTGACCGACTTCGGAGCCGAGCCGGAGCTGTGCGTGCGGCGGCTGTTCCCGCCGCGCACGACGGTCGAGCTCGCCGAACGTCACGGGGTGTTCGACTCGGCCGTCGACGACGCGTCGCTCGTCGAGGATGCCCACGACCGCGCCTCCTCCGTCGACGAGCCGCTCGACCCGACCTCGCGGGACGTCGGATACCTCGTCGATCCGCTCAGCGCCGGAGCCACGCTGTGGGGCCTGCCCGGAGCCCTCGAGCCGTTCGTCATCGAGTGGTCGCACGATGACGACGGAGCACCGCGAGCCATCGAGCTACGCCTGGTCGCCGTTGCGGCAGGCGAGGAGCGGCCGCCCGAGCACGACGCGACGCAGGGGTCGATCACAGTGTTCCTCGCGCCCGGACACGACGTGACGGTGCACCTCGCGAGCACCCTGTCGAGCACCGAGCACCTCGCCCTTCCGGCAATGTGGGGCTCGCTGCCCGACGCCGAGCGGGTCGCGGCGCAGGACCTTCTCTCGCAGGGCATGCATCCGATGATCACCCCTTCCGTCGAGCTCCGCCTCGTGCACGCGACTCAGCGTCCGACTCCGCCGCCCTACGGCGCAGACGGCGTCAACGGGTTCCGAGAGGCCGGGGCGAGCCGGATCGCGATCGAGGGCGGCTGGCCCGTCGACCCGTGGACGACGGGATCCGTCGAGGTCACGGCATCCTGGGCCGACCTCTCCTCCGATCGGCAGGCCCCGACGGGATCCGACGACGACGGGAACCCCGTCGTCGTGCCGGTCGAGATGCCGCGCACGTCTCGCCTGGGCGCCGCGATGCTCGTCCCCTACCCCGCGAGCGCCGAGGCGCCCGACACCGAGGTGTGGCTCGAGGATGCCGCGGTCGTCGACCCCGGCCACGCGAAGGCCGTGACGCTCACCCTGACCTCGCGCTACACGAGCCGTCACCCCGACTTCTTCCCGCGCGCCTTCGCCGTCGCGGAGCCCGGCGCGGTGCCGCGACTCGCGATCGATGGCGAGCCGTACACGCTCACGATGCGCAGCGCCGCGAGGCCCGTCCCGATCGCGCCGACCCGGGTTCTCCCGCTCATCGTGCGACGCCGGTTCGGCGACGTGATCGAGCGCGAGGGCGGCTGGATCCGCGTGCACGTCGGCACGGAGTGGTTCCTCAGCGGTCCGGGCGAGCAGGCGGTCGTACTCGCACTGTCCGCACGCGCGGCGATCGACGACCCCCTGCCCGATGCGCCCTTCCGCTTCAGCCGGGTCGGACTCGACCCTGGGCGCGTCCGCGACGACCCGTTTCCCAGCCCTCCCCTGTCACCGGAGGTGTTCGGACCGGCCGAGGAGTGGATCGCGCACTGTCCGCCCGAGTCCGTCGACGACCTCCTGCGGGCGGGATGGGACCCCGCGAGCGACGTCCTGATGCGCCCCCGTCCCATCAGCTGGGACGAGTCCGTCGGCGAGTGGTTCTTCGACGTGCGAGTCACCTGGACAGGGTCGACCGACGCGATGGCGAGCCTCGTCGTCGCTCGCGACCAGCCGCACACGATGACCGGCGCGGGGCTCGATCGCTGCTCCGTCCCGACGCGCCTCGATCCGATCCCCCTGCTCGCGGACCGGCGCCTGACGCTCGTCCCGTCTCCGGGCGGTTTCACGCTCGGGATCACGGGACCCACGCCACCGGTCGCTCGCCGTCGCGCCTCGACCGCCCCCGGCGCGGCATGGCACCACGACCACTACGTGTCTCCGGACTCGACGACGGTCTTCGCCTACGCGCAGGAGCTCGTGGCGCCGGCGGCCGACGAGCTCATCGCCTGGCGCACCTACACCGCGTGGCGCATCAACCGCATCGAAGACCGGCTGGACGGGACGACGCTCTGGCGGACGACGCTGTACCCCGACGCCGACGATGCGGCGACATCCCACCGCATCGTCGTCGTGGAGTGGGACGCCGCCGCGTCCGTCGACGACTCGTCCGAGCCGGGAGGATTTCCCGGGCGCCCCGTGCTCATGGAACAGTTCCCGATCACCGGGCGGATCCGACCCCCCGTGCCGGAGGACGTCGACTTCTGACGCTCGCCCTCTCCCGCCGTCTCGGAGCCCCTCATGGATACGCCGCGTGGTAGCCGAGATCGACGTGCTGGATGTCGCCGTTCTGCGCGGCGCCGAAGTCAGACGCCCCCAGCGCATGCGGCCACCCAGCGGGCTGAGCACGGCATCGCCTTCCTCGATCATCGCGACGACGAACTCCGACATCGGGGCCGGGTTCAGAGGTCGGCGTCCTCCCCCGACTCGAAGTCGCCGGTGGCGAAGTCGTCCCACTCCGGCTCGACGTCCTGCGGATGCTGGGGTGTGCAGCGCCTCGACATGGCAGCCCCTCGCCTTCGGTGCTCGTCTCGTGGGGCCACGGTAGCTCCGCCGCATGAACGGACGATGTCGCGGCGGTCTCCCTGGTGTGTCGACCGTCGCCGACGAGCGGATGCCGGGGCGAACCGCCCTCAGGCGCCGCCGGCCACGCGGTCGACCGCGCGGACGACCTCGTCGGCGTCGCGCGACCGGTCGTCGAGCGCCCGATGGATCGTGAGCCCCTCGATGAGGGCGTCCAGCATGCGTGCCGTCTCGGGGTCGAAGTGACGCTCCAGGGCGGCGCGGCTGCGCGCCATCCACGCCGCCGTGATGCTCCGGAAGTCGTCGTTCCGCGCGGCCAGCGTGTACAGCTCGTGGGTGAGGACGAGGTCGCGCCGATCGCCGAGGACGTCCTCGAGGATGAGGTCGACGACGGCTCGGCGAGCGGCCGGGGCGTCGGCCACGGCATCCATCCGCCGCACGAACCGGTCGCTGACGCTCGTCGCGAAGCGGCCGAACGCCTCGCGCAGCAGCTCGTCCATCCCGCTGAAGTGGTAGGTCATCGAACCCAGCGGCACGCCCGCGGCCTCGGCGACCTTGCGGTGCGAGGCCCCGGCTACGCCGACGTCGGCGATGACGTCGAGGCACGCGTCGATGATGCGGTCGCGCCGGTCGGGGTCGTTCCGCCGTCCGCGGCGCGACCCCGCGGCGTCACCGCGCGCGGACGGCATCCTGCTCGCCGATCTCGCGGAGGACGCGGGCGGGGTTGCCCACCGCGACGACGTTCGCGGGGATGTCCCTCGTGACCACCGATCCCGCGCCGACGACGCTGTTGTCGCCGATCGTGACGCCCGGGCACACGATGACGCCGCCGCCGAGCCACACGTTGTCGCCGATCGTGATCGGCCTCGCCGCCTCGAGCTTGTCGCGGCGGGGCCGCGGGTCGATCGGATGGGTCGGCGTGAGCAGCTGGACGTTGGGGCCGAGCAGGCAGTCCTCGCCGATCGTGATCGGGGCGACGTCGAGCGCCGTGAGGTTGTAGTTGACGAACGTGCGGGCGCCGATCGAGATGTGCTCGCCGTAGTCGACGAACAGCGGCGGCTTGACGAAGGCGTCCTGACCCAGGTCGCCGATCAGCTCCTCGAGCAGCGGCCGGGCCGCCGCCTCGTCCTCGACGGCGGCACGATGGTAGGCGTCGGCCAGCCGGACGGCGCGCTGCGCGAGGCGGCCGCTCTCGGGGTCGTCCGCGATGTAGAGGTCGCCGGCGAGCATCCGCTCGCGGTTCGTGCGGGGGTCGCCCGCGAAGTGGTCGGTCATGGATCAGAACACTACCAGCAGGTGTGTACGAACGTACATATTTTGTGTACGATCGTACCCATGCCTCTCTCCTCGTCCCTGCGGCGCGCCCGCGTCGCCGTGTTCGGCTTCTTCTTCATCGCCGGCCTCGCGCTGGCGCTGTGGGTCGTGTACATCCCGGCCGTGCAGTCGTCGCTGGGGCTCTCGCACTCGACGCTCGGCACGCTCCTCCTCTTCCTCGGCCTCGGGTCGTTCTTCGGCATGCAGGCCACCGGCTGGCTCGCGGACCGCGTCGGCAGTCGCCGCGCCACGATCGCGACCGCGCTCTTCATGTCCGTCGGCATCAACCTGCCGGGCCTCGCGACCGAGGCCTGGCAGCTCGGCGCGGCGCTGTTCGTGTTCGGCCTGGGCTTCGGCGGCATCGACGTCGCGATGAACGACCAGGCCGTGCTGACTGAGCGCGGCTACGACAAGCCGATCATGTCGGCCTTCCACGCGATGTTCTCGATCGGCGGCGCCGTCGGAGCGGTCGTCGGCGCGCTCCTGCAGAGCGCCCACCTCACGGTGCACTGGGCGCTCGCCCTGGCCGGCGTCGTCGGCGTGGTCGTGACGGCGCTGTGCGGATCGGCGCTCGTGAAGCCGGGCGACGCCCTCCCCGCCCCCGTCACGGAGGACGCGTCGAGCGACGGCGGCGGGATGCCGCTGCGCGCCCTCACCGGACGCATCGCGACGCTGGCGGCGCTGGCGTTCCTGATCATGCTCGCAGAGGGCACCGCCACCGACTGGTCCGCGCTGCACGCGGTCGAGCACGTCGGGGCCACCGAGTCGGCGGCGGCCCTCGCGTACGGCGCCTTCGCGGTCGCGATGACGGCGGGCCGCTTCGTCGCCGACCCGATCTCGCACCGGCTCGGCGCGGTGCACGTCGTCCGCTACGGATCGATCATCGCCGCCGCCGGCATGGCCGTGGTCGTGGCGGCGCCCGTCTACCCGCTCACGCTTCTCGGCTGGGTCGTCTTCGGGCTCGGTCTGTCCGGCATCGTGCCGCAGATCTTCACCGCCGCGGGCAACCTCGGGGCGGCCAAGCAGGGCGCGGTCATGGCCCGCGTCGTCGGCGCCGGCTACCTCGGGCTGCTCGCCGGCCCCGCCGTCATCGGCTGGATCGCCCAGTACACCGGTCTCGATCTCGCCCTCGTCGTCCCGTTGCTGTTCTGCGCGGCGGGCGTGCTGCTGGCCGGTCAGGTGGCCTCTCCGCGCAAGGTGCTCCAGCCCCGCTGAACCCGTCGCACGCCGCACGGACGGCGCACCGCGATCCGGCATCCGCCCCTCGACGGGCACAGGAAAGGAACGGTGATGGAGAGCATCACGAAGAACAGGCAGCCTCGGGAGGTCCTGCGCGCGCTCGTCGAGCGGGCCTACGGCGCCGACCAGGTGCCCGACGGCGACTTCGCGCACGAGATGACGGAGGGGTGGTTCAACGTCGCGTACCGCATCCGGCTGCGCGACGGGCGCAGGGTCGTGCTGAAGATCGCACCGCCCGCCGGCGTCGACGTGCTCACCCGCGAGGTCGGCATGATGCGCGTGGAGCTCGAGGCGATGCGCCTCGTGTCGACGCGCACCTCGGTGCCCGTGCCGCGGGTGGACCACGCCGATCTGTCTCACGAGATCGTCGACGCGGACCTGTTCTTCATGGAGTTCGTGGATGCCGACAACTTCGGTCTCGCCGCCGCGGCCGGCCGCCTGCCCGACGAGGTGGTGTCCGCCGGAAACCGCGAACTGGGTGCGCTGAACCGCGAGATCAACTCGGTGGTTGGCCCGCACTTCGGTCCACTGCTCGGAGCCGGGTCGCCCACGTGGCGGGAGGCGTTCACGACGATGATCGACGACACGCTCCGCGACGGCGACCGGGTCGGGATCGACATCGGGTGGGGCCACGACGAGATCCGCGCCGTGATCGTCGAGAACGCGCAGACCCTCGACGAGGTGACCGTGCCGCGACTCGTCGAGGTCGATCTGTGGGCCAAGAACTCGATGATCCGCGACGGGCGCATCGTCGCGATCCTCGACCACGAGCGCGCCGTCTACGGCGATCCGCTCATGGAGGCCGGCCTCACCGGGCTCGACATGCCGTTCTTCGGCGACCCGTCGGACTTCATGGCCGGCTTCGGGCTCACCGCGCTCACTCCCGCGCAGCGCACGCGGCGGCGCCTGTACTCGCTGTACCTCGCGCTCATCATGGTCGTGGAGACGAAGTACCGCGGGCACACCGACACCGAGATCTACGACCTCGGGCGCCGGGAGCTGGATGCCGTCATGGCCGCGCTCGGCCACGCGCGCCCGTCGACGGCGTGAGCACGCGCATCCGGCGCGACCGTGCGGAGGACCTCGGCACGCGTCCGGTCGGACGGCTGCTGTGGTGGACGTGCTCGCAGACGACCCTCTCCGTCGGCGTCTACGGCGTCTACGCGCTCACCAATGCGTGGTTCGTCGCACACGGCGTGGGCGGCACGGCGCTGGCGGCGGTGAACCTGGTCGCGCCGCTGCTGCTGCTTCTCGGCGCGGTGTCCACGACGGTGGGCGTCGGCGGCGCGTCCCTCGTCTCACGAAGCCTCGGCGCCCGCCGTCCCGGCGACGCCGCGCGCGCGGCCGGCAACGCGTTCGTCGTGTTCTGGACGACGGCGCTCGCCGTCACGGTGCTGGGCCTGGTCCTGCTCGAGCCCCTGCTGCGGCTCGTGGGCGCGACCGACGAGACGCTCCCCTACGCGCGGCCGTATGCGGCCGTCATCATCGGCGGCGCGGTCTTCGCGACCGGGTTCTCGGCGCTGGTCCGCGCCGAGGGCCGCATGCTGTTCTCGACCCTGCTGTGGGCGGTGCCCGTGCTCGTGCAGATCGCCCTCGACCCGTTGCTGATCTTCGTGTTCGACCTCGGCGTGATCGGTGCGGGGCTCGGCACCGTCGGCGGACAGGCGGTCTCGGCCGGGATGGCCGTGTGGTTCTTCTTCGTGCAGCGGCAGCGGCCGTACCGGGTCGGTCTCGCGCAGCTGCGTCCGCACGGCCCCACGATCCGGGCGATGCTCGCCATCGGCGCGCCGTCGTTCCTCGCCGGCTTCGGCGCGACCCTGCTGGCGATCGTCGTCAACGCGTCGCTCGCGGTCGCCGGCGCCGCGGTGCTCGCCGCCTACGCCGTGTGCGCCCGCGTGCAGACCTTCGCGGCCATGCCGCAGATCGGCATCACGCAGGGCGTGCAGCCCCTCGTGAGCTACAACGCCGGGCTGGGGCGGACCGACCGCGTGGCGCGCACGCGCACCCTCGCCCTGCGTGCCACCGTCGGCTACGGAGCCGTCGCCGCCACTGTGGTCGCACTCGGCGCGCACCCGATCGCGACGCTGTTCCTCAGCGAACCGCGGGCGATCGAGCACGCCGCCGACGCGTTGCGGATCGTCGCCGCAGGCTTCGTCTTCGCGGGCGTCCCGCCCCTGGTCTCGGCCTGCTTCCAGGCCCTCGGCCGGCCGGCGCCGTCGTATGCGATCTCGATCGGCACGCTCGTCGGCCTGCGTCTCCCCCTCGTGCTGCTGCTCGGGATGCTCGGACCGCTGGGCATCTGGATCGCGCTGCCCGCGGGCGAGGTGCTGTCCGCGGCGGCGGCGTGGATCGTGCTGCGCCGCGCTCGCTCACGCGCCGACGTCAACGATCGCGGGAAGCCCGCGCCAGGATGAGCGCGGGCAGGTCTGCCCACAGCCCGTCCACCTGACGGAGGGTCTCCTCGACGGTGCCGGCAGTGTCGATCACGACGTCGGCGACGGCGAGCCGCGCGTCGTCCGACACCTGCGACGAGATGCGGGCCGCGGCGTCCGCCTCGCTCAGCCCGCGCAGCGCGACGAGCCGCTGACGGCGCACGTCCGCCGGGGCGTGCGCCACGACGACGAGATCCCACGGGTCGTCCACGCGCGCCTCGACGAGGAGCGGCACGTCGTACACGACGACCGCGTCGGGGTCCGCGTCGAACGCCGCGGCGAACCGGCGCGCCGACTCCGCGCGCACCGCCGGGTGGACGATGCCGTTGAGCCGCGCGACCGCGTCGGGGTCGCCGAACACGAGCGCACCGAGCGCGGGGCGGTCCAGCTCGCCGTCCGGGCGGATCGTCGACGCGCCGAACTCCGCGGCGATCGCCGCGAGCACGGGCGAGCCCGGCCGCTGCACCTCGCGGACGAGCGCGTCGGCGTCGACCACGATCGCGCCGTGCCCGGCCAGGCGCGCGGCGATCGTCGACTTCCCGGACGCGATCCCTCCGGTCAGGGCGATGAGCGGCATGCTACGAGGATGCCACGTCCGGCTGCGCCGGCGTCGGGCGCCCGAGAACTGGCGTATAAACGGAGGGATGCCTGTCGTCCCTCCCCCTGTCATCGTGCTCGTCGGCGCGGGTCCGCGTGGCGTGTCGCTCCTGGAGCGGATCGGCGCCAACCTGCCGGAGCCGCCGGGCCGCCTGCGGATCCATGTGATCGACGACACCGAGCCCGGCGCGGGGCGGATCTGGCGCACCGACCAGTCGCGCGAGCTGTGCATGAACACGCTCGCCGACGCGGTCACGCTCTTCACCGACTCGTCGGGCACGATGGCGGGCCCGGTCGTCCCCGGCCCGACGCTGTACGAGTGGTGCCTGCTGGTCCGCGACCGCGCACGGCGGTCACCGGCATCCGACCCCGCCGTCGCCGTCATCCCGCCCGAGCACGTGACCGCCTTCGACGGCACACCGGTGCGGCCCGATCTCGCGGCGGACTACCGCGAGGAGCTCGCGGCCATGGTGCCGCAGTCGCACCCGAGCCGGTCGCTGTACGGCGAGTACCTCCGCTGGTGCTACGCCCGGGCCCTCGAGCGGATGCCGGCCGAGGTCGAGGTGGTCGAGCACGTCGCGCGCGCCACCGCGATCGCGGCACGCGACGGCCGCCAGGTCGTGACGCTCGACGACGGCGCCGAGATCGTCGCCGACGCGATCGTCGTCGCGGCCGGCTGGATGCCGCGCGCCGAGACCGTCGAGGAGCGCGGGCTCCGCGCCGCCGTGGAGGCGCACCCCGGACTGGTCTGGGTGCGGCCCGCCTCGCCGGTCGACCAGGATGTCGACGCGATCCCCGACGGCGCCACCGCGATCGTGCGCGGGCTCGGCATGGGCTTCTTCGACGTGATGGCGCTCCTGAGCGTCGGGCGCGGCGGACGCTTCCACGACGACCCGGACGAGCCCGGCGGGCTGCGCTACGAGCCGTCCGGTCGTGAGCCGGTGCTGCACGTCACGTCGCCCCGCGGCGTGCCGTACCGCGCCAAGACCCTGTACGGGTCGCTGCCGCCGCGCGCGCCGCAACGGCACGTGCGCGGCGTGGACTGGGATGCGATGCCGCGCCCCATCGACTTCGACGCCCGCATGTGGCCGCTCATCCTCAAGGACGCGTTCGCGGACTATCACGACACGCTCCACCGCGTGCGCCCGGAAGCCGTCTCGGGGAGCATCGACGACCTCCACGCCGCGATCGCCGCCGCCGACGGCACGATCGACGCGCTGACGGCCGCGACCGCGCCCTTCGTGCCCGACCCGGCCGACCGGTTCGACCTCGAGGGCGCCGTGCGGCCCGTGCAGCGCACGTTCGACTCGCCCGCCGCGTTCGACCACTGGGTGATCGGCTTCGTAACGGACGACCTCGCCGAAGCGGACCGCGGCCGCGACAGCGCGCTCAAAGCGGGACTGTGGTCGATCAGCTCGGCACGGCAGGCGGCGAGCGCCGTGGGATCGTTCGGCGGGTTCGACGCCGAGTCGCGCGCGCAGGGCTTCCGCGCGCTGCATTCCGTCGGCGGCATGTTCGGGTCGGGTCCGCCCGCGTTCCGCAACCGGCAGCTCCTGGCGCTCGCCCGCGCCGGGCTCGTGCACTTCATCGGCCCGCGCGCCGAGGTCACGGCATCCGGCGGGGTGTTCCGCGCCTCCTCGCCGGCGGTGCACGGCTCCGAGATCGAGGCGCGCGTGCTCGTCGACGCGTGGATGCATTTCCACGACGTCTCCGCCAGCGCCGACCCGCTCACCGAGTCGCTGCTGGCCGCCGGACGCTCACGAGCCTTCACCGTGCCGAGCCGCGCCGGGGAGCCGGCGCCCACCGGCGGCTTCGACATCGACCCGGCCACCGGCCTGCTCGTGCACCCGGACGGCGCGCTCGACGAGGCCGTCCACGTCGCCGGCATCCCGGTCGACGAGGTCATGCACGACACGATCATCAGCCCGATGCCCAGGACCGATCCCACGATGCTGCGCGAGACCGACCGGGTCGCCCGCAGCGCCCTGCGGATCGCCGAGAACGCGCGCGGGCGCCTCGCCGGCGCCGAGAGGACCACACCATGACCGAAGACCGCTCGGCCGTCGACCGCCCCGTCGCCCTCGTGACCGGCGCCACCGGCGGGATGGGCGGCGAGATCGTCCGCGACCTCCTCCGCACCCATCGCGTCGTGGCCGTGGGGCGCGACACCGACGCGCTCGACGCACTCGCGGCGCTCGGCGCCGAGCCGTGGCAGGTCGACGTGACCGATGCGGCCGCCCTGGCCGCGCGCACCGCCGCGCTCGCGCGGCTCGACGTGCTCGTGCACGCAGCGGCGACGGGCGGCGCGCACTCCGTGGCGGATGCCACCGAGGAGGACTGGCTCGGCCAGCTCGCGGTCAACGTCGTGGCGCCGGCGACGCTCACGCGGCTCGTGCTCCCGCTCCTGCGCGCCGCCTCCGGGACCGTCGTGTTCATCGGCTCGGGAGCCGGCACCCGCCCGGTGCCCGGGAGCGCGGTGTACACGGCTTCCAAGCACGCCCTCCGCGGCCTCGCGGACGTCCTGCGCATCGACGAAGAGCCGCATCGCGTGCGCGTCGTCACGATCGCACCGGGCCAGACCGACACCGCGATGCTCCGCGGCGGCATCGCGCAGGCCGGCGGCGTCTACCAGCCCGAGCGGTACATCGCGCCGGGCACCGTGGCATCCGTCGTGCGCTTCGTCGTGGACGCGCCGCCCGACACGCAGCTCACCGACATCGCGGTGCGGCCGCGGCAGGAGATCGCGCGCCTGTAGCCGTGTCGCAGCCCGGACGGCACCGGCGTGGCGGGC